>JBDIBK010000004.1:0-70200 GCA_039812845.1 Bryobacterales bacterium
GAGGAACTCGGCCACATGGGGAACCCTCCGGTGGTGTTCTTCACGATTCACAGCGACCCGGCATTTCTCGAAGAGGCGAAGACACTCGGCGCGGCGGGCTATGTCGTGAAGGGATGCCCGCCATCCGTGCTCGCCAAGGCCATCCGTTCCGCATACCGCGAGCGCACGGCCGGCGCGGCGCAGTAGGCCTGCGATTGCGCTGGAAGTGGGTGGCTCAGCTTGCTTGAGGCTGCCGCCGCCATACCCGCTTGTTTGGATTCCGTGTATCACGGGGGCCAGAATGGGAACAGAAAGGAATATCTCTTGGCCGGAGGAACGGCCAATAGCGATTGGTGGATGACTCATGGAACATGCTCTATTCCCGGCACCCTCGGCGGAGTTCTCGCGAAAGCGGAAGGAACTTACGCCCGAGACCTACTCGGCGTTCATCGCGTTTAGCCAGCAGGTTTTCGCGGACGGGGCGCTGACGGGAAAGACGAAGGATCTGATTGCGATCGCGGTGGCGCATGTGACGCAGTGCCCGTATTGCATCCGCGCGCACACCAAGCGCGCGCTGGCGAAGGGCGCGACGGAGCAGGAAATCATGGAAGCCATTTGGGTTTCCGCGGAGATGCGGGCGGGCGCGGCCACCGCGCATTCCACGCTGGCGATCGACGAAATGCTGCAAGCGGCTCCGAAGTCCTGACGGGCAATCGAGAGATGCCGCGACGCCCGTGCCGGAGGGCTCAAATCGTCCGCGTCCGGCAGGAGGCGCCGCGGCCTTTCAGGCAGTAGTCGTAGCAGTTCTTGTGCGCGAGATAGACGCGGCGGAGGGATTCGCCGAGCGTGCGGCCAAGCTCAAAAGCGGGATCATCGTAGATCACCGGACAAGGGTAATAGTGGATCTCGCCGTCGATTTTCTGGATGCAGCGGCTGAAGTGGCACATCAGGGATTCGGGCGGTTTTCCGAGAATCGCAAAGCAATCGGTGGTGATGAAGACTTCCGGGCGCGGTACTCCTCCCGCGAGCGCAATCCGCGTCAATTCATGGCCGGCTTCCAGCATGTTCTCAATCAGGTTGACTTCAACGGCGGCACCATCGAAGAGCGCCCGGTAAGCGTCGCGGATCTCCTCATCGGACAACTGAGCCAGCATGGGCCGCTCGGCCGCAATTACGGGGACGAAGCCCATGTCGGCGAGGTCCCGCACGGTGGCCACCGTTTGAGCGAAGGTGCCCTTGCCCCGGATGGCATCATGCCGCGCCGGTTCCGGGCTCTCCAAGGTGATGCGCAGCCGCAATCTGTCTCCGTGTCGCGCTCTTAGTGCCCGCAAGGCCTCGAAATGGTTGCGGATGTAGCGCCGGCCATTGCTGAGGATCTCGACGGGCGCGAGGGTAAGAGCGAACGCAAGGCTGGCGAGGAACTCTTCGTTGCGGGCGGCGCGGCCTTCGAGCACTTCCCGGTTGACGAACGGCTCCCCGCCGGTGAAGCAGATTCGCTGCACGCCGAAGCGCGCCGCCTCTTCGAGGTGCGGGCGGAGTTCTTCAAAACGGATCTGTTCAAGACGATGGTTTTGCGGGGAAGAGCCCGTGTAACAGTGCTTGCACTTCAGGTCGCAGATGGAGCCCTGCATCACCCACAGGTCTTCGATGGCCGGCCCGTCCGCCGTCCGCTTAGGATCCACGAACCCGCGTTCCTCGCCGCCGGGCTTCGTTAAGGTGAGCCCCTCAGGATGTCCGGCGCGCCTAACCATCTCCACGAAGTATAGCAACGGAGGTTGCGAGATTCGGACCGAAGCCGCGGACCGGCGCGAGAGGAAACAGGAAGTGGTGAAATGGAAAACCGGCCGGCTCTCCTCCTAGAGTGGAGGGGAGCCGGCCGGAGAATGGTGGAGGATGCGCCGCCCACCCATATAGCCAGCGGGCACGGTTCGCATCAGAAAATGAGCCGAAGGCCGAACTGCACGATTCTTGGGTCTCGAGAGGACGTGATCGTGCCGAAGGTGGCGCTCCGGTTTCGCCCATCCGCTCCTGGGGAGAACGACGCGTTCGGGCTGCCGAGGTTGGTGTGATTCACGAAGTTGAACGCTTCCGCGCGGAGCTGCGCGCGCAACTTCTCCGTGATCAACGTATCTTTGATCAAAGACAGATCGAAGTTCACGACGCCAGGGCTTCGCACATCGGGAAGAGCCCGGCCCACATTGCCGAAGGTGAAGTTCGGCGGATTCAGGAACTGGGTGGTGTCGAACCAGCGCTCGGCCGTTGGGTTATCGAGCTTCGCGCTCACGCCCGTGGAGTTTGGACGGTTCGCCAAGAAGTTGTTGGCCCCGCGAACCACGAGGGGCAGGCCGCCCTGCATCGTGGAAATCACATTCACCTGCCAGCCACCGACCAGTTTCTCCGCCAGCGCGCTCGCGGGAGCGAAGTGCTTTCCTTTGCCAAACGGCAACTCGTAGATCCCGCTCAACACGAGCCGGTTCGAAACGTCGCTTGGGTCTACCGAGCGCTCAGCGCGACGGTCATACAGCCCGTTCTGATAGCCCTGGGCGCTGCTCACTTCGACGGAGCCAAAGTTGATGGGCACGTTGGAGCTGTCGCTGATGAGCTTCGCGAACGTGTAGGAGCCAAGAATTGCGAAACCGTTCGAGAGCCGCTTCTCCACGCTCAAGAGAAACGCGTGATAGATCGAGCTGCCTAGGTGCGGATTTCGGACGTTTACGCTTGTGTAGTACGGAAACGGTTTCAGCAATTGAGAGCGGCTGATGGTGCTCCCGCCCAGCGCACCGGGCACCAAACCCTTGTACGGGTTGGCCACCTGGTTCTGGAGGCTGAGCCCGAGACTCTGGTATTGGGGATCCAACTGGTTATAGTCGTACCCATTGGCAATCAGCCCCGTGCCGCGGTTCGCACTGTAGGCGGCATCCACCAGCACTTGCCCCGGAAGCTGCCGCTGCAAGGAGACCGTCCACTGCTGAGACATCGGCACCTTCTCATTCCCCTGATCCCAATTGACGCCCTGGCTCAGCAGGAAGCTCGGCCCGAGGACGGAACCGAGGGGCTCCGTCGCGGGATAGGGCAATCCGTCCTTGAACTGGAAGGCCGTGAGATTGGTGTTGTTGTTCGGCGGAACGTAGGTGGTGGTGGTGTTTGCAAAGCCCGCGGTGCTTCCAAAGAAGTCACGATAAAAAATCTGCGGGTAGAAGATGCTGTAACCGGCGCGCAGGACCGTTTTTCCATCGCCGAGCAGGTCATAGGCCAAGCCGATGCGCGGACCGAAATTGTTGTAGACGGGTTCGAGCGGAGTGCGACCGTAATCAATCCCCGCATATTCCATCCGGCCGGGAAGCTTGGTGTCCGGATTCGTGGCGAAGGGGTTAAAGTTGGAATTGCCGTTGTTGCGCTCGAAGGGCCATTGCTGGTAATCCCAGCGCAGACCGAGGTTCAGCGTCAGCCGGCGGGTGGCTTTCCAATCGTCCTGAACGAACAGACTATAAGACTTGCCGGCATCGGACTCCCCGGCATAGCGGGTGACCGTGGCGCTGCTCACGGAGCCGAGAAGAAACGTCGCGAAAGAACTCCCCGTGCCCACCTGGCTCTGCGGATTTCCGGTGAGGCCCTGGGCGAAATTGAATGAGCCCGAGGGCACCTCGCGTTGATAGTTGTTGGCTTGCTGGACGCGGACGTCCGCGCCGACCTTGAGCGTGTGACCGCCGAAGATCTTCGTGGCCATATCAAAGAACTGCCACGTCGTACTGCCGCGCAACCCGACGGTGAACGCGCCAAACCCCGTGAGCCCATTGCTTACGCGCGGAAGCGTATCCTGCGGGAAGGATGCGGGAAGACCCAGTTTCGATGGCCATCCCTGCCCGAAGCTGTACGCCTGAAAGGGGAAGGCCTGCCTTGCCACGCCCACGCGAAACTCGTTGAGGAGCGTGGGCGAGAATGTGTGCGTATCGCTGAACAGGGCATTGTAGTTCAGGTAGTTGTCCAGGCGAGCGCGGACGTTCGGATCCGGCAACCCGGAGAAGAAACCGTTGTCGTTGAAGTGCTTGTAGTAGAGGTAGCGGAAAGAGGCGCTGTTGCTGTCGGAGAACCGGTGATCGCCCTTGATGGTGTACTGGTTCATGTTCCGCTTTTCCGCGACCTGACCGATCCAGTTTTGCGAATTCGTGAACGCGTTGTTCGGCGCGCGATTGGGCAGCGGGTAGAACTGCATCATGGCCTGCGATACCGGGTCCAGGCGGTTGGCGGGGATGATGTTGTTCGCGAAAGGCGTTCTCGCATATCCGCCGCTGGGGTTGGCCACCGTTGTGTTCGGATCATAGATGGGGATTAGCTTGCCGTTGGAATCGAAGAGCTGGGAGAAGTTGCCGCCGCGCTCCGCTTCGATGGGAACCGTGAGAATGTTCGATTGGAAGCGGCGGTTTCGCCATCCTTCGTAGTTGAAGAAGAAGAACGACCTGTTCCTTCCGTCGTAAAATTTCGGCAGAAAAACCGGGCCGCCGAGGGATCCGCCGTACTGGTGATAGCGGAAGGGTTCCTTGGCCGCGGCAAACGCGCGTCGCGCATCGAACGCATCGTTGCGGACGAAGTAGCTCAGGTTACCGTGCAGGTCATTGGTGCCGCTCTTGGTGACGATATTCACCACGCCACCGGCGGTGAAACCCAACTCCGCCGACATCACGTTCGATTGCACTTTGAACTCTTCCACGGCGTCCACGGTAGGGTTCACGTTAAGATCCGCGAGAAACGCGCTGTTGTTGTTGCCGCCGTCGAGCACGAAGCTGTTGAGCGAACTCGGACCGCCATTGATGCTCATTGCGGAGAGCGCAATGCCGCGATCGGCGAATCCGCTGTTCGTGGGTCCCGCCTGCGACTTCACGCCGGGCGTCAGCATGACAAGCGCAAGCGCATTGCGCCCGTTGAGAGGCAGTTCCGCGATCCGCCGATTCTCAATGACTTTGCCCACCGTCGCGCTGCCCGTTTCCACAAGGGACGCATCCGCGACGACGCTGATCGATTCCGCCATCGCGCCGACTTCGAGTTTCAGGTTGAGTGCAATGCGCTGATCCACCTGCAGGGTGATCCCGCTTTGCTGGATCATCTTGAACCCTGCCTTCTCGACGCTGACCTGATAGTTGCCGACGCGCAGAGCCGGGACGGTGAAGTAGCCGCTTTCATTGGTTGCGGCGTGGGAAACCGCGTTGGTGCCGGTGTTGGTAATTTTCACATCGGCCGCCGGGACCGCCGCGCCAAGCGCGTCGGTGACCGTGCCGGAAATGGAACCCGTACCTTGCTGAGCGAGCAAGGAGAGCCCGGAGGTGAGGAGCAAGGCGAGAATAACTCTAAGCATGGGTTGGCTCCTGAAGCAATATAAGCAAGTCTAGACGAAAAAGAACGCCGCCGTTGCCGTGCAATCCGCTTGCGGCGTGAGGCGTATCCAGTGGGCGGAAAAGGCGTCGGGGAAGACGTGTTTGGCGTAGCCTTCGACAGGCACTTTCACCTGTTCGTACTTGTGCCATTCGCCGCTGCCCATGAAGTCAATCTCCACGTCGAAAACCGCGGCTCTGTCGGCGCTGATGTGCAGCATTTTGCGCTCAAAGCCGGTGAGAAGGAACGGGTCCGAAGGCTCGCCTTTGCGGATGGCGGCCTTCCACCAGGGGCCGCCCCAGCCGGCGGGTTTTCCCCAGCTCCAGAGGTCGTCCGTCTTGCCGAACCACACCCCGGATTGCGGCTGGCCCACGACGGCGTTGTTGTCGTTGTTGGGTGTGGTCTGGTTTCCGCCCACGGTGAAGAGGCCGCGGTAGGCACAGTAATCGGGGATGATGCGCAGGTGCTGGCAGATGGGCTTCACGCCCCAGATGCGGCCCTCGAAGGGGAGAGGCTGGAGTTCGTAGAACATGCCCTGGATATCCATGAGGAAATGCTCGGTCTCCACCTCGCGGATGCGCATCCACTCGGTCTGCCACGCCTGGCTCATGGCATGGGTGGCTTTCGGGAGGCGGTATTTCTGCCACTTGCCATCCACCAATGCCCAGAAGAGGACGCTGGCTTCGTCCCACCCGGTGGCAAACAGCACCTGGCCCAGATCCTGCCGGGCCATCACGTCCATGTGCGGCTTGCCGGAGAGCTTGTTCCACGCCTTGCCGTCGTATTCGAAGAGCCCGGCGCCGTTCTCGCCGAATGCGTAGAACCCGTTGTTCGCAACGGCGATGCGGCCCTGCGCCGTATAGCCGCCCTTGAAGTGCGGGCGCTTGGCGATCTTCATATCCTTCACGAGATCGAACAGGACGCGGGGCTTGAGATCCCGCACGTCCATCTCCAGCAGCAGCCCCTCCATGGTCATGTGGTAGACGCGATTGGCGGGGTCGGACAAATGCCGGAAGGTGGAGGTGAGGCGGTGATCGTCGAGCTCCGGAATATGTTTCCAGTTGCCGCTCGCGTCGATGACGTAGGGGCCGATGAAGCACTGGTTGGATTCGCGGTGGATGAGCCGGTTCGCGTGCGTGCCGTTATGCACATGAACGCGCTCGCTGTTGAGCTTCTCATCAATCCGGAAGAGGCCCAGGCCGTAACCGGTGCCGATCTTGTGGCTATTGTAGGTAACGGCCCACAGCGCATCCGCCCAGGGCATCAGCGCGCCGACGCCGCATTCCGTGCGAACCGGCCCATTGTCGGCCTTAAATCCGACCGTAGTTCCGGGGCTCGAAAAAGTCTGCGCCACTCCGGCCAGAGGGGCGGCGAGCATCGTGGAAATCAAGTGACGTCGAGAAGTGGACATTCCGCTTATTCCTGCATCCTTAGAAGGACGATCAGGAGCAGACTATCAACGCCGACACGGGAAGTCTTTGGACAAATGTCCTAGTCGAGGTGAATCATTCCGCGCTGGACGGCGATGATGAGCAATTGCGTGCGGTCCGTTGCGCCCATTTTGTCGAGGATATGCGTCATGTGAACGCGAACCGTTTTCTCCGCGATGCCAAGGCGCTCGCCAATCTCCTTGTTGCTGAGGCCCTCCGCGATCAGGGCGACGATCTGCGTTTCCCTGGCGGTAAGCGGGTCCAGGTTTCGTTCCTCGTCAATGCGACTCGCGAGCAGCGCGGGCAGATAGCGATGTCCCCGGTGCACGCGCAGGATCCCTTCAATGAGGAGATCGGCGTCGGCATCCTTTGTGAGGTAGCCAAGCGCGCCCAGCGCCAGCGCCCGCTCCACATCCGCCACGCCTTCGTAATTCGAGAGCACAAGGATGCGCGCCTCTGGATTGGCGTCCCGGATGGCGCGAATCGCATCGAAGCCGGAAAGTCCGGGGAGGCGGAGATCCATCAGCACCAGATCCGGGCGGTGGGCCAGGTAGAGGCCGAGCGCTTCGCTTCCGTTCGCGGTTTCCGCGACGATCCGCATGTCGTCGCGGGCGTCGATTACCGAGTGCAAGGCAAGCCGGGCAAAGTACTGGTCTTCCACCAGGAGGATGCGGATGGCGCCTTTCACTGCCTTTTCCCCCGATGGACAGGAAACTCCGCGTACACGGTTGTGCCCGCACCCGGAGCGCTTTCGACGCGAACGGAGCCTCCGAAACGGGCGGCGCGTTCCTTCATGATGGCCAATCCGAAATGCCCATCGGCGACGGAACTGGGGTCAAAGCCCCGGCCGTCATCGCTCACCGTGGCCTCCACGCGCGTGGGCGAGGCCGCGAGATGCACGGTGATCGCGGAAGCCTCCGCGTGGCGGGAGGCATTGAGAGCCGCCTCCTGACAAATGCGGAGCAGGCCGTGCGCCAACTCCGCGGGGATGGCGTCGGGATCGCCCTCGAAGCTGACATTGTGCTCCGCGCCGCCATCGCGCGGCATTTCACGGAGCGTCCGCTCCAGAGCTTTTGGCAAGCTTTCACGTTCGGGAGAATTGTGGCGCAGATCCCAGATCACCCTCCTCGCTTCGTTGCGGTAATAGCGCAGCATGTCTTTCGCGGTCCGGATTGCGTCCCGCGCCGAATCCGCTCCGGCCGGGGGCAGCGACTTGTTCGCCGCATCCAACTGCCAGGATATGGCGGCGAAGCCCGCCAGCAGCGTGTCGTGCCACTCTCCGCCAATGCGGTTGCGCTCTTCCGCCACCAGGGCGAATCGCGAACGCACCCGCGAAACTCGCCAACGGTAAGTAGCCCACAGGAGCGCCGATAACAGCATGGCATTTGCGAGATAGAACCACCAGGTTTCAAACCAGCGCGGCGGCTGTACAACGCGCACGATGGCGGGCACACCCCAATCCGATCCGGGCATCCGGGCGGCAATGTCGATGCGATGTTCGCCCGACGGCAGCGTGTCCAGGCGAAGCGTGCGCTGGGTGCCGAGCAGAATCCAATCCGCTTGCAAATCCTCCACGCGATAGCGGAACTGCGTGCGGTCGGCGCCATAAAGCCGGTCGGTGGAGTAGGAGATCTCGTGGGTCCGGCCAAGCGATTGGATTCCGCTCTCCAGAATCCGCGGCGGCGCAGCCGGACGCAGAGCCTCCGGGCGCACTTCCACCAGACCGCGCACGGTGGCGAACCACAAGTGCCCGTCGTCATCGCGCCAGACCGAGGGTGCGCCGACGTTCTGAAACTCGATCGAGCGCAAGCCATCCTCGCTGTCAAACGCGATCGGCTCCACGGCCGGCCGTGCGCCCGCGGCAACTGCGTCCAACTGGGCGAGAGACACCGCGAACAAGCCGGCGGGAGAGCTCAGCCACAGCCTGCCCGAGCGGTCCTCGGCTATGCCGTAAACGGGCAACTCCGGCAGACCGTGGCGCTGGTCAAAGACGATGGCGCGGTCCCCTTCCAAGCGCACGATTCCGTTCGCGCGCGTCGCGGCCCAGACGCGCTCTTGGGAATCCTGCCACAGCGCGGTAACCGAGGGATGAGGCAAACCGGAAATCTCCCGAATCTTCCCTTCCCGGATGGCCAGCAGCCCTTGGCCGGTGCCTGCCCAAACGGTTCCGTCCGCGGCTTCGAGCAGGCAGTGAATCTGCCGGTCACTCCATTGCTTCGGCGGGTGGGCGAGAAGGTTCGCATCGGAGTAGACATAGAGCCCGTCAATGCCGCCCAGCCAGAGCGAACCGTTGCGGCCAAAAAGAATGGCGTGCGCGGAGGGGTCGTGCCGCGGATGTTCCTGGAGGTATACCGTCCGGGCACGCGGCGAATCGTGATGCAAGGACCGCCAGTCGCTGAACCACAGGTCCCCGTTGGGCGCGAACGCCATGGCGCGAATGAGAGTGGATTCTACCGGGAAGCCGAGGGGTACGGCTTCGATACGCCCGTTCTTCAGGCGGTGCACGCCCCTTCTCCAGGAGCCCACCAGAATCTCATTCCGATGGGCACCGATCACCGTGGAAAGGAACTGGGCGTCAAGGCCCTCCTCCGGCCCATAGGGAATGATCGGACCGCTGCGCCAACGGCTGAGGCCCGCCCTGGTGCCAATCCAAAGGCTCCCTTCGCGGTCCTCGAAGAGGGTATGCACGAAATCATCCGTCAAGCCATTCTCCAGGCTCCAGCGAGATGCGCTCCCGGCAGCGGCTCGGAAGAGCCCTCGGCCCCAGGTGGCGGCCCACACCAGGCCATCGCGATCCTCCACGATACTCACCACCGGGCCATCGACTCCCTGCACGCGATGGAGAGCCGCGCCAGGGACTAGCGTCACCCGGAACAGGCCCAGTGTCGTCCCGAGGTAGACAACTCCGCCGCGGCCGCGGGCCAGCGAAAGGGGCCTTCCGTTCACGGCGTCGGTCGCCCAAAGCAGGTGCGTGCGCTCTCCCTCGACCGCGTACAAGCCGTTCGCATCGCAGAGCAGCAGCCGCCCGTCCGCCAGTTCGAGCACGCTCTCCCAGCTCAGATCGCCGCCGCCAAGCTCGCTCAGCGGATGGAACACGTCGTTCGCGGCTTCCCACGTTCCGCTCCCGGATGCCACTACCGAACCATCCCGGCGCAGCGCGGTGGAGCTGAAATTGGGCGGCGGGGGCGGCACCGCCCTGGACTTGCCCCGCCGGTTTACGAAGGTGCCCGCATCGCGCGTCATGATCCAGAGGGTTCCGTCCGGAAGCGCCTCCACCGAGTTGATCCACTCGCGGGAGATGCCCGTGCTTTCGTTGAGAATGATCGGAGAGAACTGAACTCCATCAAAACGCGCCGCGCCCCCCGATGTCCCCACAATCAGCCTTCCATCCGCTTCCTGCGCAATCGACGTGACGTAGTTCTGCGGGAGGCCGTGCTCCACATGCCAGTTCCGCTTTGCGTACTGAGAAAGGGCGAATGTGGGGTCAAGCGCGCAAAGCGTTTGCACAAGGATAAGAGCTGCCAGCAAGGTACGGCGGAAGGAAAGCGCGCGGATGGCCGCCGGCTGGACCATCGGCGCTAGCGTGGTTGATGCCCTGAACACAGCGATGACGACGAACTATGAAGCATGCTAGCAGAGCGCGGCACGGCACGCGAAGATTCCGCGAAACACGCGGAGCTCCGTGCGCCCTTCCCGAGACCGATATCTCGGCATTCCACGCTTGCCAGAATCGAAGTTGCGGGCGCGGAGGGTTCAGAACACCTCTAGCAATTGCAACCGATTCGCTTGACATGAAAATTCCAACGGGTCTAATCTGGATGTTTTAGGTCCGAGATTGAAGAGCATTCCTCCTGCCCGTGACATTCCTGCTTCTCAACGCGCGTTCACACCGTATCTCGTTGAGTTTTCGTGCCCGTGGCAGCAACTGCCTTTCAGCGCCCATCCGGATCGAGAGACTTTAGGAGCTTATAATGATACTTCCACGGGTACTGAGTACCGCGCGATCCTCCCTCCCCTATCTCTTAGTTGCAACTGGTTTGCTTTTGTTTCTCCCTTCCATATGGGCGCAACAGGCCCAGCTTTCCGGCACCGTTCGCGACCCCAGCGACGCCGTCATCGCGGGCGCTTCCGTGGAGATTGTGAACAAGGCCACCCAGGACCGCTGGGAACTGCGCACGAACGGGCAAGGCCGGTATGTGGCGACCTCTCTGCCCTCCGGAGAGTTTCGCATTACCTCTCGCGCCAGGAATTTTGAGACGCGCGTGATCGACGGGGTCCGCATCGAGGTTGCCGCGAAGCTGACCATCGATCTCGTCATGCAGATTGGCACCGAAGCGCAATCGGTGACCGTCGAGGCGGGCCAGGTACAACTCAACACGGTGGACGCCTCCTTGAGCACGGTTGTGGACCAGGGATTTGTATCGAACATCCCGCTGAACGGGCGCAGTTTCCAATCGCTGCTGACGCTGATTCCCGGCGTGAATGCGATTCCCTCCGGCGGCGCCGGCACCAATGGCCAGTTCTCCGTGAACGGGATGCGCGCGGAATCCAACTATTTTCTGGTGGACGGCGTCAGCGCGAACACGGGCGTGAACACGGCGTCTCCGGGGCGAGGCGCGGGCTACTCTGGTTCCCTGCCCGCCGGTACGGCTCTGGGGACCACGCAGAGCCTCGCATCCATGGATGCGGTGGAAGAGTTCCGCGGCGTCACTTCTACGTATTCGGCCGAATACGGGCGTGTGCCGGGCGGGCAATTCTCCTTCACCACGCGGTCGGGAACGAACGAAGTTCACGGCTCGCTTTACGAGTATTTCCGGAACGATGCCATGGACGCCAATAGCTTCTTTGACAACCGGAACGGGGTGGCGCAGCCCAAGATGCGCCAGAACAATTTCGGCGGCACGGTGGGAGCGCCCGTATGGATCCCGGGCCTCTATAACGGCAAGGATCGGACATTCTTCTTCTTTTCTTACGAGGCGCTGCGGCTGCGGTCGCCGCAGGAATCGCGCATCACCAGCGTGCCCACGGTGGCCCTGCGCGGCACCATCGCGCCGCCGGAACTGCGCCGGGTGCTGAGCGCGTTTCCCCTGCCCTCCGCCGGATACGCCGAAGAGAGCGGGCACACCGCTCCGTTCGTCGCCAGCTACTCCCAGCCGAGCTCGATCGATTCCAGCAGTCTGCGGCTGGACCACGCCTTCTCCGATGTCTTTCGCGTCTTTGGCCGCTATGCCTACGTGCCATCGAGCACCAGCAGCCGCTACTCCGGCAACATGGCGCAGTTGACCGACGCGATGGTGAACAACAAGACGCTCACGCTGGGGGGCACCAACATCCTGGGACCGTTCCTCTCGAATGAAATCCGCTTCAACTCCACCTGGGCGGACCAGATCACGAAGGTTGGCATTGACGATTTCGGAGGTGCCACTCCGCTTGCAATCGGCGATTTCGACGGCCTCTCGGAGACGGACTGGGCGCTCTTCAGCTATCGCGTCAACACGCGCCCCGGCTTCTGGCTCAACCCGCAGAACAACCGCCAGAAGCAATGGAATCTCATCGACAACCTTACGCTGGTCCAGGGCCGCCACACCTGGAAGGCCGGTGTCGATTGGCGAATGATTCGGACCGATTCCAGCCTGCCGCACTTCTACCAGACGCCGTTCTACTACAACCAGAACCAGTTGCTCACGAATACTCCGCAGTTGAACACGGCCTATCGGTCCGTGGGCAACATGGCGCCCGTGTACAAGAACCTCTCGCTGTTCCTGCAGGATGAATGGGCGGTGAACGATCGTCTGCGGCTTTCGCTCGGCTTGCGCTGGGAATGGAGCCCCGCGCCACGAGACGCAAATGGCAACCAGCCCTACACGGTCGACCAGTTGGATAATTTGGCGACCACCCGGATCGCCCCCCAGGGCACGGATCTGTGGAAGACGACCTACGGCAATTTCGCACCGCGCGTTGGCGCGGCCTATCTGTTGAACCGGAGAGCCAACTACAACACCGTCGTGAGAGCCGGTGCGGGCCTTTTCTATGACACCAGCACCGTGCAGGCGTCGGAGGGCTACTGGTATGGCGCCGGGATCACCGGCTCGCTGAACCTGAACCAGAAACCCTTCCCGCTGAGCGCGGAACAGTTGAACGCCATTCCAATGCCGTCGCCAACGCTCACCGCGTCGTCGTACGCGAACGTCTTCGCATTCGACCCGAACCTGAAGCTGCCCTACGCCCTGCAGTGGAATACCACCGTTGAGCAGCAGCTCGGCGCGGATCAGACCCTGAGCGTCGGCTACGTCGGCTCGACGGGCAAGCGCCTTCTGCTCTCCCGCCAGCTCTACCCGGACCGGGTGGCCAATCCGAACTTCCCCGCGGGATCTTCGTTCCTTTACGCAACCACCAACGGAGCATCCTCCAATTATCACTCCCTGCAGGCCGAGTTCCGCAGACACTTCTCGAAGGGCCTGCAGGTGCTCTCCTCCTACACCTGGTCTCACGCGATCGACGACTCCACGAGCAACTTCACCTCAAGCACGCTGCTGCGCGCGAGTTCGAACTACGACATCCGCCACAACTTTCAGGCGGCGCTGTCCTACGATCTTCCGCGCGCCTATTCGCAACCGCTGCTGCGCGCGCTGCTAGGCGGCTGGGGCGTGGACACCCGGATCGCCGCTCGCTCCGCGCTGCCGGTGGATGTCGTGGCCTCGACGCAGATCTCCCCAAGCGGCCTCTCGTATGCTCCGTACCCGCATCTTGACCCGTCGCAGCCGCTTTACGTGAACGTGGAGAATGCGCCGGGGCATCGTGTCATCAACCTGAAGGCGTTTATCCTGCCGGCGGCGGGCGAGGAGGGCTCGGCCGGACGCAATATCGCGCGCGGCTTTGCCTCGTACCAGAACGATCTTGCCATTCGCCGGGAGTTCACGGTCACGGATCGCGCGCGGCTCACGTTCCGCGCGGAAGCCTTCAACCTCTTCAACCACGCCAACTTCGGAGCGGTGGCGAGCAATATTCAATCCTCCACCGCGGCTCGTCCCTTCGGCTGGGCATACAGCACCCAAGCCAGCCAGCTTGGCGGCTTGAACCCGCTTTATCAGATGGGCGGGCCGCGTTCGCTGCAACTGGCGCTTCGCTTGCAGTTCTAGGGGGGCGATCATGGTGGTTCGCAACTACAGCGTTCCGGCGAAATCCGCTCCGCCGCCCGGTTTGTGGCGGCGGATTCTGGAGCGGCCGCAGCAGGTGTGGCTCCGCAAGGCGATGTTTCAGATCCACCTCTGGACGGGAATCCTTGTGGGGCTCTACATCATCGCGATCGGGGTTAGCGGTTCCATCCTTGTGTTTAAGGAAGAACTGTTTCCCCGGCCGCGCATTGACGTGGGGGCGGTCGATACGCGCGCCTGCACTCCGGAAAGCCTCGCGGCGGTGGTTCGCAACGTGGAGCTTGCCTATCCGGAGAAGGAAGTGTATCTCACGGCCTGCCCCTCCGTATTCAATCCGCTCTATGTCACGACGGTGCGGGCGAAGCCGAAAAGCCCCGCATCGCAGGCGGGCGCGGCAACGGGGGCCGCGGCCTCCGACACCGAATGGCGCACGATCCGGGAACCGCTCGCCGTCTATTCGCATCCGCACACGGCCGCGGTTCTAGGGGCGGCGGATCGCGAAGGCTCCTGGGTGAGCTGGATGGAAGATCTCCACGTCAACCTCCTCATGGGAAGGAAGGGCCGCTTCTGGAATGGCGTTGGCGCGGCGATTTTGCTCGGGCTGACGCTCACCGGCCTCGTGCTCTGGTGGCCCGGCATCCGGTCCTGGAAGCGGGGATTCCTCGTGAATTTCCGCCGGAGTTGGAAGCGCATCAACTTCGATCTGCACAACGTCACGGGCTTCTGGACGATTCTGCTCACGCTCACCTGGGCGCTCACGGGAATCTACTTCACCTGGCCACAACTGTTCACGGAACCGGTGCGGATGATCTCGCCCATCGTCACGGCGAACTACCCGGCTGAGGAGATTCGCCGGATTTCGCAGCGCCCCATCACGCCCCCGGCGGAGCTCGACGTGAACGCGGTCCTGCACCGCGCACAACAACTTTCTCCCGATGGCGCGCTCGAGGGCTACTTCTACGGCGGCGGCAAGCGCCCCGTTTTCACTGTCTACATGGCCCGAGGAGACATGGGGGACTACGCGAAAACGGACTTCCTCTACTTCGACCAGCACACCGGGGAGCACCTGCTCACCTGGCATCGCGGCAAGAACCAGACGCTGGGCGACTGGCTCATCTGGCTGGTGGTGCCGCTGCACTTTGGCACGTCCTGGGGGCCCGCCGTTCAGTGGCTATGGTTCCTGTTCGGCCTGGTGCTGCCCTTTCTCACGATCACGGGCTTCATCATGTACTGGAACCGCTACCTGGGCAAGCGCTGGAAGGCGATCCGGAGCGCATCCGCAACGCCCGCGGATCTTCGGAAACCATAGACGGGAGCGATGGGGAACGGCGGCAATCTGACGTGTGCGGCTGAATTGTTGGGCGGGTAGAGCTTGCGGCGCGCGGATCGATTTGGATAGGCGATGCCGTGGGAGGATAATGGACTCGTAACTCCATTTAGCGTTGAGAGCGTGATGTGAATGGGCTGTGTGTTGCGATTGGCGGGCGTTCGATGAAGGCGCTGCTGACCACGCTCGCGTGCACGGCGCTGATTTTTGTTGCGGGTTGTTCCCGGCCGGGTGCGCGTGAAGCGGCGGCGGTTGCGCCGGTGGTGGAACTGATCACCGTCGAGCAGAAGGACGTGCCGGTGTATGCCGAGTGGATCGGCTCGCTCGATGGCATGGTGAACGCGGAGATCCGCGCGCAGGTTACCGGGTATCTTCAGAGGCAGGCATACAGCGAGGGCTCGTTTGTCCGCAAGGGGCAGTTGCTGTTCGAGATCGATCCGCGCCCGTTCGATGCGGCGCTGCTGCAGGCGCGCGGCGGGTTGGCGCAGGCGAAGGGGCAGTTGGCGCAAGCGCATGCACAGCTAGGCCAGGCGAAAGCGCAGTTCGCGAAGGCAGAGGCGGACCAGAAGCGGACGCAGTTGGACGCGGACCGCTACGCGCCGCTGGTGAAAGACGACGCCGTCTCTCAGCAGGAAGCGGACAACGCGATGCAGAATAACCTGAGCGCCAAGGCCCAGGTGGGGGCCGCGGCGGCGCAGGTGGAGACCGCGAAGGCGCAGATCGAAGCGGCTGAAGCGGCGGTGGAGGCGGCCCAGGCGGCGGTGGAAACGGCGCTGGTGAACCTGAGCTTCACGAAACTGACCGCGCCGATCGACGGCGTCGCGGGCCAGGCACGAATTCAGATCGGCAATTTGGTGAACCCGGGCGCGGGAGCGGTGACGACGGTCTCGACGCTGGACCCCATGCGGGCGTACTTCACGGTGAGCGAGCAGGAGTATCTGGCCTTCGCGCGCTCCGCGGACGGCGCGAGCCCCGAGGAGGCGATGAAGCGCTTCGTGCTGGAACTGATACTGGCGGATGGCAGCGTCTACCCCGAGAAGGGCAAGTTCTATTTCGCGGACCGGCACATCGACCCGAAAACGGGCTCCATGCAACTGGCGGGACTCTTCCCGAACCGGGGGAACCTGCTGCGGCCGGGGCAGTACGCCAAGGTGCGGGCACTGGTTCGCACGCGGAAAAACGCACTGCTCATTCCGCAGCGGGCGGTGATTGAACTGCAGGGCGGTTTTCAGGTGGCCGTTGTCGATGGCGATAACAAAGTGACTCTGCGGGCGGTGAAGCCAGGCGAGGTGAACGGCGCTATGTGGGTGATCGATGAAGGCCTGCGGGCGGGCGAGCGGGTGGTGGTGGAGGGCGGAGACCGGCTTCGGAGCGGGATGACCGTCAGCCCGAAGGGAGC
This sequence comes from Bryobacterales bacterium, assembly GCA_039812845.1. Taxonomy (GTDB): domain Bacteria; phylum Acidobacteriota; class Terriglobia; order Bryobacterales; family Bryobacteraceae; genus JACTMJ01. Next base: position 16,657 of record JBDIBK010000004.1, read on the forward strand.
CTGAAGGCGTGTCCCGATTTTTCATTAACCGGCCCATCGTCGCCATCGTAATCTCGATCCTCATGGTGGTCGTGGGCGCGATTACAATTCCCTTCCTGCCCGTGGCGCAGTTCCCCAGCATCGTGCCGCCGGAAGTGCAAGTGGCCGCAACTTACGTGGGGGCGGACTCCCAGACAATCGAGCAAGCGGTGGCGACGCCCATCGAGCAGATGATGAGCGGGGTGGACAACATGAACTACATGTACTCCCTGAACTCGTCGTCGAGCGGGCAGATGCGGCTGACCGTCAACTTCGACGTCAAGACCGATCCGAACACGAACCTGATCCTTACGCAGATGCGGCAGACGCTGGCGAATGCGCAACTGCCGCCGGAGGTGACGAACTACGGGATCACGGTGCAGAAGTCGCTCTCGGCCCCGCTGATGATGGTGGCGCTGCACTCGCCAAACGGCACGCACGATGCGCGCTTTCTGGCGAACTATTCGCACATCAACCTGAACGATCAGCTTCTGCGCGTGCCGGGCATCGCGATGGTGCAGGTTTTCGGGGCCGGCCAGTATGCCACGCGGATCTGGCTGAAGCCGGACTATCTCGCCAAGCTGGGCGTGACGGTTCCAGAAATCGTCAACGCCATTCAGACGCAGAACACGGTGAACCCGGCGGGCAAGGTGGGCGGAGAACCGGTGCCGGCCGGGCAGGAGTACACGTACTCGGTCCACGCAAAGAGCCGGCTGGAGACGCCCGATGAGTTTGAAGATATCGTGATCCGCGAGGCTCCGAACGGGGGCGTGGTGCGCGTGAGGGATGTGGCGCGGGTGGAGCTAGGCGCGCAGGATTACAACGTCATCGGGCGGTTCAACGGCGGGCCGAGCGCGATTATTTCGATCTACCAGTTGCCGGGTACGAACGCGGTGCAGGCGGCCGATGGCGTCCTGAAGCTGATGGCCGAGGCGAAGAAGCGCTTCCCGGACGATATGGATTACAACGTGGCGCTGGACACGACGGCGGCGGTGCGGGCGGGAATCCACGAGATTGTCGAGACCCTGGTGATCGCGGTGATCCTGGTGATCCTGGTGGTCTACCTGTTCCTGCAGGGCTGGCGCGCCACGCTGATTCCGCTGCTGGCGGTGCCAGTGTCGCTCGTCGGCACCTTCGCGGTCTTCCCCCTGTTCGGCTTTTCGATCAATACGCTCTCGCTCTTTGGTCTGGTGCTGGCCATCGGCCTGGTGGTGGACGACGCCATTATCGTCGTCGAGGCGGTCTCGCGGCACATTGAGGAGGGGATGGCTCCGAAAGACGCGGCGCTCAAGGCAATGCAGGAGATCTCCGGACCGGTGGTGGGAATCGCGCTGGTTCTCTCCGCCGTGTTCGTGCCGACGGCGTTTGTGCCGGGCATCACGGGCAGACTGTATCAGCAGTTCGCGATTACGATCGCCATCTCCGTGATCATCTCGGCGTTCAACGCCCTCAGCCTCAGCCCCGCGCTCTCGGCGATGCTGCTGCGGCCGCACAAGAAGAGCACCGGGCCGCTGCAACGGTTCTTCGAATGGTTTAACCGGATCTTCGGGCACGGCACGCTGAAGTATGTGGGCGTGTGCCGGGGCCTGATCCGCAAGAGCGGTTTCGCGATGGTTCTGCTCGGGCTCTCCGCGGTGGGCGCGGGATTCTTCGCGAACCTGGTGCCGAGCAGCTTCCTTCCCGATGAGGACCAGGGCTACGTCTACATCAATTACCTGCTTCCGAAGGCATCGTCGCTGCAGCGAACGGACGAAGTTGCGCAGAAGATCGAGAAGATCGTGGCGAAGGTGCCGGGCGTGATGTATTACACGTCGGTCTCCGGCTACAGCATGCTGAGCGGCGTGCGAAACACGTTCGGGGGCTTCTTCTCCGTGCGCTTCAAGCCCTGGGATGAGCGTTCCTCGCGGGAGGAGCAATACCGCGAAATTTCCCAGCGGTTAAACCGGGAACTGGCGAAACTGCCGGATGCGCTCGCGTTCAGCTTTTCGCCGCCGGCGATTCCGGGCGTGGGCACGGCGGGTGGTTTCACTTTTGTGCTGCAGGACCGCGCGGGAAAGGACATCGACTTCCTGCAGCGGAACCTGGATACGTTCCTGACGGCGGCGCGCAAGCGCCCGGAGATTGCCGGAGCCAGCACTACTTTTCTGGCGAATGTGCCTCAGCTTTACGTGCGCGTCGACCGCGAAAAGGCGCTGAAGCACGGCGTCGCGCTGAACGACGTCTACAAGACGATTCAGACCTACATGGGCGGGCTCTTCATCAACTACTTCAACCGCTTCGGCCGGCAATGGCAGGTGTATGTGCAGGCGGACGGCGCCTATCGAAGGAAGGCGGAGGACGCCGACCAGTTTTACGTGCGCAATAGCGGCGGAAACATGGTGCCAATCTCCGCGTTTACGACGTTCGAGGCGAGCCCCGGGCCGGAGTTCACCATGCGCCACAACTTGTACCGCAGCGCACAGGTGAACGGGAATGCCGCGCCGGGGTACAGCTCCGCGCAGGCCATGGCGGCGCTGGAAGAGGTTTTTGCGCGGACCATGCCCCCGGAGATGGGATACGACTACATGGGCATGTCGTACCAGGAGAAGCAATCGCAGCAGGGCATTCCGGCCTGGGCGATCTTTGCGTTTTCTCTGCTCTTCGTCTTCCTGATTCTGGCGGCGCTTTATGAGAGCTGGTCGCTGCCTTTCAGTGTGCTGCTGAGCACACCGATCGCGGTGCTGGGCGCGTTCTTCGTTCTGTGGCTGCGGCGCACGATCCTGCTTGGCATCTCCCCGGCCTACATGGTGACGATTGAGAACGACGTCTATTCGCAGATCGGCATGGTGATGCTGATCGGCCTGTCCGCCAAGAACGCGATTCTGATTGTTGAGTTCGCGAAGGAAGCCTACGAGAACGGCATGCCGCTGATGGATGCGGCGCTGCAAGGGGCCAGGCTGCGGCTGCGGCCGATCCTGATGACCTCGCTCGCGTTCATCTTCGGCTGCCTCCCGCTATGGATGGCATCGGGCGCGGGATCCGTTGCGCGGCAGGTGATGGGGACCACGGTGATTGGGGGCATGCTGGCGGCGAGCGCGATCGCCATCTTCTTTATCCCGGTGATCTTCGTGCTGGTGGAAAAAATCTCAAGCACCCGCAAGAAGCCGGACGCCGTCTAGCGGCCGCGTGGCGCTTCGGCATCGGGCGGGTTCCGTGCGGGTCAAACCCAGCGCGGAGGCCGCGGGCGGCTATGATAGACTCGCAACTGCCATGCTGCCGAGCACACTCAAGTACATCGCTCTCGCCACGTTCGGTGCGTCGATTCTGCTAGCCGCGGCCCTCGCGGAGCAGCCCCGAATTCTTGTACACGGCCACCGCGGGGCGCGGGCGGAACGGCCCGAGAATACGATCCCCGCATTTGAATACGCCATTGCGAACGGCGTGGATGTTCTCGAACTGGACGCATCGGTGACGAAGGACAACGTTCTGGTTGTCTCGCACGACCCCGTGCTGCACACGCCCATCTGTTCCGGCCCGGAGAACAACGCGGTGATTCGCACGCTGACGCTCGCGGAGATCCGCCAGTGGGATTGCGGGAAGATGACGAATCCGCAGTTCCCGAAGCAGCAGGCCGTGCCGGGGACACGCATGCCGACTCTCGACGAGGTCTTCGCGCTGGCATCGCGGGGGAATTTCGAATTCAATGTGGAGACCAAGATCTCCCCCAAGCGGCCCGAACTGGCGCCGCCGCCCGAGGAGTTCGCCCGCCTGGTTCTGGAGCAGATCCGCAAGCACAAGCTGGAGAAGCGGGTGATCCTGCAATCGTTCGATTTCCGGACGCTGGTCGCGATGCGCAAGCTGGCCCCGGAGATCCGTCTTGCGGCGCTCACGGCCACCGACCAGCGGGATTTCGCGGCGATTGCGGCGGAGGCCGCGAACGCGGAGATTCTCTCGCCCGAGTACAGGCTGGTGACCCCGGAGAAGGTGGCTGCCGCGCACAAGGCGGGCATTCAGGTGGTGCCGTGGACCGTGGACAAGCCAGCGGACTGGGATAAGCTGATCGCCGCCAAGGTGGACGCTATCATTACGGACGACCCGGTGGCGTTGCTCGGCTACCTGAAGGCGAAGGGCCTGCACTAGGGGCGCTTCGTAAGTGCCGCTTCGATCCGTTGAGGGGGCAGCCCGGCGCGAATCCGGCCGGGCTGCCCGCAACGCTATCAGAACATGAGCTTCAGCGCGAACTGAATCTGCCGGGCGGGTCCGGCGCCGTTGATGGTTCCGAACGCCGCGGAGGTGATGTTCGCCGACGGCGATCCGAAGTTGGTGTGGTTCAGGATGTTGAAGAATTCTCCTCGGAATTGCAGGAACATTCCCTCCCGAAGCGGAATCCGGAAGCGCTTGTTCAGCCCCATATCCAGTTCCCAGAGCCCCGGCGCGCGGAAGGAATTGCGCCCTACGTTGCCGAACGGTTCGGTCGCCGTGGGGACGGCGAACGCTGCCTTATTCCAGTAAGAGGAGATCATCGACGCGCCTTCAGGACGCTTGGGATCGCCCACGAGATTGGGCCGCTGCGTGGCAACGCCGCGCCATTCCGAAAGCCGCCCGGTGGCGTCCAGCGCCGACGACGGCGTGTATGAGACGTTGACGGGCAGACCGGAATTCGACGTATTGATGGCGCTGAACTCCCAGCCGCCCAGGATGGCGTCGAGCACGCCATTCCAGCCCGAGCCGTACTTGCGTCCCCGCCCGAAGGGGGCCTGATAGACGAGGCTGCTCATATTCACCACGGCAACGTCGTAGCTGGTGGGTCCGCGCTCGTTCTTGAGGTCCCGAATGTTCTGCACGGTGACGTTGTTTTCAAGCGCCTGCTCACTGTTGCCCAGCGCCTTTGACCAAGTGAAGGCGTTCAGGAAATATAAGCCATCCGCGAAGCGATGTTCCGCCCGAACCGAGAGGCCGTTGTAGCTCGTCTGCCCAGCCGGGTTCACCCACGTGATGGCTCCGAAGGCCTGGTTGGGCCGCCGCGCTTGCGTGCCCAGGCTCTGGCCCGGCAGGTTCGGAAGGGCTTGGTTGTAGTCACTGAGAATCGGGGTTCGCAGGCTGTGGCTGCCGGTGTAGCCCAGCTCCACCACCCAGCTCCCCGGCAGTTCGCGCTGCACGGAGGCAAACCAGGTTTGGACGTAGGGCCAGCGCGTGTCGCGCGGGATGTAGGCCACGTTGGCATTGATCGGGTTGAAGTTCGCCGGCGAAGCGAGCCCCGGCGGGAAGGCATTCTCCGTGGTTCGGAACGAAGCGGGCGGCTTTCCGCCGGGCATGGACTGGTTGATCGTTGCGATATTCACCTGGGGACCGTTGATGCCCAGCAGGTCCGCGCTGCCGAGTCGGTTGAGATGCACGTAGCTGATGCCGTAGCCGCCGCGGAAGACCGTCTTCGGCGTGAAGCTGTAGGCGACTCCCAGCCGCGGCGCCCAGTTCTTGTAATCCGGATCCACGAGCGTGCGGTCATAAAGACTGCCACTCTTGGCCATGATCATGCTGTTCGTGGATGGGTCGAAGTTCGAGAGCATGTTGTCCCGCTCCCAGCGCGGAGTGGCGAATTCCCAGCGGACGCCCAGGTTGAGGGTGAGCTTCGAATTCACGTGGAAGTCGTCCTGCAAATACAGGAAGTAATCGCGCTGACGGTAGTTGCCCACGAGCCAGTTGGCGAGCTGGATCTGGTTGGGCAGACCGAACATGAAATCGGCAAGGTTGTAGCTGGCGGCATCGTTGGCCACGGCACAGCCCGCGGGCTTGCCGATCTGCGCGCAGGAGGGCTTGCTGAAGCTGCCCGCGTAGCCGAGCAATCCATAGACGGGGTTGATGTCCATCACCTGCGTGTGGATGGTGTGCATCTCGCCGCCCAACTTCAAGGCGTGGCGGCCCTGCATCCTGGTGTAGTTCAGCTTCGGGTTCCAGGTGGTGGGGTGCTGAAACTGGGGATTTGTCGCCTGACGCCCGATGATGCCGGTGAAGCCGGAGATGTTCTGCGTATTCAGGCCGCCGGTGAGATCCGGAAACGTGGGGAGCCCGGTGATGCCGTAGAGAGCTTCCATGCTCTGGCCACCGAGGAAGGGCGGTTCCTTGCCGGCGCGCATGTGGGTGAAGCTCAGCCGGAACTCCAGTAATTGCGTGGGTGTGATCGTCCAGGTGGTGCCCAGAACGGCGGCCTGGCTCAGCGAGCGGATAAAGCCGTTACCGCTTCCGCCCGATGGGCCTTCGAGCGACGGCGAGATGAACTGATTATCCTTGCGCTGGCTGAAGCGCAGGGACATCGTAATACGGTCGTTGATCTGGCCGTCCAGCTTGGCGTCGTACTTGTCGGCGTTGTCGCGCGGGTTCAGCAGCAGTTGCGTGTAGTTGTTGGCGCGCTGTGTGCCGGCGGCAACCGCGGGCAAATCGCCAAGCACCTTGCGCGCGAAGGCCGTCATGGGGATGGCGGTTCCAGCTTGGTAAACGGTCTGGGTCAGCGGGTTCACGACGGGCACGGGAAGAATTCCGGCACGGTCGTTCATGTTGGGAATGGTGGCCGCGTAGTAGGTCTTCTGGAGAGCGCGATAGCCCTCATAATCCCCGAAGAAGAAGACCCGGTTCCTGATGATGGGGCCGCCGATGGTTCCCCCGAACTGGTTGCGGTGCATGATCGGCTTCACGCCGCCCGCGGGCTTGAAGAAGCCCACGGCATTCAGCTTGGTGTTGCGCAGAAATTCGTAAAGCGTGCCATGAAACTGGTTCGTGCCGCTGCGCATGACGACGTTCACAACCGCACCGCCCACGCGTCCGTACTCAGCGCTGAAGTTGCTGGTGATCACCTTAAACTCCGAGACGGCGTCCGGCGATGGCTGCGCGACCTGGTTTGAAAAGCCCTGGTTGCTGGTCGAGTACGCGTTGTTGTCCATGCCGTCCATCAGGAAGTTGTTGTACGTGCTGCGCATGCCGTTCGCGTTGAAAGAGCCTTCCCGCGAGCCGGCGATGGGAGACTTGTGCACGTTGGTGGCAAGCAGCGCCAGATCCGAATAATTTCGGCCGTTGAGCGGCAGTTCCACAATCTGGCGGTTGTTAATCACCTGCCCGTGTTCGCTCGAATCGGTTTCAATCGCGGCAGCCGCGCCGGTGACTTCCACGGATTCCGTCACCGCGCCCACGGCGAGCGTCACATTCACACGCTGGCGGGCGTTCACATTGACGGTCACGTTCGAGGTGGTGAAGCGGGAGAACCCCTCGTGCTCCACCACGATCGAGTAGCGGCCGACCCGAACATTAAAGAAATTGTAGTTGCCGTTGTCTCCGGTGACGGTTTTCGCTTGTATGCCGGTGTCCTGATTGGTCAGCGTTACGGCGGCCCTGGGTATTGCGGCTCCCGAGGCGTCGGTGACCGTTCCCAGCACCTCCGCGGTTTCAAACTGGCCAAACAGCAGCGCGGACGCTGCCAGCCAAAGGATGAGCGAAGCAAGTCTTCCAATCCCTGACATGAGATTCAACCTCCCTACAAATGGCCGAAATGGTTCAAAGAGCAAGGACGCGTGCGTTGGCCGTGCCGCGCTTAGCCGTGCGCGGTGCCGCCGGGAGAGGGGTCATCCGCTTTGCGCGGCGATGGCGCCCGTTCCACGGTGTGCGGCTTCAGCCTCCAGGTGAACGACAACAGGACAATCCCCAGAAACGTTGCGATCAGGATGGCCCAGAGCGCGGCGTTCCAGCCCCAATACTGCGCGATGACGCCGATGCCTTTTCCCTGCACGGTGCGCCCCAGGTATCCAAACAGCCCGATGAAGCCGGCGGCGGTTCCAACCGCCTTCTTCGATGTGAAATCGAGCCCGGTAACGCCGAGCAGCATCACGGGCGGGTAAACAAAGAAACCGACAATGCTGAACAGGGTGAGATCGAGCCAGAGCATTCCCGGCGGGGTATAGAGCAGGCCCGCAAACGCCACGAGGACCGGGACCATGCAGACAAGGCTGATCATGCCCCGGCGTCCGCCGGCCTTGTCCGACAGCCAGCCCATCAGGATGGTGCTGAAGATACCGGCGAACTCGAAAATGGCGGTGCTGACGCCGCCGCCGACGAGGCTCGCGCCCTTGGTCTCCTTGAGGTAGGTGGGTCCCCAATCGAGCATGCTGTAGCGGGAAATGTAGACGAAGAAATTCGCCGCCGCGAATAGCCACAGGTAGCGGTTCTTGAGCACGTAGTGAATCAGCAGGTCGCGAGTGCCGAGCTCCGCCTCGCTGTCGCGCGGCCCTTCGGGAGGGAAATCGTTCTTGTATTCCTCCACGGGCGGCAAGCCCACCGATTGCGGGGTATCGCGCAGACGGAGCACGAGGTAGAACGCACAGAGCAGCGCCAGGACACCCGGCACATAGAACGCCCCCTGCCACCCCATCCACGCTGTCGCGTAAGCGGCGATCAGGCCCGTTATGCCGCCACCCACGTTGTGGGCGATATTCCAAAAGGCGAATACCGTGCCCCGCTCCCGGGGGCTGTACCAGTGGCCCAGGGAACGGCCGCATGGGCCCCAGCCCATGCCCTGCACCAAGCCATTCAGCGTCCACAAGGCGAGATGGACGGGGTAGCTTGAAATCGCACCGAAGGCAAAATTGCAGATTGCGGTCAGCACCAGGCCGGCCGGCATGAAGTAGCGGGGGTTGCTGCGGTCCGACATCGCGCCGAGGATGAACTTGCCGAGCCCGTAGGCGATCGCGGTGAGCGCGAGCATGTCGCCAATCTGGTCTTTGCTGTAGCTGAGCGCGGTGCCCATCTCCTTCGAAACCACCGGGAGGTTGTTTCGCACCAGGTAGAAGGTGGCGTAGCCGATAAAGGTGGATTCGAGAATTCGCCAGCGGAACCGGGGATAGAGACGGTTGATTTCCGCGGCGGGAAGCCTCTCGATGTGGGGAGCGGGACGAAATATATCGAGGATGCGGGACCACAGAGATCCACCGCTTTTAGTTGGCATAACTGTTGAAACATCACGCGGAACAGGCCATATTGAGCACCGGTACCGCGAAGCTTCTCATCAGGGTAGATGTAGTCTATGGCATGCCATGAACGGTGTCAATACGAAGAATGTCCGGTTCGAAGCATACCTCTACACCGGAATCTATTGCCGCTGCGGGCGGAATGAATTGCGCGAATATCCGAGGAAGGTTTCGAGGAGGATTCGGAGGAAGATGTTGGGCGAGGCCGGGGCGAGTGTGGGGGAGCGGGGCGGAAGCGGCGCGGCGATTGGGCGGCAATTCGCGATCCTCCGCTGGCGCTCAACGGCCAAACGCGCATAGAATTCATGACGGAAGGCGGAACGATGGCAAATACGCAGGCGGCACCGGCCCGGAAATCTGAGCGCATTACTTCAATCGATGCGCTGCGCGGATTCGATATGTTCTGGATCAAGGGCGGCGAGGGGCTGGTACACAGCCTGTACGCGCTGCTTCCCGTGCCGCTGATGGCGGCGATCGACGGCCAGTTCGAGCACGTCGAGTGGGCCGGGTTCCATTTCTACGACCTGATTTTCCCGCTGTTCCTGTTTCTGGTGGGCGTGGTTCTTCCGTTCTCCATGGGCCGTCATATCGAGCAGGGCGGCGGAAAGCCGCAGCTTTACTGGCGGGCGCTGCGTCGGCTTGCGCTGCTCTTCTTTCTTGGGCTCATCTATAACGGAATGTTCCAGAAGAGCTTGCATGAACTGCGCATTCCCGGCGTGCTGCAGCGCATCGCCATCTGCTATTTCATCGCGGCGATCGTGGTGATTCACCTGAAGGCGCGCGGGCAGGCAATCGCCGCCGGGGCGCTGCTGCTGGGGTATTGGGCCATTATGATGCTTGTGCCGGTGCCGGGCCTGGGCGCGGGGGATCTGAGCCCGGCCGGCAACCTGAGCGGCTATATTGACCGGCTGATCGTGCCGCGGCCGTTCTGCTGCTACGATTTCGGCGACAACGAGGGGCTGCTCTCGACGATTCCAGCGGTGGCGACGACGCTGCTGGGTGCGCTCGCCGGCTGGTGGCTGCGTACCGGGAGGGAGCCCGCGGAGAAGGCGAAGGGCCTCGCGATGGCCGGAGTTGCGAGTCTCGCGGTGGGGGCCATCTGGGGCCTGTGGTTCCCGATCATCAAGAATATCTGGAGCAGTTCGTTCGTGCTCTTCGCGGGCGGATGGAGCCTGCTGCTGCTGGCTCTCTTTTACTGGATCATCGACGTGCGCGGATACAAGCGATGGTCGTTCTTCTTCCTGGTGATCGGCGCCAACGCGATTTTGATTTACGTGCTTCGCGGCCTGATCAATCTGAACATGGTGCTGCGCTGGATGGGCTACGTTCCCAACATGATCGATGCGGGATGGATGCTGCTCTTGCGCCTTGTGGAACTGGCCTGCTTCTGGCTGCTGCTGCTGTTCCTCTATCGCAAGCGCTGGTTCCTGCGCGTCTGAACGCAGCGGCCACGGGCACGTGCCGGTGGCCGCGCGAACTCTAGTCCAGCTTCGTCTGCTTCCATAATCCTTGCGATGGGATCCGCAGCGCGCGGTTGAATTTGCTCGATGCGTTCTCCCAGGCGATGGACGCCGTCAGATCGAGGATCTGCTCCTCGCTGTAATGCGCTTGCAGCTCCGCGAAGAGAGCGTCATCGACATCGCGATCACTCAGGGTGATGGCATCCGCGTATCGCAGCGCGACGCGCTCCGCCGGTGAATAGTGTGGCGACACTTCGTAATCGGGCAGCGCGTGGATCTTTTCGTCCGAGACGCCGAGTTCGCTGCTCACGGCAGCGTTGATGTCCTGTCAAAAGACGCAGCCATTGAGCGCGGCCACGCGGCGGTTGCTGAGAGCAATGAGGGCGGGGTCGAGCTTGCCCGACGATCCCAGCGCTTTCCACATGCCCCGCACCGCCACGTATAAGCCGGGGTTCCGCGCGTAAATCGGATAGGGGGCAAGCGGAGCGCCCCAGCGCTTCTCCTGCGCCTCCAGATCTTTGCGCACGCGGCTTTCCGCCTGCTCGGCGGGGATTCCCTGAATGCGAGCCATACACCCCTACTTTCCCGGCGGCTGCGACGGCCGGATTTCCACTTTGCTCACGAGAGTCCGCTCCGGCAAGGCCAGCAGATGGAAGACTGTATCGGCGATGTCTTCCGGCTGGATCTTCCATGGGTGGACGTTCTCTTTGCTGGTGTCGGGATGGCCGAAGCCGGTATCGACGCTGCCCGGCATGACGCAGGTGACCCGCACGCCATCCTTGCGATGATCGAGCATCAGCGCTTCGGAGAAACCGACGACTCCGAACTTGGTGGCGTTGTAACCGGCCCCGCCCGCGCTGGCGTAACGCCCGGCCAGACTGCCGATATTGAAGATGAACGCGTTCTTGCTTTCCTTGAGCATCGGCATCGCTTCGTGGCAGCAATAATACATGCCGGAAAGGTTGGTATCGAGCATGGAGTGCCACTCGGCGGGCTGCAATTCGGCAACACTCTTAAAGACGCCCACACCGGCGTTGTTCACCAGAATGTCGAGACGGCCGAAACGCTTCTTCACTTCGGCCATCAGCGCGCGGACATCTTCGAGCTTGGAAACATCGGCACGGATGGCGGCGACGCGCGCATCGCCGTGGACCTTCGCAAGCTCCTTCGCGGCCGCATCGAGCGCGGCGCCTCCGCGGCCGCAGATGGCCACCGAAGCGCCTTCGGCAAGCAGCCTTCTCGCGATGGCAAGCCCGATCCCCTTGGCGCCGCCGGTAATCAAAGCAATCTTCGAATCCAGTATTTCGCTCATGTCTTCAGGGTAACGAACGCACGGCGCGAAAGCAGCCGCCAGACCAATCCGTCAGGCCAATCCGTCAGACCATGCCGAGGGCATCGCGGGCATAGCCGATGCTGGTTTCAATATGCTTCGTTTCCATCTCCCGCAGCAACGCGGCAGGCGGATTCGCGGGCAACGCCATCTGCCACTTTGGTTTGTGCGCCCGGGCCCGGCGCAGGGCGCGGGCAAGAAGGAGGCCGCTACGGTCCGGGAAGGTGGCCCAGTATTTGTCCGTGAGGCACGGAATGCGGAGGGGATTGCGCGTGATGCATTCGAGCAGCAGCGGCAGATTCGGTTTGTGCTTGCGGAGCAGAGCGACCACTTGCTTCAAGTCCAGGAAGCCTTCGCCGAGCGGGATATCTCCGAGGAGGAAGCCTTCGTCATATTCCTCCAGCGTCGCATCCTTGAGGTGCGCGGTGACCGCGTAGGGCGAGAGCTTCTCGACGACCTCGATGGGGTCTTCGAGCAAGGCCAGGTTGTTGCCGGTATCGACGCAGGCACCGAAGTATTCGCTCGAAAAGTCGCGATAAAGCTGCACGTGCTCATCCACGGTGAAATCCTTGTGATTTTCGAGCGCAATGGGGATGCGCGCGGCTTCGGCAACGGGAATGGCGGCGCGAATGCGGGCATGCACCTGGGCGACGTGTGCCTGACGCTCGGCAAGGGTGGCGAAATCCTCGTAGCGGCGGCCGCCGGAAGCCACGCGGATGGCGATCGCGCCGGCTTCCTTCGCCAGGGAAACGTTCCGGCGGAAAAGCTCCAGATCGTTGAAGGAAGTATTAAGAATGAAGAAGAGCCCGCGCTTCTCCAGGCGCGCGCGCACCTGCCGGGCGAAGGCCGAATCGTGCGTGGTGATGGGCACTTGCGCGCCGCCCATGCCGAATTGATTCACGAGGTCGAGGAACTCCAGGGTGCCGACGGAGCGCCGGGAGGGCACGGAATCATTGGCGATCCCCAAAGTCGTTCTGCGCTCCATGCCCTGGGCGCGGGCGTTCTTCGCCAGGCTCAGCGCTCCCGCGGCGAGCAACACTTCGCGCCGCGCCATGGTTTTCACAACTTGCATTGAGAATATCCCCCCCTCTCGCAGCGGAGCCGCTAGAGCCTCAAGCGGCGCGGCACTTCATCCCAAGGCTTCCGGTAGGGCCGCACGAGCGCCGCGGAAGCCTCCCGGTCTCCAACCACATCTTCTTTCGCCGCATCCCATTGGAGCGACCTCCCCAGGCGCATCGAGAGGTTGGCGAGGTGACACGCCGTGGCGATCTCGTGCCCGGCCTCGACGCTGGCGATCGAGGGCTTGCGGTCACGGATGCTGTCGAGAAAATGGCGCGAGTGCAGATCGAGCAATTCGACGGAACTCTTCACGCCATGTGCATCGGTCCAGGGCACGGGGGCGAAGTCGCTCGCCTTGGGGTGGCCGGGAACGCGGGACCAGGCCGGAATGGCGGAAGCGGGATCGATTCTCTTGTCCGGATAGAACTGGTAGCCGTTGCGCGAAATCGTGGCACTCCCCTTCGTGCCGAAGAACTCCGTGCCGCTTCCCAATTTGCGGCCGGCCGACGCTTCGCGCACGGAGATGGTGACGGTGAGGCCTCCAGGGTACGTAAGGACGGCATCCTGGGTATCGGGGGTTTCGCCATTGTCGTCGGTGAGGGCGAATCGCCCGCCGCCGCAGTAGACGCGTTCGGGCGCTTTCAGCCGCAGCAGGTTGTGCACAAAGTCGAGGTCGTGCGCTCCGAGATTGGTCATCTGCCCGCCCGAGTAATCCCAGAACCAGCGGAAATGATAGAGGCTGCGATGCAGGTTGTAAGGGCGTTTTGGCGCGGGGCCGAGCCACATGTCGTAGTCCATGCCCGGCGGGGGCGCGGTGTCGGCGGGCCGGCCGAAGCCCGGCATGATATTGCGAAACGCGCCGATGCGCACGGTGTGAATTTTCCCGAGTTCGCCCTTGTCGAAAAGGCGCTGCATTTCGGGAAGATAGGGCGCGCTGCGGCCCTGGGTGCCAACCTGCACAATGCGATTGAAGCGGCGCGCAACGGCGGTCATCCAGCGCCCCTCCTTCACGAAGAGCGTCATCGGCTTCTCGACGTAAACGTCCTTGCCCGCCTCGCAGGCGAGCATGGTGTGCAGCGCGTGCCAGTGGTCTGGCGTGGCAACCACCACGGCGTCGATATCTTTCGCGTCGAGCAGCGCGCGGAAGTCCGGATAGCCCTTGCATTGCGGTCCGCAATCGGCCCTGGCGGCTTCGAGACGCGGCGCGTAGGCGTCGGAGGCGGCCACCCACTGGGCGTCGGCATGCTGCTTATAGGTCTTCACGTGGAAGGCCCCGATCAAGCCGTAGCCGATGAGCCCCAGGCGTATCCTGTCGTTGGCGCCCAGGATCTGGCTGTAAGAAGCGGCCGTCGCCGCTCCCGCCACTGCGCCCGTCATGGTGGCCCTCACAAAATGCCGCCGGGTTTCCGCCATCGCGCACGTCCTCCGCCCAGGAAGTCTACTGCGAGCATTGCGTCCGGCCGGGCACAAGGAACGGTTGCCGAGAGCGAGGCGGCCACGCGCGCATGAGGAAATCATTCCCGACGCGGGATGCATTGTCAAGGCGGAAACACGCGGAAAGTGCGCGATTGCTACTCTGTAGACAGACGCCGTGCAGTTTGGGATCTCCTCAGTTTTTGTTCGAATCCAGCCGCCTCGGGCCGTGCCATGGCTTCTCTTCCCCACGCTTCTGTTGGCTGCGATTCTCGCCGGTTGCTGGAACGACGCGGGTGCCGTCGAGCGGCTGGGAGAGGCATACGCCGGCGCGGCGAAGGTCCCCCTCTATAGCGAGCTCGATGCCAACGCGAAGAAGGTGGGAGAGCTGCATTTCGGCGACGAAGTTCACCTGGTGCGGCGCCGGCGGAACTTCTATTTTGTGCAAGGGCCGCAAGGCAAAGAAGGGTGGGCCCACCGCGGGAATCTCTTCAATGAACGCCAGGTGCTCGAGATGAAGGCGCTTGCCCAGTGGGCCGCCGGCGCCCCATCGCAAGGCGAGGCCCGGGTTTTCGCGACGCTGAACGTCCACAACCATCCCAATCGCCTCGCTCCGACGATTTTCCAGATCGTAGAGGACGAGAAGGTGGACATGCTGGCGCATGAACGCCATCCGCGGCGCGCCTACGATCCCGGACCGTTGCTTGAAACGTTCGCACAAACGCCGTCCGCCGAACCCGCCGGAGAGGGGGCGGACAAGGGTGACGAAGCTCCGATTCCACCGGACCCGCCCGCGCCGCCGGCCTTGCCCCCCAGTTGGCTGCGGCTCTCCGGCATCTCTCCGGAACGGGTGGCCGCTCTCGCGGACGAAGGCTATGTCAAGGGCCGCTCCGCCCCCTCCGCCGAGGCGTCCGGGGAACTGTGGACGCTCGTCCGCAACAAGCAGGGGCTGGCCGGCTGGGCGCTGCAGGGACGCCTGATCGCGGCGATCCCGGACGAGGTGGCCCAGTATTCCGAGGGCGCTCGCATCACGTCCTATTTCGCCCTCGCGCCGGCGGATGCCGACGGAAAGCATTGGCACTGGCTTTGGACGACGCTGAAGACACCCAACGCGGCTTTCGATTTTGACAGCTACCGGGTGTTTATCTGGAACGCGCGCCGGGGCCGCTATGAGACCAGCTTTATCGCCCGCGATGTGGAAGGTTATCTGCCGGTTGAACTGTTCGAGCACACCGACGGCAGCCGCCGCTTCCGCATCAACGTGCGGGAACGGGGAGGCCTGATTTTTCGCAAGACGTATGAGCTGACGGGGCTGCGAACCAGCCTGGTGCAGAGCGTGCCCTGGCCGAACTACGACCCGCTGCGGCAGCCGCCGATCATGGACCGCTTGCCCGCGCAGCCCACCCGCATCCTCCCCTCCCTGCCGATCGACTCGGGTTTGTGGGAGAAGACCAAGGCCGGCGTTGGCAATCTCGTGAAACGGATCTTCGGCGGGTAGCGGCACCCTGGCTGAACGGAGGTTCGCCGCACTGGCTCGTGCTAAAATCACGGTTTCCGCACGATGGACCCCACCGCCAAGCTTTTGAACGATCACGGGCCGCTGAGAAACCTGGAGAGCCTTGACCAGAAGCTGCGGCGATGCTGGAAATCCGCGGTCGGCGCAACCATCGCCAATCACAGCCGGGTGATCCAAATGCGCGGCACAACGCTGCACATCGGCGTGGACGATGCCGTATGGAAATCGCAGCTGGAGCAGATGCACAGCCACGTGCTGGAGCGGATTCGCTCCACCTCCGGCACGGGATTGATTGAGCGGGTGGCGTTTCGCGTGGCGCCGCCGCGCATCCGTCCGCAAGTGGCGCAGACGCCGCTGTTGCGGGCCGACGAAGCGGACGGCATTGAAGATCCGCTGCTGCGGCGCATCTACAAGGAATCCCGGAGAAAGGCGCAAGCATGAAGCTAACCGAAGAGCGGGTCCGCTATGTGGCCAACCTCGCCAATCTGGCGCTCACGGATGAGGAAGTGTCCCACTTCTCTGAGGAATTGAGCCACATTCTGGAGCACGTCGATAAACTGAACGAACTCGATACGGAGAATGTGGAGCCAATGACCCAGGTGCTCTTCGACGTGGAAGATACGGCCACGATGCGGGCCGATCTGGCCGGGCCGACACTTTCAAGCAAGGAAGCCCTGGCCAACGCGCCGCTCGCGGGAGCGGGCCATTTCAAGGTGCCGCTGGTGATCGAACGATGAACGTCGCTACGCTAACCATTGCCGAGATCCGGCGCATGCTGCTCGCCAAGGAGGCGAGCGCCGAAGAACTGGCCAGCGAGGCCCTGGCTTTCGCGCAGGCGGAGAACCCGAAGACGAACGCATACCTGCACTTCAGCCCGGAGCGCGCGCTCGAAACGGCGAAGAAGGTGGATGCAAAGATTGCCGCGGGCGAAGACCCCGGTGCGCTGGCGGGCGTTCCCGTGGCCGTCAAGGATGTGATCGTCACGAAGAACCTGCGGACGACGTGCGCTTCGAAAATGCTCGAACACTTCGTGCCTCCCTATGACGCGACCGCAATCGAGCGTCTGGAAGCGGCGGGTGGCGTGATCCTCGGGAAGACGAATTGCGATGAGTTCGCGATGGGGTCCACGAACGAGAATTCCGCGTTCGGGCCGGTGCGCAATCCAGTGGCGCTCGATCGCGTCCCCGGCGGTTCGAGCGGCGGCTCCGCGGCGGTGGTGGCCCAGGGAACGGCGACGCTTTCGCTGGGCTCCGACACGGGCGGATCCATCCGCCAGCCGGCGTCCTTCTGCGGCGTGGTGGGCATTACACCCACGTATGGACGGGTTTCGCGCTACGGATTGGTGGCCTTCGCCAGTTCGCTCGATCACATCGGGCCGTTCGCCCGCAATGTGGAGGATGCCGCGGCGCTGCTCCAGGTGATCGCCGGCCGGGATGAGAACGACGCGACATCCGCGTTCGCGCCCGTTGCCGACTATGCGGAAGCCATGCGGCAGCCGGTGAAGGGATTGAAAGTGGGCCTGCCCCGCGAGTACTTTGCGGGCCTGGCCAGTGAGACCGGCGACCTCATTGCGGCGGCGGTGGAAAAGCTGAAGCGGCTGGGCTGCGAGATTGTGGATATCAGCCTGCCCCATACCGATTACGCGGTGGGCTGCTATTACATCATCTGCACGGCGGAGGCGAGTTCGAACCTGGCACGCTTCGACGGCGCGCGGTATACCTATCGCTCGCCCAACTCCAGCACCCTCGACGAGATGTACCGGAACACGCGCGGAGAAGGCTTCGGCACGGAGTGCAAGCGCCGGATCATGCTGGGCACGTATGTGCTGAGCGCGGGCTATTATGACGCCTATTACCGGAAAGCGCAGAAAGTGCGCACGCTCATCACGGAGGACTTCCGTAAGGCCTTCACGGAGGTGGACGCCATCGTCGCGCCGGTGAGCCCCTTCCCCGCCTTCAAGCTGGGCGAAAAGATGAAGGACCCGATCGAGATGTACCTCTCCGACATCTATACGATCACGGCGAGCCTGGCCGGTATTCCATCCATGAGCGTTCCGGCGGGAACGACGAATTCGGGGCTGCCGGTGGGCATGCAGATCCTCACGCGGCACTTCGACGAAGCGGGCATGCTGCGGCTGGCAAGGGCATTCGAACGGGGGTAAAGACCCGCGCCGGGCGGGAAGCCTGGAAACTTTGCCGCTATCTCGATCATCACTAAAGGGGTACGGCTGATTCCAGCCGAGAATCCCGAGGAGGAACCCGATGGCTTTTACTTTGCCCGATCTGCCCTATGACGGCAGCGCTCTCGAACCCCACATCGATACCGCGACCATGAAGATCCACCATGGCAAGCACCATGCCGCCTATGTGGCAAATCTGAACAAGGCCCTGGAGGGTGCCGGCATTAAGGAAACGAATCTGGATGCGCTGCTGGCGAACGGCTGCTCCGCGGTGCCCGAGAATATCCGCACCGCCGTGCGCAACAATGGCGGCGGACACTGGAACCATTCCCTGTTCTGGGAAATCATGAGCCCCAATGGAGGCGGTGAGCCCGTTGGAAATCTGGCGGCCGCGATCAAGGCCAAGTTCGGCGACGTGGCAAGCTTCAAGGAGAAGTTCGCCGCGGCCGGGATGGGCCGCTTCGGCTCCGGCTGGGCGTGGCTCGTGAAGACCGATGGCGGCGTGGATATCCTTTCAACGCCGAACCAGGACAATCCGCTGATGGAAGGCAAGAAGGCCGTGCTCGGCGTGGACGTGTGGGAGCACGCCTACTATCTGCATTACCAGAACCGCCGTGCCGACTATCTGGCCGCGTGGTGGAATGTGGTGAACTGGGCGAAGGCCGAAGAACTCTTCAACGCGTAGCCAACACACACCCGAGTTGCGAAAGAATCGAACGGCCCCGGAGTGCCATCTCCGTGGCCGTTTTTTTTTCGGACGGGGAGGGAGCGGGGTTTGGTTGACCGAGTTCCCCGCCCTGCCCCGTCCGCGTGTTAGAAGAAGATGCGGAAACGCACTCCGACGGTGCGGGGCTGCACGAGCCGGGTGCCCACGAAGGCCGATTGGAAATTGTAGAGGGCGGTGGCGTCGCTCAGGTTTGAAACCTGCGCGGACAGCTCCCAGAGCTTGCGTTCGTCGCGGAAACGCTCGTAGCCAACCACGACATCGGAGATCAAGCGGGAGCGAACGCGCGCGGGGTTCCCGTCCAGATCGACGTAGGGCAGGAGGTCCGCGAAATCGGGGTCGGCGGCCACTTGCGCGGGATCCGACGGATTGGCGACCAGGCCGGAATCGTAGCGGGTGGAAAGCGTGCTGAAGAGGCCGCGGCGCGAGTTCCAGGTGAGGATGCCGTGGACGGAGAGCGGCTGATCGTGATCGATTCGGAAGGGCCCTTGCGAGAGGAGCGCGACGGCGTCGTTGCCGATGTAGAGGCCTCCGCTGAAGGGCGGCGTCGAAACCGCGCGCGAATGTGTCACCGACAGGCTGCCCGAGAATCCTCTCACCGGCGTCAGGTTCAGCCTGCCTTCAACACCGTTCACGCGAATGGCTTTGAGCGTGATGGGGAAGATAATTCCCGTGTTCAGGAAGTTGTTGTTATCCTGCTGATCCGACGAACGCTTGTGGTAGTAGGTGACCATGGCGCTCATCCGCGGGCCGAGGCCCTGCTGCAAACCGGCTTCCAGGAAATCCTGGCGCTCCGGTCGAATCTCCGCTAACGCCGAACCGAGGGTTTCCGCGATCGCGGGCGGCGCTACGGCGGCCGCCCTGGGGCTGGCGCTCAAGAGCAGATTTTCATTGGGCGGGGTCTGGAAGAGGCGATTGTAGCTGGCCCGGAAAACGGTGTTGGTGGGCTTCAGGTGATAGCTGACGCCGAGGCGCGGTTGCATCTGGTGGCGCTTCACCAGCAGGCGGTAATTGTCATAGCGCAGCCCGAGGGAAATCTGAAAGTCGCCCAGCTTGATGTTGTCCTGAAGGAAACCCGCGTAGAAACCCCCGGTGGCTTTGTCGGCGAAATCGAAGCGGCGGCCGCCCCTCGAAAGGTCATAAGTCAGGAGATTGGGGTTGAAATCGAGTCTGGCGGGATTGTTGAAGCCGAGGCTGGTGATGCCGAAGGAGAAGAACTCGCTAATCGGGAACCGCTGGAGATCCGTGCCGATCTTGAGGCTATGGCGGCCCCGAATGAGATTGAAGCGGCTCCCGTTGGTGATGGTGGTGAGGTGCCGGGCCTGGGAGGCTGTCACGGGGGTATCGCCCGTGCTATCGAATAGCTGCGCTTGCGTGGTGCGGTAGCTGAAGGTGTTGTCGAAGGTGGTTTGGGCGTCGAGGGTGCGCACCCAGGCGAAGCTGCCGGAGGCATCGCCGAGGTACTGGCGCTGATCCATCCGCGCCGCATGCTGTGATCGCAGGTTGGCCAACTGAAAACTGGAGCGCCCCGCGATGCCGTTCAGGCGGAACACATCGCGGCTGTTCGGGATCCAATCCAGGCGAAGAAAGGCCCGCTCATTGTTCCCGCCGTTGTGAAGGTTGTCGAGCGAAACGGCGTCCAGATAGCGGTTGGTTTTCATCGTGTTCACGGTGGCCGAGTATCCGAAGTTGCCGTTCTCCCCGGCAATGGAGGTCACCTGGGAGAGCATGCCGAAACCCGCCGCCGCCAGCATCGCCTGTCCGGCAAACTTGCGGCCGAAACCCAGGCCGCTCTTGGTGGTAATGCTGGTGACCGCGGAAACCTTGTTCCCGTATTCGGCGGGGATGTTGCCGGTGAACAACTCGACGGTCTGGACAATGTTGGGATCGACGGCGTTGGCGAAGGCGCCGGTAAGCTGATCGCTGATCGGCATGCCATCGATCACGAAGGTCATCTGGTTGTGCGCGCCCCTCGCGTGGATGGCTCCGTTGGCGTTCTGCGCGAAGCCGGGGAACGAGACGAGCACGGCTTCCAATCCGCGATTGCCCACCTGCAGGGGGAGACTTTCAATATCCGATTCGTTCATCTGCAAGTGGGTGCCGGTCTCCTCGGGATCGACGAGAATCGCCACCCGTTCCGAGACGGTAACCGAATCCATGACGCCGGCAATTTCGAGGCGAACTTCGAGGGTCATCCGGATGTTCGAGCGCAGATTGATCTGGTTCACATACGGGGCAAAGCCATCCTTGGCGACGGTGACGTTGTAGGAATGAAACGGAATGTTGGTGAGCGCGAAGCCGCCTTCGGTGTCCGACAGTTCCTGCGCCCGGTAGCCGGTGAGTTCGTTCGCTACCACGATGCGGGCACCGTTGATTGGGGTTCCGACGGGGTCAATCACTTTGCCGGCGAGCGTGGCGGTGGTCTGGGCCAGGATTGGCAAGGCCAGGAGCGCAGTCAAGAGAGTGTGGCGTAGGGCTCTAAGCATAGGGATAGGGCTTTTTCGTGCGGAAACAGTGTCTTCAGGGAACAAACGGTGCGGATCGATTCGGATCGGTTCCAAATTTAGGCATGCCTGAATTTAGGCGCGCCTAAATCTAAGTATACGAAAAGTGCCCTAGTTTGCAAGCGGCAAATGGGCACGCGACCAAGAATTCCACGCTGCCCGCGTAACCCGCCTCCCGGATGTGGCGACTTCGCACTGAGGGAGTGCTGCAAATTGAAAACCATCCTGATTTTAGGAACGCTATTGCTGTCCGCGGTCGCGTTCGCCGCCGATGCCAATGGGAAATGGAAGGCCACCGTCGAAGGAAGGGACGGACCCATTGAGGTTGAATACAACTTCAAGGTGGAAGCGGAGAAGGTGACCGGCACGGTGCTGGGGCCGATGGGTGAGGCGGCGATCGGCGAGGGAAGCCTGAAAAACGACGAGATTGCGTTTACGGTGGTGGCGGGGGAGCGCACGATCCCGCACAAAGGCAAAATTACCGACGACGAGATGAAGCTGACGCTCGATTTTGGCGAGCGTCAGATGGAAGTGACCGCCAAACGTGTCAAACCCTGAGCGACACGAAAATGCCACCGACGGAAAAGCCCGCCAGGACCGCGATGGATCCTGGCGGGCTTTCTGTTTGGGTTGCCGGCGCGCGGTCTAGAATTCCATGCGCAGGGTGAACTGAATCACCCGGCTCAAGCCGCGCTGGCTGGTGACCTTGCCGAAGTTCCCGCTGGTGGGGTCCGTATTCGGGCTGCTGAAGTTGGTATGGTTGGTGGCGTTCAGAGCGTCCACGGAGAAACGGGCGCGGGCTGTTTCCGTGATGGGGAAGATCCGTTCGATCTTGAGATCCCAGTTCTGGATGCCGTCCTGGCGCAGCGAGGTGAGCCGGTAGGGGAACATCCGCACGTGGTACGAGCCGGGCTGCTGGTTGCTGCGGCCCTCGAAACCCTGGAAGCCGGACGGAATCGAGCCTGTGCCCCGGTAGGAGATCGAAGGGTCAAACCACTGGTGAATGTCCTTCGAACGCATCGCATCGCTGTTGAAAAGATCGCCGATGTTGTCGAGATCGCCGTAGAAGAATCGGTTGCCCCAATCGGTGGGAGCGCCTCCCTGGCGCTGGTAAACCCAGCCGATGTTCCAATTGCCGATTACCTGGCTAAGGAAGCCTTCCTTCACCACGGCCCGGCCTTTGCCGACCGGCAGTTCATAACTGCCGGACCACGCGATGCGGTGCGGACGAACCTGGTCCGCCGGTCGCGCGGTGGGTGCGGCATCGAACTCGTTGTAATAAACATCGGCTTCATCGCTGGCCGCATTGGTATACATGAAGCTGGTCGCGAGCCCGCGGCTGAAGCGCCGTTCGACGAGGATCTGGATGTCCCGGTAGGTGACATCGCCCATGGAATCCGAATACTTCACGCCGGGGCGCACGCCGTTGAGAGTGCCCAGGAATCCGTACGGCCGCAGAAGCTGGTTCCTCCGGATATTGCTGCTGGTGAAGAAACCCTGCCCGCTCATGTACCGGTAGATCAAGGGATCCGAGGTGGCGAGCGGCGCCATGTTCTTGATGTTGAATGGATTCGCGACATTCTGGTTCAGGAAGTTGTCGTTCGCTTGGTCGCGCAGCATTCCCGTTGTCCAGTATTCCTTCGCCAGAAAATCCACGCGCTGGTTGACGGGGATCTTTGAGAAGGCGCCGTTGTAGGAAATATCCACGACGAGATCGCGCATGAGCTCGCGCTGGACGCCGATGCGCCAGCGGTGCTGACGCGCGGGATAAAAGTCCCACGGAATCGACGAGTAGCCGCGGCCGACACGGGCGATCGGCCCGAGCGCGGATTGATATGGTTCGTCAAAGCGGGTGCCATCCGTGCGCACCGGGAACGGGTCGTTCAGCGGAGTAGCACCCGTGGCAATCCGGTTTGCCGCGCCCACACCGCAGCAGAAGGAGAGGCCGGAATCGTTGCTTATGGGCGTGGATGTGGCCTGATTGTAACCGAAGGTATCGGGGCGGGTGTTGGCGCTGTTCAGGGAATCCGCGTACATGCCGTAACCCGCGCGGAAAACGGTCTTGGAATCGAGGCTCCAAACGATGCCCAATTTGGGGAGGAACACGTCGCTGCCCTTGGTGAAGGCGCCATACTTCCCAGTGCCCATGTACGCGGTACCGCCCACCGGGTTGAATGCGGATGGGCTCAGTTCGGGAATCGGCTTCGCGGCGTAAGCCGTCTTGGCCAGCGCCGTAAAGGGCTGCTCCAAATCGCTGATGAAATCGCCCGCGATGCCGCGATTAAACCTCTCCCGCATGCCGCCTTCCTTTTCCCAGCGCAAGCCAAGGCTGAGGCGAAGCTTGTCCGTGAGCCGGAAATCGTCCTGAATGAACAAGGCGGTTCGCGGCGTGCTGAGGAATACGGAATCGTTCGTGTCAATTGACATTCCGCTCGGCAGCCCCATCAGAAATGCGGCAAATTCATGCACGTGCTGGGCGGCAACGTTATCGTTATCCGTCGGGCGAGTCCAGTTATTACGGAACTGGAAAATGCCGGAGCTGTTGCCGGGGCCGAGGCCCGTCCACCAGTTCATGCGGCGCTGGAAGCCATACTTCAGCGTGTGGTTCCCCTTGATGGAGGTCATAGTTGAGCGGATCTCACCCGTCGTTCCAATCCCGCCAATCACGGGGTAAGCATCACTGACGTCGGTGATCGTGTCGAAATCGAGACGCGGCAGCGCGTGGTTAGCGCCAGCGCGGACGTCCAGATACTGAGGCAATCCCACGTCGGTGGGCTTGTACTTCAGCGGCACGGAGCGCTGCGAGCCCTCCTCGAAGCGGGAAAGGCTGATCGATGTATCGAGGATGTGATTGGCGCTGATGGTCCACAGGTAGTTCAGACCTCCACCCTTGTTGATGCGGGTAAGCCCGTTCGAGTGCAGGCCGGGAACGGTTTGGAATGTCCAATCGTATTCGTTGGCCAAGCGGTTGTTGTACTGCCAGCGGAGGCTGAGGCGGTGATTCTGCGATACGACGTAATCGTAACGATTTTGAATGGCCTTGAAGTCCTCGTTCTTCGGCATGCCGGCAGCGAGATAGTTGTTGGTTCCTTCTGGACTCACCAGGCCGGGCACATTGTTGGGTGCCGGGAAGATCTTCTGGTATGCCGGCACCATCGGATTCAAGACGGGGATGCCCTTGTTGTTTGGAAAGGGCGTGCGAACCACGCGGCCATTCTGCAGATTGGCGCTGCGGGGATCGTAGATCGTATAGCGAGCTTCCCCATTAGGCACACTTAGCATCGAGGAGAAATCCCCCTGCCACCAGGCAGTCTGAGGAACTGTGCGGTTCACGGAAGATGTCGTCTCGGCCTTGGCCTGCTTGATGCCGTTCCAGGTGACGGACCAAAACAGCTTATTGCGAAGATCCACAAACTTGGGAATAAAGACCGGGCCGCTGGCGCTGAAGCCGTAGTTATTGGAGCGACCGGTGGCCTGCTTCTGGCTGTCCTTGCTTATGCGCCCCGCGCGCACATCGTCTTCCCACTTCAGGCGAGTAAAGTGCGGAGTGGCGTTCCAGCGCTGCTGCCAGTGCTGGTCAAAGGCGCTGCCGTGCAATTCGTTGGTGCCGCCGCGGCTCACCACGTTAATCAGCGCGCCGGAGGAAAAGCCATTCGACGCATCGAAATTCGCGGTTTCCAGCTTGAATTCGGTGACGGCATCGGCCGGAGGCGTGTAGCCCACACGGCGGTTGGTTCCGGTGATGGTTTGGCCATCGATGGTGTACTCGTTCTGGCCGACGCCGCCTGCCGTGCTGAAGGCCGAGGTGCCGCCGTTATCGAAGGGGCGGCGGTATTCCGGCTGCCCCGTCCACTGCATGCCCGGCGCAAGCGCCGAAAGGGCAAACGGATTCAAATCGCTGAAGGGCAGATTGATGAGCTGTTTTTCATCGAGCACGCGGCCGCCCGAGGCGGAGGTGGTATCGAGCAGCGGCGTTTCCGCCGTCACGGTGACGGTTTCAGCCACCTCGCCGATCGAAAGCTGGATCGGAATATCGAGGCGGGAGGCAACGTTGACGGTGATCCCGGTGCGAACCACCTTCTTGAAGCCGGAAAGCTCCGCGGTGATGGTGTACTCCGAGGGATCGAGGAATGTGACTTCGTAATAGCCTGTCGCGTTGGTCGTGGTGACGCGCGTTTCGTTGGTGCGGACATTGGTGACGGTGACGGTGGCGCCGGCGATCATGGCACCCTGCGGGTCACTGACCCGGCCCGTAATGCTGCCGCGGGATTCCTGAGCGAGCATCCCGCAAACCATCATCAAGCCCGCAAAAATTACGCGGACTGCGGATTTGAAATTCATTCTGTGCTTAACCCCTAACAACTGCTTTGAAGCGATTGACTTTCGTCGAGGCGATTCTATTGCATTGGGAGGGGGGAGTCAACAAAGGTTCATGTTCCGGATGCGTCGCCGTTAATGCGAACACGCGGTTCGCGGATTCGGCTGACGGCATTCGGAACCGTACCGGAGCGCTTGCCGCGCGTGGCCCTCCGCGCAGCATCGAGGCTTCGATTTGCAGTGTGTGCAGATCCGGGTGGTAGTCCTGAACCCGACGAAACCCAGGAGACCTGTTCGCGCTTTATTCGCCAATGCGGCAACGATTCGTCCAGAACTCCGCCCTAGTACCAGTATTGCAATGCCCTTTTTTCCGCCCCAGGGCGCCACGCGAATCCGGTTACGATGGCTTGTACCTAAGCGATACAGGAAGAGTAGAAATTCCGTGGAACGAGCAGAAACGACGGCCAGGCCCAAGAACGAGCAGTGCATGTTCCTGATTGACGACGACCTTACGTCGCTCAACTTCATGGGACTGGTGCTGAGGAAACACGGGGGCGCTATCCACCGTTTCTCCGACCCCGAGAAAGCGATCGCCAGCCTCGAAGAGCTTCAGCCGGATATTGTGATCACCGATCTGGTGATGCCGAAGCTGGATGGGTTCGCGGTGATGGCGGAGGTGCGGAAGTTCTCGCCGAGCATCGCGATGATTCTCCTGACCGGGCAATCGGAGGTGGAATCCGCGGTGGAAGCAATGCGGCGCGGGGCCTGCGACTACGTAACCAAGCCGGTGAACCCCGAGCGGCTCCAAGCCGCGATCGCGCTGGCGGAAAAAGTGCGGCGCGAGGCTCTGGCCGGGGAATCCGGCACTGACTTTTACCCGGTGGAACTCGCCACGCTCCAATCGCAGCTCCGTCAATTGAACGATGAGGCGCAGCGGGCATTGATTGTCGCGCTGGACGCTCGCGAACGGGAAACGAAACAGCATTCCGTGAGGGTGAGCCTCTACGCGACTCATCTGGCGCAGCAGATGGGACTGCCTTTTTCTCGGATTGAGGAGATTCGCGCCGGCGCGCTGCTGCACGACATCGGCAAGATCGGCATTCCGGACTCCATTCTCAACAAACCCGCCGCGCTCGACGACGAGGAATGGGCGCAGATGCGGAAGCACCCGATGATCGGCTACGGCATCGTGCAGGGCCTGATCGGCAGCGGCGAGGGGGCGGAAGTGGTGCTCTGCCACCACGAGCGTTACGACGGCAGCGGCTATCCGAGCGGCCTGCGCGGGGCGCAGATTCCGCTGGGTGCCCGGATATTCGCGGTGGTGGACGCCTACGACGCGCTCACGTCGACGCGACCATACCGGGAGCGCGTGAGCCACTGGGAGGCGCTGCATGAGATCCTGCGCGGATCCCGCTCGCATTTCGACCCCGACGTTGTGACGAAATTCGTGAAGATTCCGGAAGAGCGCTGGGCGGAGTTCGCGCTGAGCGCGAAAGAGATCATCTCACAATGCGAGGGGTCGCAAACCGGTGAGAATCTGCCACCGGCCGTGGCCCGCGCGGCGGGAATCGGGGCCTAAGCGCTCCCGTTCAGAAATTCACCAACGTATTTCTTCGGCACCGCCAAGCTGCCCCGGCTTCGAGTTCTTCGAATGCTTGCCGAAGTTGCCGCTGCATGTTCATCGCGATCTGGCCGTGCCAGGCCACCGGCTGATGGAGCGGTCTTCCGGAGACCCAAGGGAACCGTGCGCCATCGATTCGCTTCACTGGCCGAATGGGCATGGCAAACCTCTAGAAAGAGTTTGTCCCTTTGCCCTTTGAAAACGGGGAGATGCTGCGAGTGTCTCGGAGACTCATCCCGCCTCCTCACCGTGTCCGCTTCCGCTTCGAAAACGAATTATCGGCCGCGAAACCCCAGCCACCGCCGTTGATCCGTTCTCCGCTCACCGCACGCATATCGAAATATGCGGCGCGTTCTGGCCTCCCACGCCAGAGCCTACTGGCGAACTCATCTTTCCTGGAGTGGACTCCAATGACCCCTGTTGAATATGCGGACCGTTACCGCAGCCTCACCATTCATGCCAACGGACAGAGCCTGAGCGATGTGCGTGTCGAGATTTACCGAATTGGAAAACCGGACGACGAACAGCAGAGGCTTTGGCAGGCTCTCCGTGAGCATTTCCAGAAGAACAAACAGAAGGACGTCCGGTATTCTCTGAAGATCCGGCTCAACGGAAGTGAAGAGCAATTCGATTCCGCGGCAAAACTCGTAAAGCACGTCACGGCCCCTTTCTGGGGCAAGGGTTCCCCGGACGATTGCCAGATCACACTTTCCATCGCCGTGATCCTCGGCAGGACGACGCTGGCCCGGGTGCAGACCTATGCCCGCGATCATATCGGCCTCGATTGCAACGGCTTCGTGGGGAACTTCATCTGGCACGAACGTTTGCAGAACCCGTGGTTCCTGCGGCCGGATGTCAACGACACCCCCGCGCCGTCGGCGAACATCGCCTCCATCTACAACTGGGCCCATGACTACGCCAAGGCGAACAAGACCCTGGTAAGCAAGAGGGAAGATATCGACCCGGAACTCACTTACATGATGATGCTGGTGGACGATAAATTCCGCGTGATTCCCGGCGGACCGGGTGGCAGTACAGGCCATATCGTCGTCACCCAGCCAAAGCGTTTCATGCCGAAGTCCTTCACCTGGGATTCCATGGGTTTCTATGACCTTGCGATGGCCAAGATGAACGCCTATGGGCATCCGGCTCTATGGGCGGTGGAATCCACCGGCCCGGAAATGCTCGTCGGCCTGAAGGAATCCTGGTACGCCATCCGGGAATGGAAAGGTGCCGGCAACAAACCGGTTCCGGGCGTATTCGACGTATACCGCGGAAGCAAAGGCTCCTCATGGCGATGCCGTATCGTTCCCATGCCCTAAAACGTCAGAAGAGCCAAGATATTATGCTTGCCCTGCGAATACGTCCGGTTTGGGGGCCTCCCCTGGCAGGCTAGCCCGCAGGATTCTTGCTGGGTTGCCGGCAACGATAACCCCGGGTGGCACGTCGCGAATGACGACGGCACCCGCCCCCACGATCGCATCGCTTCCAATTGACACACCGGGTAGAATGATCGCGCCCAGCCCCAGGAACGCGCCCTCGCCCACGCTCACACCGCCGCCGAGCAAGACACCCGGCGCAAGGTGAACGAAATCTCCGATGTCGCAGTGATGCTCGATCACGCAGCCTGAGTTAAGCAGGCACCCGACGCCAACGCGGGCTTCGGTGTTCACAATCGCCCTGGCCATCAGGATGCTGCCTGCATCTACGCAGGCGGAGGCGGCGACGATGGCGCTGGGGTGCCGTACGGCAATCGGCGGATGTCCCGCGGCGCGAAGCCGAAGAATCGTTTCCCGCCGCGCCCCATTCGTTCCAATCGCGCATACGAAGGGCTGTGCCCCATCCGCAAAGGCGTCGCGCGGCGGCAGCACCGGGATGGAAAAGCAGGAACTGCCCCAGAGGCGTCGGTTATCGTCGGTGAGGCGCAACCTGGGGTAACGCCCGCTTTCCGCAAGGAACTCGATGACGGCGCGCCCCTGCGTTCCACACCCGTAGACAATCAGATCGGCCGGTTCGGCGCGATCGCCGCGCCCGTCCCACCCGCCCTCAGCCATGGGATTCCGCTCCCCGGAATTCCTCCATCGTGGCGTGGCCCGCCTGCGAGATGCCATCCCTAGTCAGAAGCCTTTTCACTGTCAGACGAAAGATTCGCAGGTCGAAGCGGAAGCTTTGGCGCTCCACGTATTCGAGATCCAGTGCAAAGCGCCGCTCCCAATCGACGGCGTTTCTCCCGCAGACCTGCGCCCATCCGCTCAAACCGGGGCGAACCTCGTGGCGGCGGCGCTGGCGGGCGCTGTAGCGGGGCAGATACTCGGGCAGCAGCGGACGCGGGCCAATCCAGCTCATCTCGCCCTTGAGCACATTCCATAGCTGGGGCAGTTCGTCCAGGCTCCAGGAGCGCAGCCAACGGCCGAGCGCCGTGAGGCGTTCTTCGTCGGGCAGCGCGCGCCCTTCGGAATCGAAACCATCCCGCATCGTGCGGAATTTGTACAGGGTGAAGGGGCGTTCCTTCCAGCCGATCCTCGTTTGCGTGAACAGCACGGGTTTGCCGATCTTCCATCCGACGACGGCGGCCACAATGGTCAGCAACGGCGACAGCAGCACCAGGGCCGCCCCGGCCGCCATCCGGTCGAGTACCGGTTTGAAGATCGTCCATCCGATCCGGCACGGCAGCGCTTCCAGCAGCCGCAGCGCCGCGAGACAGCATGCATTTGCCCCAAACCACGCGAACGCCGCCGCACGCAGCGCCGGGTTGCCCTCCACGGACGGGGCGAGAGGTATCGCCGATTGCATCAGGTGCGTCACGGCGTGGCCGCCCTTGCCTCTTCGCGCCGCCCGAATCCCACGAATCTCCCTGAGCCTGCGCCGGTTTCCCCACAGCCAGCGGAAGCCGCTGAACCAAGCACGCAGGAAACTCATGCCGCGCAGCGCGCTGTAGGCGGCAAGCGCCACCTCGGTAAGCGCCAGCACCGGCAGAAGGCACATTAGCTCCGGCTTGCGGAAATTTAGCGCAAGGAAGGCCAGCCGCCCGGCCACGAGACTCGCGAATCGGGAGGCATGCATTGGCCGCTGCCGATACTTGTGCCAAAGAATAGCATCGGGCTGATAGACGACGCGTTTCCCGGCGATCCATGCCCTCCACGACAGGTCAAGATCTTCGGCGGATGCGTGCCAGCCGCCCGGAAGCGAATCGAAGATCGCGTCAAACCCGCCGAGTTGCCGGTAGTCCTCGCGTCGATAGAGGAAGCAGCAGCCCGATGCGGCCGCAATCTCATCGGGCCGCCGAAAATCGTCGTAGTTGCGGTTCTTCCCCCGCGCCGAATAGAATCCCGCGGGCAGCAGTGCGCTTCCCGATGCGTTAATGAGGCCCGCATGGCCATGCAGCAGGATCGCGGGCGCGACGATCGCCACATCCGGCGCACCCTCCGCCGCCGCCAGCATGCGTTCGAGGGCGTAGGGATGCAGTTCCACATCGTCGTTCAGAATCAACAAATAGTCTGGCGCGTTCTCTCCGGCGGTCGCCCACTCCATCCCCAGCCGATTGCCCTTTCGATACCCCAGATTGCGCGGAGATGCGACGACTTGCGCCTCGGGAACGTGCCCCGCCAGCCACTCACACGTCGTGTCCGTGGACGCGCTATCCACCACAATCAGCTTCCAATTCCGGTGGGTCTGCGCGCGCAGAGAACACGCCAGGTCAAGCAAGTGCTCCTTCGAATTGAAGGTCACCACGATGACGGCGACCAGCAAGCCCGTCCGGGAAGCGGCAGCGCCGCCGCCCTTCGCGGTCGTCTCCGTGTATAAGCCCGGCGCGGAGACCGGAGCGGATGGCCCTGCCCGGTGCGCCTTCTTTGACCTCGCCATTGCGGGATAGATCGGCTCTTCTACCCGGAAGCCTTAGGCCCAGCCGCAAAACGATTCGGTCAATTGCAATCGAGTCCCATCCAGCGCAACCATGGCCGCCAGTCTGCCATCCTAAAAGGCATGGCGGTGTGGCGATTCCTGGTGCTGGCATGCGCGCTCCTCGCGCCAGGCACCCCCTGGGCAAGCGCGCAAGAACCGGAAGCAACCGCTGCCGCCACCGCAACGCCAAGCCCCATTCCGATCCGCGCCTACAACGAGAAAGGCCAGCTCACCGGAAGCGGCTGGGCCCTCCCGCTTGACGGAGCTTTCATCACCGTCCGCTCGCTGCTCGCGAATGCCGCTCGGGCGGAACTCGTGTTTTCCGATGAGATGCTTGCGAACGTGTCCGAAGTGGGAGGCGAAGACATCGAAGGGAACCTGGTACGAATCGCCACGGACCGCTCCCCAGCCGCCGCCACCGATTCCGTCAATACTTCCACTCAGGTGCCGGTGCCGGAGTTCACGTCTTCCGCGCAGCCTTCACAACTCTTGGAGGAATCGAAATTCGGCTCGCCCGATTGGAAGATTTCGTGCGGCGCCACGTCGTACCCGCTGCGCGATCTCCGCATTCGTGACATTCCGGTCTTCGGGCTGGCATTCACCGCCGAGACCCGTCATCGCATCCCCATCTCCGGGTGCGCGGTGCTCAATCGGGAGGGCGCGCTCGAAGCCATTGTCGTTTGGGAGGACCCCTTCGGGCACCCGTCGGCGGCTCTCGTGCCCGCGGGCCGCGCCGCCCGGCTGAAAACCGCCGCCCAGATCCCGTGGAGCGAGTGGCGCGCCGCGCAACACCCCGAATCCCGTCTTCGCAACAGTCTGCTCTCGGAGGCCCTCTCGGATATCTGGCGGGAACACTACGATCTCGCGCAGGAAAGCCTCACGTATCTCCTGGAGAACTGCCCCACCGATGCACACGGCTGGTATTACCGGGGCTATGCTCGAGCGATGTCCGGCAAGCGGGCACTCGCCGTCATCGACTACGAAAACGCCGTCCATTTCGAGCCCAGCAACGCCGATGCCCGTTTCAGCCTTGGCTTCAGCTATGCGCTGCTCCGCCGGATTCCGGACGCCAGAGAGCAGTTGGCCGCGCTCGAAGCCCTTGACCAAGCCTTGGCGGAGCGGCTTCGCACCCTGGTGGACTCGATCGTGGAATCGGGCCACGGCCACGCGCCCGCCCCGGAAGCTTCCAGCCCCGCCGAACCCGCTCCCGAGCTTCCCCAGCGATAGCGCGGGCGGCGCGAACGCAACCACAGTTTCCCCTACCAGCCGCTCCGCTTCCGCAGATTGCGAATCTGTGCCACGTGATGCGCGCCGTGCCAGGCATAGAGGCCCGTATACTTCTCGATGGTGCCGGGGCCGGATTGCGGATGGATCATCGTGCGCTGAAAATCCGCCGGGGCAATTTTCTTCAGCAGCGTCACCCAGCGTGAATGCGCACCCTCCACGATGCTCAGCGACGGCGCTACCGGCGCGGTCAGCGAATCGGCCAGTTCGGCCCACAGTTTTTCGTCGTAGCCCTTCAGGAGAGGCGCGTCTTCGGTGAGCCCCAGACGAATGCGGATGTATGCGTTCATGTGGCTGTCCGCAAGGTGGTGAACCACTTGGCGCACGGTCCATCCATCGGGGCGGTACGGCGTGTCAAGTTGCCCGTCGTCGAGCGATTCGACGACGCTCTCCAGTTCACCCGGCAATCGGGCCAGATCGAGAATCCACCCTTCCCGCTGCTGGGCCGCGGTGGCGGGGTCGAAGACGAATCGTCCTATCGGATATCGCAGATCGTCGCTCATCGGTTGCTAACCTCCGCCTTCCAGTATCTCCCGGATCGGCTTAGCGGCCTACTCGCGTCGCAGAGTGAACCAATCGGGGTCGAGTTCCACGCGCGAGGGCACCGTCCGGAAAGTCCATTCAAACTCTTCGCCATCGTTCGAAGTATGCACCCAGTGCGTCACCGCCGGCGCGTGCGCGAAACGAATTACCACTGGCGTCGCCACTCCGAATTCCTTGGAAACCATGGATTGCGCAAGCGTGGCCTTTACGGTAACTTTCGGAGCCTTGCCGGCAATGCTGCTTGTCAGCACAATACGGGGGATGCCGGTGGATTCCACCCATTGCGAAAAGAATTCGTCCAAGTTTGCATCCGGCGATTTCGGCGAGGTGAACTCCGCGGCGTACTGCCGGAAGGCCTTCGTCGTAAGCGGCCGCTGGGCGAACCGCGCGGGCAATTCCCGGAGCAAGCGGAAAAAGGCCTCGTCGCCCAGCCGCGCGCGCAGCATGTGAAAAATCCACGTGCCCTTTTCGTACGTGATTGTGTTCCAGCTCCCTCGGTCCCGCGAGTTGATGAGCCGCTCCCCCCAAAGTATCGGGCCCGCGTCGTCCACAATGCGGTCATCGCCCAAGCGGGCAAGTAGGTTGTCGCGGTAGCGAAGCAGCAGCGCGGTGGCCTCCTTCTTCCCTTTCGTTTCCTCCAGCATCATCACGGCGGAATAGTTGGCCAAGCCTTCCATCAGCCACGTATCCTGATCGGATTCGCAATAGACGAGATTGCCCCACCATTGGTGCGCCAGTTCGTGGGAAAGCAGGAGATTGCTGTAGAAGGTCTGGCTGGCGGAATCCTGCACATTGGCGGGCCGCTGGGAATCCGGCAGGTAGCTAATGGTGGAAAGATACACCATCCCGGCGAAGCCCTGTCCGAAATGGCCGGGAATCGGGGAAACGTTCACCGTTTGCATCGCCGGAGGGCCAAAAAGAGCTCGGAACTTCCCCATGATCGTCGCGACCTCCCGCGCCATCCGTTCGAGGCTCCGCGAGGGGTCCGGTACGGGCGACGGTACGGATGCAATCGTCACTTCGGGCGCTCTGCGCCTGCCAGGAACCGTCGGTGCCGTGGGGACGATCAGGACGCGGTTTCGCGGTTCAAGCGCCGTCTCCACCTGCGTATTGGCGAATACATTCACCACGAACCCATCCTGGCGAACCGTGGTCTGCTTGTACTTCCCAAGATTAAAGCCGAAGGTCCGCACGGGCGTTTTCACGGAGGCGTGAAATGTCGTCGTGGTGTCGTCCGAACTCCGTTCCACGCTGTCCCAGGTGGAAACGAACTCCAGGCCCTTGGGAACCCGGAACGTCACATCGTAGGTGGCCAGACGATTCGCCGCGCCGGGGAACCAGCTTCCGCGGGCGCCCACAAACAGAACGTCATTCCCGGCGTCCTGCACCACGCGGCCTTCATACACAATCTCGATCTCCATCGGCTGGCCGGGGACCGCGGACTTCGGCATCGAAACCAGAAATGCGGAATCCAGATCGCGTCGGATCGTATTCAGGCGCAAGGATTGCGGACGATAGACCTCCAGCTTCTCCTCTCCGCCAGCAGCCAATCTGGCGGTTGCGGAACCAATGCGCATGTTCTGCGAAACCATGAGCGCGATGGTGGACCGGGCCGCGGCCGGCGTCAGACGCAGCCGTGCCCGCGCTTTCAGAAGCAGGTCGTGGTCCAGCGTGGCGTCTAGCCCGTAGTGTTTGATTGCATACTCCGGAAGCGGGGCCGTGCGCTGTCCACTCGCGATGCTCTTCGGTTCGAACTGTGTCCAGGTATCGAACACGGGCCCCCGCTCCGTCGTGAACTGGCCGACGCGCAGACCCCGGCTCAAGATGGGATCGAGCACAAAGTCAAAGTTGCCGAGACGGTTCCCGCTCAAAGTAGCGTAAAAGAAGCCCTGACGCGCGGACGCGCCTTCCGCCAGATCCTTCACCAGCCTCAGCTCGACGCTTTCGGACAGATTCCGAATCAGCTCGTTGTACTTCTCGGTATAGAGAGCGCCCATTTCCGGCACCTTGCGCCCGGCAACCTGCTCCTCCAGCAGGCGCAAAACCTCCGCATAGGTGTCGTCGGTGAACAGAAACGCGGCGGTGCGGAAATGCTCGTTCAGGTTAGGGGAGCCGGTGAACTTCGCCAGGGACATCCGCTCTGACCGGCTGGGCGGAAACAACAGGATCTCCGCGTCGCCGCCGTCGATCTCCCCAATGAAGACCGCCGAGAATCGCCGGCCGTTCACTTCTTTGCCGAAGATGAGATACCCCTCGGTAAGGTAGATGCGGGCATCTTCTCGCGTGATGTCCAGGTCGCGAACCCGGTAGCATTCGGCGGGGTCGAGCCCCGCACCACGGATCTTCTCCGCCAGCGCGGCGATCGAACTGGGAATCGAGGCGGGTGAGGCAGCGCCGCCGATCGGAACGCCGGTTGCGCCGCCGCCGTCCTGTGCGAGGCACGGCAAAACCGCGCCCAGAAGGCAGACAACCACGGCGCGCAACACGGAACTCACCAAGCGCATGCTTTCAGAATATCGGCCGGATGAAGAAAGAGCGAGGGCGCGCACGTTCCCCGCGCGGCGAGGGCCTAAATGAACATCGCGTCGTCCTGGGTTGCCCGCGATACCGTCGTCCGGCCCTGCACCAGGAATCCAACCGCCGCGGCAATGCCATTGACCAGCCCATTGGCCTTCCGAATGGGGGCGAGAATGCCGGAGTTCAACTGGTCCGAGGTGCTTCGGACTCCGTGAAGAACGTGATCCACCGTCTCCTCAACATTTCCCAGTTGCGCGCGCACACGTTCCACGGTTTCCGTGAGCGCCTCATCCAGGTTCGTCGCCTGATTCTGGCCTTTTTCCATGATCAGGTTGGCCTTCTCCATCACGGTTTTTGCCTGGGCGGTGACGCTGGCGGCATCGCTGAGAATCGGTTCGAGCCGCGCATGCACGGACGTGACCGTGTTCCGCGACTGATCGAGCACCTCCATCGCGCGTTCCGCGACGGGCTGCACATGGTTCCGAATAGCCTCCACTGCCGCCTTCGTCTTCGTGGCCGCAATCGCCGCCACTACGGCGGAGACCGCCTGCATGGCGACGGCAATTGCGATCACCGCAATTGCGATCGTGACGATGGTGTTCGCCAGTTGTTGCTCAATCATAAAATGCCGGATTCTCCCGTATGAACTAAATCCAGATCCACAGTCGATTGCGAGAACCGCTGCGCGGCCCAGCAGACCGTCGGCGGGAAGCGCTGCCTTGCGCGGCGCATTTCCCGCCCACCTCCGATGCGCCGTTAGATGGATTCGCCCTGCCCGCGCACGGATTCCGCCGAAGCTGCCGCGTGCCCTACGGAATCGCGGTACGCCTGGCGGCCGGCATCGTATGCGGCGGCGATTTGTTCTTTCTGTCTCAGCAGGGCTTCCCGGCCCTTTTCCACCGCATCCTGCGCGGTGCTCTTCAGGCTCTCCTGCTGGCGGCTGAGATATTCCTTGCCCTCTCCCACCCGCTCTTTCAAATACTCTTTCCCTTCCCCGGCCCGTTCCTTCAGGTACTGGATGGTCTCATCTCCAGATCGAGGCGCAACCAATATGCCGGCCACGAACCCTACGCCCAAGCCCAAGAGGAAATAAGGAAACTTGCTGTCTTCTGCCATCGTTTTCTCCTTCGCTAGATTCTTTGGAATGTGGCCTTAACCCGCTCAGAAACGCGATAGGCTACCAATAGAATACTCCGTTTGGCCATCGGGCACAGCCTTCCTGCGCGGTGTATCGCCCTAAGTGGCAATTCCGCCGTGAATGTCGTGCGCCCGCCGCGGCCCGTGGCGGAAAGGATCTGTATGAGGGAGACTTCCCGCTCCACCAGGGAACCGCTGAGCCCCGCCGCTCTGCTGGAGCGTGCGTTCAAGCTGCTCGCGGCACGCGACTACGCGGAGCGGGAACTTCGTGAACGCCTCGCGGCTCGCGCAGGCTCCGAAAAGGACATGGACGCCGTTGTGGCTCGATTGCGCGAACTCGGCTTTCTCAACGAATCCCGCTTCGCGGAGCGAAAAGCGGCCGACGCCGCTGGCCGCAGGCTCGTCGGCAGGCAAAGGGCGGCGCGGGAACTCGAAGCCCGGGAACTGGACCCTTCCGTCGTCGCCCAAGCCGTGGACGCCGCCTATGCCGGTCGCGATGAAACGGCAATGGCAAGTGCCCACCTGGAGCGGAAACTCTCCGCGATGCTTTTGGGCAACGGTTTAGAAGAGCCGCGCACGCTGCAACGGGCCTACGGTCGCTTGCGAAGGGCGGGATTCGGGCATGCGGCTTCGGTGGCGGCGCTCCGGGCGCATTCCCGCCTGGCCGCGGATCTCGACGAGTTCGCGGGCGGCGAGGATTAGCTACTTTCCGCTCTTGCCTTCCTCCACACCGGGCGCGGGGCTCGGAGCGGGAGGCAATTGCACGATGTCGCGGATATTGGTCGGCATGTAGTATGGGTAGCGCTTGATGCCGAAAATCGCACCGGCAAAGTTGGCGGGAAACAACGAAAGATGGGTGTTAAAGTGCTGCACCGCCTCGTTGTAGGCCGTTCGATGCAGCGCCACCCGGTGCTCCGCCGCCAGGATATTCTCCTGGGCGCGGCGCACCCCCAGTGACGCGCGAGACCCGGAAAGGCGCATCGGCTCTCCGGCCAGGCTGTCCAAAAACCGGCGCAACGCCCGGTCCAGACTCAGATTCGCTTCCACCGTCGCGGCCCGGTCTGGCGCCCGGCTCAGATCCTGCGAACTCCCCGCGACACTGTTCCTTGCCGCCAGGAAATCCTTCCCGTGAGCGCTGGGGCGTTCCCGGTCCACCACTTCCACGAGTTCTGCCGCCAGCGCCGCCTTCGTCTGCAAGTCCTGCTCCAGGCCCACCCAGAGCGTGTCGATCCGGTCCCGCAACAGATCGAGACGAAGCCGCTCCTCGTTCAGTTCGAAACTGGCTAAGGCAAGAACAATCACAGCCAGAACCGCGGATAGCCCATAACGCCCGTAAGCGCGTGGTCGCGGAGTCGGCTTCGCGGAGAGGCGGGGCATGCGCTTTCATTGTAGTGAAGCGGTCCCCCGTCTCGCGCCCAATTGCCGTCCTGCGGATGCCGGACAGACGCGATGTTAGGATGAAAAGAATGCCGGAGCCACTTCTGGGGCTGGAGAAAGTCGACTTCGAGAATCATCTGTCGTCGGTTCTCCCCGGTTATCGGGCCGCCCAACTCTATACCGCGCTCTACCGCCAGCGCTGCGCCAGTTTCACCTCCATCACCACGCTCCCGGTATCGCTGCGAAGCGCGCTCGAAAGAGACTACGCGGTGGGATGGCCGGAGATTGCCCAGCGTTTTGAGTCCGTGGATGGAACCCGCCGCTATCTGCTTCGCCTCTCGGACGGCAAGACCGTCGAGACCGTCCTCATGCCGGAGGGGGAGCGCAACACGATCTGTGTTTCCACGCAGGTGGGCTGCCCGGTGGATTGCAAATTCTGCCTCACCGCGCGAATGGGCCTGGAACGGAATCTTAGCGCGGGCGAAATCGTCGGGCAAGTGCTGGTAACCCTCGAAGACAACCAGCTCAACGGCGGTCTGGATCGCGTGAACATCGTGTTCATGGGCATGGGGGAACCGCTCCTGAACCTCCCCAGTGTCTTGAAGGCCACGCGGATTCTGGCGGATCCGGACGGCGTGGGGCTATCCCCCAAACGCATCACCCTCTCCACTTCCGGCATTATTCCGAAACTCGAAGAGCTCGCCGCGGCGACGGTGCGTCCGAAACTGGCGATTTCGCTGAACGCGTCCACCGAAGAGTCCCGGCGGCAGTTGATGCCGATCACGAAAAAGTATCACTTGAGCGATCTCATCGGCGCATGCGCCCGTTACCCGCTGCGTCCCTGGGAGAAGCTGACGTTCGAGTATGTGCTCCTGAAGGACGTCAACGACACCGACGCCGACGCGCGCCGGGTGGTCCGCCTGCTTGCCCATCTGAACGCTATCGTCAACCTGATCGCGCTCAATCCGGGGCCGGACATCCCCTTTGAAACTCCTCTGCCGGAGCGGGTATCCAGCTTCCAGAACATCCTGCGGCGCGCAATGCCCTGCTTCCTCCGCAAGCCGCGCGGCCGTGATATCTTCGCCGCCTGCGGCCAGCTCAAACGCGTCTCCACCGTGGAGATGGAGCAATTCCCCATCCTTGCCTCCCGGTAGCGCCGCAAGCCGGCAACCGGTTCAAGCCCATCGTGTTACGCTGAAAGCACTTGGGCCCGTAGCTCAGTCGGATAGAGCATCTGCCTTCTAAGCAGAGGGTCGCGTGTTCGAGTCACGCCGGGCCTACCATTTTTTTCAATCGGTTAGGAAAAATCCATAAATCTTCACTGGAAATTTTCGGCCTGCCCCCATGCCGCAATTGGCCAAGCCGGATGGCCTCCGGTCCGCGCCCATGATCGGATCGTTCGGGGCCGTAGGCCCCGCTTCCAATTTGTGGTCTATCGGAAAACTCTTTCCGTGCTATGCTTAAGGTGTCGAGTTAGTTTCCTTTGAGCGTCCCGAGTCGTTGAGTTGAGTTCCCACAATAGATCCTTCCCTCGCTTTGGTTACCTCCCAGAATCCACCTCGACCTACTTTTATTTCGTTGGAGAATCGAATCCCTGTGACAAAGCTTTTTGTTGGGAACCTGAGCTTCCGTACGACGCAGGAAGATCTGCTCGATACGTTTTCCCCCTACGGCGCCGTTGAAAGCGTCAACATCATCAATGACCGGGAAACCGGCCAGCCCCGCGGGTTTGCCTTCGTTGAAATGGCAAATTCCTCGGAAGCCGAAGCGGCGATCAATGCGCTGAACGGCACCGAATTGATGGGCCGCGCCATCAACGTCAATGAAGCGCGTCCCCGCCCCGAGGGTGGCGGCGGCCGTGGCGGCTTCGGTGGTGGCCGTGGCCGTGGCAACAGCGGTGGCGGCGGTGGCCGTCGCGATAGCCGCTGGTAGTTTTTCGCGAGCAAAGCGGGGGGAGCGTTTGCCCTGGAGGCCTGACGGGCCTCCGGCAGAGCTCCCCTTTCGTCTGTATTCCCGCCAGATTCGAGAACCGTGCAATGCGCTCGCGCCTAATCGTCTGGCAAATTGAGGTTTCCGTGTGGAGCCCCGCTCGTCTGGAGATCTCAGAAACCCGCATCGAAAGAGGTATCCATGGCAGGACGCGGTCCAACCACGTTTCAGAAAAGACAAAAAGAACAACAACGCAAAGAGAAGCGGCTGAATAAGCTCGCACGCCGCGAAGAGCGCAGACAGGCTGGCCCGGGTGCCAATTCGAACGACACGGACGAGTTCGACGCACTGGATCGGTTTGACGGCAACGAAGCCGATGAGAACGAGAAGAATGACGCCGACATCGAAGCCGGCGTGAAATAGACTTCGAACTTGATTCGAATTCAAATAGCCTTACGGTTCCTGTGCGGGAGGCACAGCGCCGGGCGAGGATCCTCCGCCCGCTTGCCGCGGAGGATGGCTTAGCCAACAGGAATCGACGCAGCGCCCGGCATCAGACGTCCACCGAGAGAGCCTCCAGGTGGACATCGATCCGGTTTCTCCACTCCCCGGCACTCTTCGAAAACTCCCCGGTTTCACTATCCGGTAAAGTCGAAACCAGACTTTCGAACGGTTCAAAGGGCAGGGGTTTCAGGAATGCATACCCCAGAGCCCCGGACATGCGAGCGGCCAGCCGCGCGGCGTTTCCCGGCGTCAGCGGCAGCCGGACCTCAGCCGGTTCGGCATGCTGTGCCACCAATGTCTGAAACCCGTCGGGAAATTCCCAATGCTTAACGAGATGGGCGCTCACTTCAATGTGGCTAAAGCCGAACAGTGCCCGTTCACTCGCCAGCAGTTCCGCCTCGTTGGGAACCCGCGCGCTCAGAAAGCGCGGATAGTCGCGCGGGAACCCGCGCAGCAGCACCAGCGCGCCTATCTTTAGGTAAAGGCCCAGCGAATACGGACAAACCCCGTCCGCTTCCCCGCCCTCCCCATAGCACTCCATCAGCCGTTCGCAAAGGTAAGCGGTGGCCATGTTGTTGCGATGAATCTCCGCGCTCAGCGGGTGGCTGAAGGAATCTTTCATCAGTCGCGCATAGGTAATGCGGCGAATCGCGCTCTGTACCCGTTCGAACCCCAGGTAAAGCACCGCACGCGCGACGTCTTCGAAAACCTCATAGCTCGTAAATTCCGCGGAATTGGCCAGCCGGAGGAGTTCCCCGGAGAACACGGCGTCCGATCGAATCAGCGCCACCGCGTCCATGAGATCCGCATCCGGGCGAGAAAAGTGCTCGATCAGCTGAGACGCCAGCGGCGGAAACGGCGGAAGCCGTCGGCAGATGGCATGCATCCGTTCAAAATCGAGAGGCGTTGGCGCGATTGTAGCTTGCGATAGAACTTGCACCCCAGTCCTCCTTCATCCACCAATGCGGTGCTAACCCCCTTCATCGGCGGAGCGAGGAAAAAACTTGAGATGCACGGACGCAAAGCCTTAGAAAAAAGACTCCTGAAGATCAAGAATTGAGCAACGAAAAGAGAATGGAGCAGACCGGAAACCACGGATTCAGTTCAACAAGCCAGCCATTCGCGGAATCCGCACCGCCGGAACAAAACAGCCCGGTGGTCGGGAATCCGGTCCGCTCCAAAACTGCGGCTCAGCGCCGGAAGGGCGCTTCGCCGCAAGTCAGGTTAACTCTGGAGTTTTGGACGACTGGCCCTATTCCCAGTCGTCAAGAAAGCGCAGCCGCCAATCGGTGTTGTAGGAAGCGTGAACCAGCATGTTCCACGCCTCGCCGACTGTCCGGCCGTCTTCCTGCATTCCGACGCCGTCTTCGGTGTACCAACGAAAGAGATCGTCTCGATCATGGAGAAGTTTAAGATGGATGTCACGCTTGGCATCGTCTAAGATGATGGCGTGACCGTAGATGACTTCGCTTGTCGTCATCGCACATCACCTCCTAGGTAGCTCTAGTACTTATTTGGCACAGATCGGAAGTAATTACAAGGCAATTCCGACGTGCCCCACTGAATTTACAGTAGGCCTCGAAAGCTCTCCATCCGCGCCCGGACGGGAACCCGCATTCGAATCCCACAGTATAGATTCATCCAGCCTATTTCCGCCCGGCGTCGCTGAGCGGCAACCCAACCTGCGCCTGTGCCCGTTCGCTGCGGAAATGCCGATCCGAATCGTCCGGAATGCTATCATTACCCTTAGTTCCAGGGATGATCACTCACTCGCAAACCGTTGTCATTCCGTCGTTCCGTCTCGATTGCGGCGTTACGCTGTCACCCGTGCCGGTAGCCTACGAAATGTACGGCGAGATGAACGACAACGCCTCGAATGTCATCCTCGTTGAGCATGCCTTCACCGGTGACGCGCACGCCGCGGGCATCAGCGACGCCGATGGCAAGCTCGGCTGGTGGGACCGCATGATCGGGCCCGGCAAGGCTTTCGATACCAACCGTTACTGCGTCATTTGTTCGAACGTCCTCGCGGGCTGCCGCGGCACCGTCGGGCCCGCTTCCATCAATCCGGAAACCGGACGTCCGTACGCCATGAGCTTCCCGGCGACAACCATCGGCGACATGGTTCGGCTGCAAAAAGAACTGCTCGATGCCCTTGGCGTGGAACGCCTGCTCGCCGTCTCCGGCGGTTCCATGGGCGGTATGCAGGTGCTCGAATGGGCCGTCTCCTATCCGGACCGCGTGCTCTCCGCCATCCCGATTGCCAGCACCGGCCGCCACGGCGCACAACAGATTGCTTTCAACGAAGTGGGGCGGCAAGCCATCATGTCGGACCCCGATTGGAATGGCGGGGATTACTACGGGAAGAATCCGCCCCGTCGCGGGCTCGCCGTCGCGCGCATGGTGGGCCACATCACCTACATGAGCGATGAATCCATGCGCGAGAAGTTCGGCCGCCGGCTTCGCGAAAAGGCGTCGCTCGAAGATGAAGATTCCGATGTTTTCGAGGTGGAGAGCTACCTGCGCCATCGCGGCAGCCAGTTCGTCAATCGCTTCGACGCCAATTCGTATCTCTACATCACCAAGGCGATGGATTACTACGATCTCTTCGCCAGCGAGAATCTCGCGAACCTGAAGGAATCTGATACCCGATTCTTGCTTATCAGCTATACGTCGGACTGGCTATACCCCAGTTACCAATCGCTCGAGATCGTCAATCTGCTGCGCAGCCGCAATCACGACGTTGCGTATGTGGAGCTGAATTCCAATTATGGCCACGACGCCTTTCTCGTGGATGTGGCCCAGCAGACCGAAGTGGTTCACGGTTTCCTTGCAAGCGTGAACCGCAATCGCGAAGCCCGTGCCAACCGCGGCCCGACGGTGAAAGAGAAGGTGCGGCGATGAGCGCGACAACGC
The DNA here is from genome assembly GCA_039812845.1 of Bryobacterales bacterium. Lineage (GTDB taxonomy): Bacteria > Acidobacteriota > Terriglobia > Bryobacterales > Bryobacteraceae > JACTMJ01. The sequence continues at coordinate 59,895 of JBDIBK010000004.1, forward strand.
AAACGCCGGTGCCCGGCATCGCGCCCTCCCTCCTCGGGCGCGAAGATTACGCCATCATCAGCGCTCTGGTTCCCAACGGCGCGAAGGTTCTCGACGTTGGCTGCGGCGAGGGCGAATTGCTGCACTGGCTAACCGAGAACAAGGGCGTGGAGGGCCGCGGCATCGAACTCGAGTCCGGCAAGGTCCACAAGGCCATCTCCAAGGGTCTTTCCGTTTACCAGGGAGATATCAACGCGGGCCTTACGGCGTACCCGGACGGCGCTTTCGACGTCGTCGTGCTCAGCCAGACCTTGCAGGAAACGCAGCACCCCCGTGAGGTCATGGCGGAGATGCTCCGAATCGGCCGCAAGGTGGTGGTGACCTTCCCGAATTTCGCCCATTGGAGCGTCCGCATCTCTCTGCTGCTCCACGGCAAGGCGCCCACAACGAAGTTTCTGCCCTATTCCTGGTACAACTCTCCGAACATCCGTGTGCTCTCGATCGCCGATTTTGAGGATTTGATTGCCGAAGAGAACTGGCACATTGAGAACCGGATTTTTCTCGCCGGGCACCGCCGTGTCACCAGGTGGCCCAACCTCCTTGCGGACGTTGCAATCTGCCTGGTCACCAAACGCTGACGCCGGCCGCCCGTTGACGGCTTTCCCAATCCGCCTTACAGCGCAGGGTTGTGGGCGGTGGAATCGGTTGCGCTTCCGCCCGCAATCCTTGGCGGAAAGGGTTCCGAGCGAACAAACCGTTTTCCGAGCCGCACGGTGGTCTTCACGCGCTTGAGCGGCAGGAAACCGGCCCTCTCAATCCCCTTGATCGAGCGGATGTTGTCGGGATCGACGGCGATCAGGACATTCCCGTAGTCTTCTTCTCCGAACCGGGTCAGCAGCATGCGGAGCGTTTCCGGGTAAATGCCGCGCCCCCGAAACTCCGCCATCGTCCAGCAATCGTAGATACCGACGCCATCGGCGCATTCAATGGATAGGTGCGGATCCACATTCAGCACGCCCCGCGTGCTCCAGGCGATATTCGCGAGCATATCGTCAACGAAAAATCCATGACAGCGCTCACCCGCCAGAAACCTCCCGCGGATCGCCTCCGGGTAGTACAGCGCCTTAAAATAGCGAAGCTCCACCAACTCTTCGAAAGTCAATTCCTCCCGCCGGATCGAGAGCGCCGCACCGCCGAAGACGTACCCCGGAGTTTTTTGATAAATGAGATAGTCCGTCCGATCGATAAATAGTTGGGTAAATCTGGATACAACTCTCTCACCAATCTGCCGGAGCCCGCCATTTCTATAGTTGTAGTTGACGGAGCGAATCACGTCTGTAATGATACGTCTCATCGGGTTGGGTCAATAACAAATCTATATACTCTTGATGGGTTCGGCAATACAGTCGGATACGCAATTTCTCGATTATACCCAGCGCGATCGTCAGGGAAGATCCAAAACGGTGCACCGGATACTCGCGCGTAGTCTGCCACAGCCCTCTGCCGGGCCTACCGTGCGCGCGAGGCGTCTCCCTCGCGCCCTGTAGCGAGCCTGTGTGCGCCAATAGGAACCGCGACGGCGACCTTCAGCCCTGCCAAGCAGAAACCCGTTTCGGGGATGGGAACCGCCGTGCGATGATAGGGTCTCAACCGGGAGGCGAATTTCCGTGGGCATCCTCTACATCGGTATCGGCGCGATCCTGCTGCTCTGGGGCGGCTTCCAGTTCCGCGGAGGGTTGAAGCCCTTCCGCTTGCGGCCGTTCCTGCTCTCCACGTTGGGGCTGCTGATGCTCTACCACGGGCTGCGGATGGAACAATTCCTGCCGTAGACCGCCCCGCCGCCCGCGAATCCTAAAGGAAATAATCTTTCACCCGCTCGAAGATGCCTTTTTCCTTCGGCGCGTCCGCCGACGGCAGCACCTCTCGCAGTTGTTCGAAGAGTTTCCGCTGCTCCCGCGTCAATTTCTCCGGAACGTGCACATCCAAGTGGACGTATAGGTTTCCCCGGCCGCCCCCGTTCAGGAACGGAACCCCCTTATTCCGGATCCGGAATTGAGTGCCGGGCTGGGTGCCTTCGGGCACCTTCACCGTCTCCTCGCCTTCAAGCGTGGGCACTTTGATCTCTCCGCCCAGCGCGGCATCGGCGATGTTGATGGGCACATGCACGCGGAGGTCTGTTTCCTCGCGCTCAAACAGGGCGTGTTCCGCCACCCTCAGCACGACATACAGATCGCCGGAAGGGCCGCCATTCATCCCGGCCTCGCCCTCGGCCTGAAGACGAAGCCGCGTGTCGTCATCGACGCCCGCCGGAATGTTCACCTTAAGAGTGCGTTCTTTCCTTACGAACCGGCGGCCCTGGCAGGTCTTGCAGGGATCGCGCAGAATCTGCCCGGTGCCTCCGCACTGTCCGCAAGGACGCCGCATGGTGATGAAGCCCTGCTGGATGGTCTGCGAACCGGTCCCCCGGCAGGTGGAGCACGCCGTAATGCCGTTGGCCGAAGCGGCGCCGCTGCCCTTGCAGCTGTCGCAGCTCTCGTGCCGCGGCACCTTGATCTCCACGGTCGTTCCGAAAACCGCTTCCTCAAAACCGATCTCCAGATCGTAGCGGAGATCCTCACCCCGCGTCTGGCGATTCCGCCGTCGGCCCCCGCCGCCGAACAGGTCGCCGAAACCGAAGAAATCGCCGAAGATATCGCTGAAATCCGCGAAGATCGAGGGGTCGAAATCCTGCGGGCCGCTGGATGCGCTCGAAACCCCGGCATGGCCATAGCGGTCATAGGCGCTCTTCTTCTGCGGATCGCTCAGAACGCTGTAGGCCTGCGCGGCTTCCTTGAACTTCTCCTCCGCGCTATGGTCGCCCGGATTGCGGTCCGGATGATACGTCATCGCCAGCTTGCGATAGGCCGATTTCAGTTCCTGTTCGCTGGCGTCTCTCCGAACTCCCAGAATTTCGTAATAGTCGCGATTCGACACCATAGCCTCTCCTATCAACCTTTCCTGTCCGCGTAAACCCGCGCAGCCCAGGGGCGCGGCCCTGGATCTGGATGCCCTCTGGGCCGGCTGGAGCGTCCGCTAGTCCGGCGCAACCGCCACTTTCACCGCGGAGGGCCGCAGCAGTTTTCCTCTGTAAAGGTAGCCCCGCTGGTATTCCTGGAGCACGGTGTGGTCCGGCACATTGGCAGTCTTTACCATCTCAATGCCATGGTGCAGGTTCGGGTCAAAGATCTGCCCTTCGGCTTCAATCGGCTCCACGCCTTGCTTCTTGAGCGTGTCGAGCAGCCGCACATGGATGAGTTCCATGCCTTTGGCGTAATTCTCGTCCGCGCATTCCACCGCCAGCGCCCGCTCAAAGTCGTCCACCACCGTCAGCATTGCCTTCGCAATCTCCATCTTCGCGTGGTCGGCGATTTCTTCCTTCTCGCGGCCCACGCGGCGGCGGAAATTCTCGAACTCGGCCCGCATGCGCAAGAGCTGTGACCGGAGTTCTGCATTCTCCGCGTCAAGGCGCTCGCCATTTGCCTGAGCCGTCTCGCCGGCTGCTTCGCCGGCCTCGCTTGCTTCCAGCGGGTTCCCCTCTTCATCGACGGGAAGAAAATGTGGGTTGGTCGGGTCGTTCCGTTCACTCATGAGTTTTGGTTTGGCACGCAGCCTGAAGAGTTTCCCGATCATCGTGAACTCATGCCGGTTCCGCGGGGTTCGCGTCGGGGGTGGCTGCCAGGGGGCTCCCTATCTGTAGTATCGCCCGTTCGGGATGCTTTGTGCATCCATGAGCCCGTCGGCATCCGGCGCGGTCTCTGCACCGGCCATCGCCCCCGCATTTCGGAAGCGGACCGGAAGCGGACCGGAAGCGGATAGAATGGAAGCCATCGTCATGAAACCTACTCTTTTGCTCTTGCTCTTCGTCGTCGCAACGGCATTCAGCCAAACCCGCTCCATTGAGAACGGCGTCCTCTACAAGGAGGCGGGCCGCTACGGCGGCTGGCCGGCCAATCACGGCATCTGGTCCTGGGGCAACGAAATCCTGGTTGGATTCGAACTGGGCTATTTCAAGCTGAACGAGCGCGGCCATGCCATCGATTATTCGAAGCCCGCCGAACACGTCCTGGCCCGGAGCCTGGACGGCGGGGAGACCTGGAAACTGGAGCGGCCCAAGAGCCTGCAGCCGCCGCCCAGCGTAAAAGTGGCTGGCGTTCCCGCGGGCGGCGAAGGCAAGGAAGCGGTCGATTGTCCGGGCGGGCTCGATTTCTCCAAGCCGGGCTTCATCTTCACGGCGCGCATGGCCGATATCCATGTGGGTCCGTCGCGCTACTATTACTCCTACGATAAGGGCCACAATTGGGAAGGCCCCTGCAATCTGCCCAACTTCGGCCAGCCGGGAATCGCCGCGCGCACGGACTATATCATCGGCGGCAAGCGGGAAATGACCGTCTTCCTGACGGCCGCGAAATCGAACAAAAAAGAAGGCAGGGTGATCGCCGTTCGCACCACCGACGGCGCAAAGACCTGGAAAATGCTCTCCTTCGTGGGTCCCGAACCGGAGGGGAACGACTTCGCGATCATGCCATCTTCGGTGAGCCTGGGCAAAGGCAAATTCCTCACCGCCATCCGTCACCGGCAATTCATTGATCTTTATGGATCAAACGATGACGGTGCGACCTGGCAGCACGTCTCCACCCCCGTGCCGGATTCAGGGCGCGGCAATCCCGCCTCCATGATCAAGCTGAAGGATGGCCGGCTCGCTCTGGTTTATGGCTACCGCGCCGAGCCCTACGGCATCCGCGCCCGCCTCAGCGGCGACCAGGGCAAGACCTGGAGCGACGATATCGTGCTCCGCGCGGATGCCGGAAACTGGGATCTCGGCTATCCCCGCAGCGTGCAGAGGCCGGATGGCAAAGTTGTGAGTGTGTACTACTACAACGATTCGTCCGAAAAGGAGCGCTATATCGGCGTCACCATCTGGCAGCCATAGAGAAACCCGCCTTGCGGCGCGCCTGGCCCCATCCAGGGCCGGGCGCGCCCACCGGGAGATTTCAGGCCACGCTCCCCGCCCCGCTCCTTCCTTCCATTCCTCCCAGCACGCCAACGCTTGCATTCTCAATCTGTACCGTGTTGCACTTGTTGCGTGCCCGATACAAACTGAACCACAGTCCGAGGATAACCCGATGAACATTTTCGCCCAAATGGACAAGAGCATGGTGATCGGCTACTTCAAGCAAGCCAACTCCACCGATCAGGAAGTGCTGCGTACCCGCTATATGGATCTGCGCTCCAAGATGGACTTGGTGCGCAAACTTCTGCTCATCCCGCTTGCGATTGGCTGTTTGCAGCTTGCGGTTGGGGTTATCGGATTGATCATCCTGGTGGGAATCTTTCTGATCCTCATCGGTGGCCTTTTCGCGGGAGTGTCCTGGTGGGCCCGAACGCGGCTCCGCCAGAATATGGTGGTGCTCGATGCCGCCTATCGGGACTTCATCGGAGTGCCGTTCACACCCCCGGTCGCGGAAGGCCAGACGGCCTGAACGCGGGCGGAGCGTCGATTCTCACCGCCTCTCCAAAATGAAAACGGGCGGGAAGAAGCGGCTTGCTCTTCCCGCCCTGGACTTCGATCGAGGGATTTGAAGACCGAAGAAAACGCTGGCGCCCCCGGAGGCTAGAGCCCCTTGGCGGCCATGTACTTGGCGAGGTCCACGACGCGGCAGGAGTAGCCCCACTCATTGTCGTACCACGACAGCACTTTGACGAGGTTGCCGCCCAGCACCTTCGTCAGATCGGAATCCACGATGGAGCTGTTCGAATTCCGCAGCATGTCCGTCGAAACCACGGGATCTTCCGTGTAAGCGAGGATGCCCTTCAGCGGGCCTTCCGCCGCCGCCTTCAGAAGGCTGTTCACTTCGGCGGCCGTCGTGGGCTTTTCCACCTGCGCCACAAGGTCCACCACCGAAACGTTCGGCGTGGGAACGCGCATCGCGAAGCCGTCCAGTTTCCCCTTGAGATCCGGCATCACCAGGCCGATCGCCTTGGCGGCACCCGTGGAAGTGGGAATCATGTTGATCGCGGCCGCGCGCGCCCGGCGCAGATCCTTGTGCGGGAAATCGAGAACGTTCTGGTCGTTCGTGTAGCTGTGGATGGTGGTCATCGATCCAACGAGGATCTTGAGGTTGTCGTGCAGCACCTTGGTGACCGGCGCCAGACAGTTCGTGGTGCAGGACGCGTTTGAAACGACATTGTGCTTCGCCGGGTCGTATGCGCCCTCGTTCACGCCCATGACGACGGTGACGTCTTCGTTCTTCGCCGGCGCGGAGATGATCACTTTCTTCACACTGCCGCGCAGATGCTTCGCCGCGACCGGGCCGTCGGTGAAGCGCCCGGTGGATTCCACCACCACCTGCGCGCCCATGCTCGGCCAGTCGATCTCGCCGGGATCTTTCGTTTCGAAGACCCGCAGGAGTTTGCCGTTGACGACAATCCCTTCGTCCGTCGCCGACACTTCCGCATCCAGCGGACCAAGCACCGAATCGTACTTCAGAAGGTGGGCGAGAGTCTTGTTGTCGGTTAGGTCGTTTGCGGCGACAAATTCAATTTCCGGATCTTTGTAGCCCGCGCGAAAGACGTTGCGTCCGATGCGGCCAAACCCGTTGATTGCGATTTTCAGGGCCATAAGGCTGTTCTGCTCCTTTAAAATTCCAGTGGCTGACGTGCCAAATTAGTATGATATCAGAGACTTGCCCGGCCCCACAACCGAGTAACAGATACGGAACTCCTATTCCGACAAAGGAAAGCGCCGCGAAGCGGCTTAGTGCGGCACGGTCGTCTTGGGAGCGATCTGCCCCATCCCCGCCCATTCCTCGCGCACTTCCACCACTTCGTTTCCGTCGAAGGTGACGAAGACAATCTTGCCCGGTGGCCGGCCGTAAATCCAGTCTTCCAGTTCGATGCCGTCCTTGGTCTCCCGCACCTTCCTTGCCGGTTTCCCCAGCGCGAGAGTCACCTGATCCCGGTCCATGCCGTTGATCGCCTTTTTCTCCTCGATCGCCGCTTTCACTTCCGGCGTCAGGCTCTCCATATATTGTTCGGAGGCCGAGCGCTGGTTGAAGTCAAAAACGTCGCCGAGAAGTTCCTTCACGTCTTCCACCGTGCGGGGCGGATCCTCTTTCGAAAACCGCAGCACCAGTTTCGTGCCGCTCGGGGAACTCATCCCCTGCCGGGCAACCGGCATCGAACGGCCGGAACCGCCCATTCCTACTTCCAGGCCGTGGTACCACTTGCGGCCGCCCATCCCGCCATTCAACTCGAACTCGATTTGATCGTCCCCGATTTCCACTTTCGTAAACTGAACCAGATCGCCCGCGCGAGCGGCCACCCCATTCTTGTTGTTGGCCTTGTCCCATTCTTCCTGGCTGTATCGCCCGTCCTGTTCGACGGCGAGGGCTTTCTTCGAGCGGGGAATCAGGATCTTCGAGGTCGCGTACTCCGCCATCAGCCCGCGAAGCAGCACCACCTTATCCTCGTCGCGCAACTGGCGCGGGTTGTCGCCCAGCACTGCCGGGGGAAACAGCGCCACAGCGATGGCCACAATCGCGGCAGCCATGGCGGCGGCAAATCGAATGGGCCGGAATTTCATCGGATCGCCCCCTTACCGTTGCCTATCCTCGAAGATTCCGCTTCCCTGTATCCGCGCAAGCGCCGGCGGATGCCAGGCACTTCGCCGGATCGGGGCGCGCCAAAGCAAATACAGCAGCACCGGCGCAACCAGCGTCGTGAGGAGGCCCGCCTCCGGGCCATACGCACCCCCATCCCAGAGAGTGCCTTCCCCCACCAGGCGGTGGCCGGTTATCTCCAGTGTAAACCCGCTCAACTCCACGCCCAATAGGGGAAGCGCCCAGTTCCATCCGGTGTGCAGCCCAATGGGGAGCCACAGATCGCCGCTCTTCAGCCACGCGCACGCAAACACCGCCCCCCACAGGACGGTATTGGTGAATGCCAGCCAGGTAAACGAAAGGTTGTCCGAGTGCATCCAGCCGAATACGAGACTTGTTACCAGGACGGCGGGAATGGGACCGAAGGTTTCGTGCAACCGCTGCAAGGGGAACCCGCGGAACAGCACTTCTTCGCCAATCGCGCTAAAGAGAATCAGCAGCAGGAAAATCCAAAGCGCCCCCCAGGAGAACGCCTCGCCCGTCGCCTCCCAGCGCAGCGCGCCCCACGCCATTGGAAGCAGCGTAACCGCCATCCCGGCCGTCACTCCCAGCAGCGTGCCGAGCGCCAGATTCCGGCTGGCCACCGGATTCCAATGCAGCCCCACCGCCGGCAGAGTCGCATGCTGGAAGATGCGCATCGCTAAGGCCGTCGCCGACAGGCTTCCCAGGAATACGGTCACTGCGGAAATCAGAAGAATGTTTGGGATGACCGTGGCCAGAAACGCGAACAGGTTCATCGCCACCGTTGCCAGCACCGCAAACACCATCACCTGCAGGATGGTTCGAAACGCCGGGCTCCCGGCCTTCGGGGTGCCGGCCAAACGCGGTTCTCCATCCGGTTGCGGGGCCGTGGCTGCGGAAACGGGAAGGTCTGGTTCATCCATGAGCGCAGCTTCCATCATTTCAGAGTGGGCCGGATTCTTCCATGGCCCTCCGCCGTCCCGCACTCCATGGGCCGTCCGAAGTCCGTGGGCCATTCGCCCCATTGGTTGTGGAAGCGCAACGCGGCCCGCAGTCAGCTCACTCGCACCTCGGGTTCACTCGCACCTCGGGTTCAATCGCACCGTGGATTCAATCGCACCGTGGATTCAATTGCACCGTGGATTCAATTGCACCGTGGGTTCAATTGCGCCTAGCGTTCAATCGCGTCGAGGGTTCAATCGCGTCGAGGGTTCAATCGCGTCGAGCGCTCAACTGCGCCTCGGCTGCAGTTGCGCCTCGAGTTCAACTGCGCCTCGGGTCAAATTGCGCCGAGAGATCCACCCCGCTTTTCCGCTTCCGGTTCAGCGCTGCGTGGAAATCCCAGTGGAAATCTAGGTAGAGATTTCCGTGGAGATCGCGGGTTCCGTTTCGGCGCTGCCGGCTGCGCCCGCGATTCTTCGATGCACATTGTCAATCGCCTCGAACAGGTTCGCGGGTCCAAATGGCTTCACCACATACCCGTCCATTCCCACGGCCGCGCACTCCTCCCGGCACTGGAACATTCCATTCGCTGTAACGGCAATCACCGGGATCCGCCGGGAGCCGGATTCCCGCTCCCGTTCCCGAATCACGCGGGTCGCCTGGATGCCGTCCATTTCCGGCATTTGGATGTCCATCAGAATGAGATCGAAAGGCTCCCGCGCAACCGCTTCGGTGGCGGCCTTTCCATCCGCGACCGTGACCATTTCGAGGCCGCGCTTGGCCAGGATCCGGTGGAGCAGCTTCTGGTTCACCGGGTTGTCTTCCGCAATCAGCACGCGCCGGATGGCCGGGGCATCACTCTTCGGCGCTGCCTGCGCGGCAGCGAGCGGTTCATCCGGGCTGCCTGTGGGAATCTTCAGCGGCACCGCCACGCAAAAGGTAGATCCCCGGCCGGGCTCGCTTTCGACGCGAATACGCCCACCCATTCCATCCACAATCCGCCGCACCGTGGCGAGGCCGAGCCCGGTTCCCCCGTAGACGCGCCGCGAGCTTCCGTCCAACTGCCGGAACGGGTCGAAGATGCGCTCCAGATCCCCGGCGGAGATGCCAATGCCGGTGTCGCGCACTTCAAATTCCACCCAGATTCGCTCCGATGCTTCCTTCGCGGACGCCCGGGAGGCAGCCTCATCCGCGGACGCCCCGGAGGCAACCCCATCCCCGGGCGTCTCCGCGCGCCGCACCCGCAATTCCACCGAACCCGCCTCCGTAAACTTGATGGCGTTTCCCAGCAGATTCAGGAGGATCTGGCGCACCCGGTGGCCATCCCCCAATACCGGCTCGGGGATGTCCTTCGCACAGTGGCTGTGAAATTCGAGTCCCTGCCGGTCCGCCTCATACCGCAAGGTGCGCGTGGTCTGGTCCACGACCTCGGCAAGCGAAATCGCGCTCTCCTCGATCTTCAGATCTCCGGCTTCAATGGATGCGAAATCCAGCAGGTCTTCGATGATATCCACCAGGGATTTGCCGGACGCGTAGACCGTCCGCAACTGGTCCCTCTGATCGTCGTCCAGCTTGGATTCAAGCATCAGGCTGGCGAAGCCCACAATCCCGTTCAGCGGCGTTCGAATCTCGTGCGAGACGTTGGCCAGAATCTGGTCCTTGAACCGGCTCGCCGCCTCCGCGCGTTCGCGCTGCACCTCGAGTTCCCGCGTGCGCTCGCCCACCGC
>JBDIBK010000005.1:0-68319 GCA_039812845.1 Bryobacterales bacterium
GGCGTCGCCGACGGCCGCGGCCAGAAGTAACGCGGGTCTTCGACGCCCTTGCCGATCAGCTCAGAACCGAGCAGGCGTCCATCGTGAAGGATACGGCTTCCGTGCGCCTGACGCGGAAAAACGACGTAGGCAACGCCCGTGAGAAAGAGCGGGTAGATGAGCCCGCAGAGGACCGTCATTACAAGCAGTGTGCGAATCGCCGTCATTATGCCCATCCCAGAGATGAAAGAAGGATGTCGATTGCCTTGATCGCGGCAAAGGGCAATGCCACGCCACCAAGGCCGTAGATCAGCAGATGCCGCTTGAGCAGCGCGGCGGCGCCCTCGGGCCGGTACTGGATGCCCCGGAGCGCGAGGGGAATCAAGGCGACGATGATCAACGCATTGAAGATCACCGCCGAGAGGATGGCGCTGTGCGGAGAGGTGAGGCCCATGATATTCAGAGCTCCCAACTGCGGATAGGTGGTGGCGAAAGCGGCTGGAATGATCGCGAAGTACTTGGCGATGTCGTTCGCCGTCGAGAAGGTGGTTAGCGCTCCGCGCGTCATCAGCATCTGCTTGCCAATCTGAACGATCTCAATGAGCTTCGTCGGGTTCGAATCCAGGTCCACCATATTGCCGGCTTCCTTGGCCGCCTGAGTGCCCGTGTTCATCGCCACCGCGACATCGGCCTGCGCCAGCGCCGGCGCATCGTTCGTGCCGTCGCCCGTCATCGCCACCAGACGGCCTTCGGCCTGCTTCTCCCGGATGAGCTGCAGCTTGCGTTCCGGCGTCGCTTCGGCGAGGTACTCATCCACGCCGGCCTCGGCGGCGATGGCGGCGGCGGTGAGCGGATTGTCGCCGGTGATCATGATGGTCTTGATGCCGGCTTCGCGCAACTCAGAGAAGCGGTCCTTGATGCCGCCCTTCACGATGTCCTTGAGCTGGATCACGCCGAGGACGCTTGGACCATCCGAGACGACGAGGGGAGTTCCGCCCTGGCGGGCGACGCTCTCCGCGGCGGCGCGAACCCCGGCGGGAAAACTGCCTCCGTTCGCGGCGACGTGCTCCGCAATTGCGTCGGCCGCGCCTTTGCGGACCCGCCTGCCATCGAGGTCAACGCCGCTCATGCGGGTGCGCGCGGAAAAGGCGACAAAGCGCGCGCCCAACTGATGGAGATCCCGCTCGCGAATCTGGAATTTCTCCTTGGCGAGCACGACGACGCTGCGGCCTTCCGGGGTTTCGTCTGCCAGCGACGCCAGTTGCGCGGCATCGGCCAACTGCTTTTCCGTTACGCCGGAGGCCGGGAGGAACGCGGTGGCCTGGCGGTTCCCTAGCGTGATGGTGCCGGTCTTATCGAGCAGAAGCACATCGACGTCGCCCGCGGCTTCCACGGCGCGGCCGGACATGGCCAGCACGTTCGCCTGCAGCATGCGGTCCATCCCGGCGATTCCGATTGCGGAGAGCAGCGCCCCGATGGTGGTGGGGATGAGGCAGACGAGGAGCGCGACCAGCACCGTGACCGTGACGGGAACGCCTTTGCCCGCTTCCTGGACGGCGAAGATCGAGAACGGAAGCAGGGTGACGGTGGCGATCAGGAAGACGATGGTGAGGGCCGCGAGCAGAATATTGAGGGCGATCTCGTTGGGCGTCTTCTGGCGCTTTGCGCCTTCCACCATGGCAATCATGCGCTCAAGGAAACTTTCCCCGGCCTCGGCGGTGATGCGAACGATGAGCCAATCGGAAAGGACGCGCGTTCCTCCGGTGACACTGGAGCGATCCCCGCCGCTCTCCCGAATCACGGGAGCGCTCTCGCCAGTGATCGCGCTCTCGTCAACGGATGCCGCGCCCTCGATCACCTCGCCGTCCATGGGGATGAAATCGCCCGCCTCGACGAGGACAATGTCGCCCGTGTGCAGCGCCACGCTGGAGACGCTGCTGAAGGGTGCGCCGAAACGGGGCTCCGCCAACTTCTTCGCGATGACATCGCGGCGGCTCTTGCGCAGCGTTTCCGCCTGCGCCTTTCCGCGGCCTTCCGCCACCGCCTCCGCGAAGTTGCCGAAGAGGACGGTGAACCAGAGCCAGGCGGCGATTGCGCAGATGAAGACGGCCGGCTCCTCGCCTTCACCGCCCAATGCCTGGAGGCCGAGCACGGTTGTGAGAATGCTGCCAACGTAGACCACGAACATCACCGGGTTCCGCACCTGATGCCGAGGATCCAGTTTGCGCAGGGACTCGATCAACGCCATTCTGACAATGGCCGGTTCAAACAGCTTTCGTGGCTGATTCATTGCAGTGTCTCCACAATCGGTCCAAGAGCGAGTGCCGGAATGAAGGCGAGAGCGCCCACGACGAGCACGGCCCCGGCCAGCAGAACGACGAAGAGCGGCGTGTGCGTCGGCAGCGTGCCGGGTCCGGCGGGGACCGTCTTCTTCGCAGCGAACGAGCCCGCCATCGCGAGTATGGGCAGCGCCACCCAGTAGCGGGCCATGAGCATGGCGAAACCGCCGGTAAAGTTCACGAGCGGGTTGTCGGCTCCATAGCCGGCGAACGCGCTGCCGTTATTGTTGGCCATCGAGGAGAACGCGTAGAGGATCTCACTGAAGCCGTGCGCGCCGCGATTCGCAAGACCGCCCACGCCCATGGGCGACACGACGGCGATGGCGGTGCCGATCAGCACGCAGGCCGGAGGAACGAGGATGGCGATGGAGGCCATCTTCATTTCGTACGCCTCGACTTTCTTGCCGAGGTACTCCGGCGTGCGCCCGACCATGAGACCGGCCAGGAAGACGGCGACGATGGCGAACACGACCATGCCGGCCAACCCGGACCCCGCTCCTCCGAAGACCACTTCGCCAAGCTGCATGAGGAACATGGGCACAAGGCCACCGATGGGCGTGAACGAATCGTGCATGGCATTGACCGAGCCGTTCGAGGCGGCCGTGGTGACGGCGGCCCAGATCGCCGAATTGGTTGTGCCGAAGCGCAGCTCCTTCCCCTCCAAGTTTCCTTGCTCGGCGTGCATGACGATGCCCAACAGGGGGACAAACAGGATCAACATGGCGGCCAGCAGCGCCCAACCTTGCCGCTTGTCGTTGATGAGGGTGCCAAAGGTGCAGCAAAGCGCGGCGGGGATCACGAGGATCGCCAGGCATTCCAGAAAGTTTGAAAGCGGAGTCGGGTTTTCGAAGGGGTGCGCCGAGTTGGTGTTGAAGAACCCACCGCCATTGGTGCCGAGCTGCTTAATGGCAACCTGCGAAGCGGCCGGCCCCATCGGCAGCACCTGCTTTGCATCGGCGACCTGGGCATAGGAATCCAGGTTCTGGATCACGCCCTGCGACACGAGAAGGAACGCGAGCAGCAGGGAGAGAGGCAGCAGGATATAGAGGGTGCCGCGAACGAAATCCACCCAGTAGTTCCCGATCTCCCGCGTGTTGCGGGAAGCGAAGCCGCGCGCCAGCGCGACGATGATCGCCATCCCGGAGGCAGCCGAGAGGAAGTTCTGCACGGTGAGGCCGAGCATCTGCGCGAAATAGCCTAGCGTTGCTTCGCCACCGTAGTTCTGCCAGTTGGTGTTAGTGGCATAGCTCACCGCGATATTGAAGGCCGTGTGCGGCGCCACCGGACCCATGTCTTGCGGATTCCAGGGAAGGAAGTTCTGCATCCGGAGAAGCGCGTACACAATCACCAATCCCACTGCATTGGAGGCGAGAAACGCTCCCGCATAGGTCACCCAACTCATTCGGGCCGAGGGGTCGATTCCACACAGACGGTAAATCCATCGCTCAGCCGCGAGTTCCCAGCGTCCGGTGTAGACTTTGGCCATGTAAGCCCCAAGCGGCTTGACCGTCGCTAGCAGAACGGCCAGGAACAACCCGGCTTGAAACAAGTCGTTCGAAGTCATGAGAAGATCTCCGGTTTCAGCAGGGCGACAACCAGGTAGACCAAGAGCGCCGCTGCGAGGATGCCTCCGATTACGTATAGGGTCAGCATGGTCAGTTACTCATGGCTCGCTTCACGAGCAGCCAGGATCCTCCAAAGAACAGCGCCACCAGGGCAAGACAAATTGCGTCGTCCATCAAAAGCAAACTCCGATCGGGCTGGACCGTTTCGGGCCCACCTACTTGAAGCTTAGGAATCGCGGTGTAATTGCGGAGTTAAAGTCCGGCGGCGGGGCATAAAGATTGTGCAAAAACCGATGGGCTGGAGTGGGGTTCCGCTGGCGGGCAAGCAGGGGCGGGGACGCGCGCGGGTTTCCCTGAGCTGTGGGAAGGCGGCCGATGGATGCGGGGAAAGGGGCGGCCGCGGGGGGCGACCGCCCTGGGTGGATTAGGGTTTTGGCGCGTAGACGTAGCGCCGTGCGCCGGAGAGGGTTTGGAACTCTACCCAGCCCTCCTTGGGCGCAGCAGTGGCGACGGGGCCGAGGCTCTTGCCGTCAGGATCGTAGGCGATGAGCGTTCCGCCCGATGGGGCCGCGAAGCCGAGGCGTTCATTGCCGTAGAGGTCCGTCAGTTCGAGAACGTCCGGGGCTTTGCGTCTTAGAGCAACGCTGCCGGTTGCGGCGAGACCGCCGTATTGCGCATAGGTGCCTCGGCCGTCCAGGAACTCATATTCGGCGGCTCGAACATAGTCCATGCGGCGGCCTTGCAGGTTGCCCGAGACTTCGTGGAAGCCGTTCGCGGGGTTGAAGGCAAGCCAGCCGGAGGGCGGCAATTCGACGCTGGCTCCCGTGTGGTCTTTCACCCTCCAGTTGCCCGACTCCGCGCGATTCACGAAGACTTCGGTTCCATTCTCGTAGACCACGTGAAGACGGGAATCCGCGATCTCGCCGGTGGCGTGCGCCTGGCTGGCGCTGACCAGCCGGCCATCGCGCGCGCCGTACTCGATGGTCTTTGGCCGCACGAAGGCGTACTGCTGCTGGAGCTGCTGCAGCATGTAATACGAGCGCACCATCGCCTCAATGCCAAAGGGATCGTTGATGCCGAACTCGCGCACCAGCCAGCCCATGTTTCCGTAGCCGATGGTGGTCGCGAGAAACAGATCCACGTACTCGCGGCGCTTGGGGGATTCCCGCCATTTCGGATCAACGCCGTCGAGATAGTAGTGGGTGTAACCCATGCCGTACTCCGCATCGAGCGGATGGATTTTGCGCAGCATGAAAGCGGCATCGAGCGGGTGCTTCAGCAGATTGAGGTCTGTGTACGCCCAGCCATAGTTTCCGGACGTGAGCCCGGCGTAGAGCCACTGGTAAGTGGCTTCGGATTGTGTGGGTCCGTAGACGCGCTGATCATTCAGCAACAACTGGCCGTAGGCGTAGAAGGTGGCCGCGAGCGTTCCCGCCCCCGGCACGCGGGCGTCAAAGTCGCAAAAGCCCCAGGGCGCAACGGCGGTGTGGACGTCCGTATAGGACATCTTGACGCCGTATTTCTCTTTGATACGCGCCGCGTAATACTCGTCGAACTCCACGGCCTTTGACGGCTTGAGCGCGTAGTTGCGCGGCCAGGCACGCTTCCATTCGCCATCCGCGGTGCGCACCACGTGGTCAGGGTTCCAGTTCGAATTGACGGTGCAGAAATCCGTGTAATTGGTATAGACCCCTTGCAGCCAGCCCATCTCGTTCTGCGCGGCGACGTACCACTTGAGCGCGGCATCGCCCCCCTTCTGCGGGGACGCGTGCAGCTTGAGGGTATTGCTGTCGCCTTCATCGCGCCACGTTACCTCGTGGCTGTGCTGCATGATCTTATCGAGGCCGTAGGAGCGGATGCGCTTGCCTGTCTGATGATCGGATTTGAAACTTGAGAGTTCGGTCACCGTCCACAGGACCCGCTTCCCTTCCTCCTGGCGCAACGACGGGGGATTGGCGATGGTTGGCAGCACCTCTTCGTAGGTGGGAGATGCCGTGACAAAGATGCGCTCGTAGAGGTTGTTGCGGGTGCCGTCCGTCTTGGCGAGATACCGCATGCCGCCATTGATCTCGGCGCTGTCGGAGGTCAGCTTTGGTTCCTTGGGGGTGAATGGGGCGGAGGCGTTCGTGCGATACCAATCGAACCAGATCGACGTGAACAAGGGCTTGGCGGCACTTCCCGAGAGGAGCACTCGCGGAATGGAGGCACCGCCGTAGGTGAGGTAGGGGACGCTGATCAGCCGGGGATTCACGACGCCCGCAACCTTGCCAAAGAGCAACTCAACGGCTTCGCCGCCATCGCACCATGCGTCAAGAACGAGCGATTTCCCCCAGAGCTGGAGATGGTAATCCACGATGCGCGAGCCCATGCGGAAGCGTGTCTCCAGGACGTTCCCGTTCAGGCGGGCGCTCAGCAACTCGCCCTGTGCCACTTCGCCTTCGGGAGCGCCGCTGAAGCGGATGCCGCCCCCCTCCATTGGGCGGAAGGGAGCGCCGCCGTTCACACGCGCGCGGATCTCGCCGAGCACGCCCTTCGCGGGACTGTACTCGTACACGACGGTGGCGTCTTTCCCCTTATAGGTGAACTCGAACTGGTTGGGCGCGGTCCGCCGGGCGGCGACCTCGTAATCGCGTTCGAAGTTCTCCGGCAGAATGGTTTCCTCGCGGGTGGGGAACGGAAGCGTTCCCGCGCCGGTATTGAGGCCCACGATCTGGCCCCGAAACGGCTTCAGGTTCCGCTTGGGCTGCGGCTGCAGATCAAGCGGCTTCAGTTCTTCGGTGTAGAAGACGAGGGAGTCACAGAAGAAGTGGCGCGGGTCTTTGTTCGAGGCTTTGGAAATCTCGATGCCGGAAAAGGCGGCGGGCCAGACGATCTCCGCGAGCGCTTTTTCCGGGACGCGGCGGTGGATGAGCCACCACTGCTTCCACTGGATGTTGGTGAGTTGGATTCTGTGCTCTTTCGCGCGGGCGTCGGTGACGAGGATGGAGACGTCGGCCGCGGGAGTGGCGGGGTCCGGCACCCAACTCCAACGGTTGCCGTAGCCCCAGAGGTCGATGGAATCGAAATTTCCGGGAATGGGGATGGGCTTGGGCGGACGGGCCACGACGCGGCTCTCACCGCCGGTGCCCGAATAGACCACCTTGGCGACATGCTCGCCCCACAACTGCTGTTCGCGGCTGCGCCGCAGTTCGCCGGTTGCGCCCGCGTGCAACTCCAGCGTCCAGCCTTTCAGGTCTTCGAAGCCGACAAGGACGCGAGGGTCTTCCTCCCGCTGAACCCAGGTGAACTCATAGGGCTGCTGCCCGACCTGCTGCCACAACTCAACCTCGTTGATCGCGGGCACGGTCTTCGGTTCTTGCGCGACAAGGGGCAAGAGAAGGGCGACAAAGGCAAACAGGATGGCTCTCACAAATCCTCCAAGAGCAAACGCTTCGAACAGCCGGTCTGGAAACACACTACGCGCGCCGGAACCCCGAGGCGCGGGAGAGTGAATCCACATTATGCACGATGCCAGCGTTCGAGCGGGGCTGGAGATGGAGTTTTTGGGGTGAGGAAATTAGGCTGAGGTTGGGGCTGCGAATAGCAGGCGCGGACGGGGCTGCGCACTCGCCGGGATCTCACACGTCGAACGAGCTTTTCGCCAATCAGGCGAGCCTTTCGTCGCTCAGGCGCACGAGGGGGACGGGCTTGCCGTCGAGCCACTCGCTGAAGGCGCGGTCCTGCTCCGCTACCGGCTTCACAGACCGATTCCCGGTGAGGCCGATCAAGCCGGAAGGGGTTCTCCACGAAACGCGGCCTTTCGAAAGCGAGCCTTCGTAAGAGATTGCCTGGCACTTGCTCTGGAACCGCTCCAAGGAGCCGGACGCGCCTTCCATCGCCAGTGAGAAAACGGCATAGGCAGCGGGGGTCTCGCTCCAGCGCACCCGCTGCGGCGTGGCGGCGCGAAGCAGGTCAATCGACAGCATCAACCGGTCACCCTCATGCTCAACGGAGAGCGCCGGTTTCTGCCGCTGGAAGGCGGCCTCCTGAACCTTGAGCCAGAGCTTCGCTCCGCCGAGGTCCATGGCGACGTGGGAATCGCCGGTGAGAATTTTCGCGCTCCTGGGCGCTCCCGCGATGTCGAGGCAAAAGCGCAAACGGGAGGCTTCGAACTCGCCGTTCTCGATGGGGTCCAGATTCGGATGCTTGTCTCCGCCGGGCGAGCGAAAGTTCACGAGACCCAGGACGTAGTTATCCTGCTGCACGGTGTAGAGAAGGGCGGAGGTAAAGTCGTAATCGTCCTTTAGAAAGCGCGCCTGCACGAAGCGGGCCGGACGCCGATTGCCGCCCCAGTATGCAAGGAGCGAGCGGCGCTGGATCCAGAAATCTCCCCGGTTGACGGAACCCAGACAGAGATCCGGAGCGAGCCATGTGGTGCCTTGCACAGAGCGCACGGGCGCGGAGGCCGGCAGGAAGATTTCGCGGTGCTGGCGCGGCGGACCGGCTTTCAAGAAGAGGGGCGCAACGGACTCCGGACAGCGGTAATCGTGAATGGCGGTTTCGGCGGACGGTTCGATGCGGCGAGCCTTCAGGTCGTCGAGGGAGGCGAAGGCCAAGCGGCCGCCGAGGGCTTTCTGGATCCACAAGGGAGCGCCGATGTCGGTGGAGTAGGAGCGGCTGTGCGGACCGGCGAGCTGCCGCGTGGGCACATGCCAGTGCTTGCCGAGATGGAGCCAGGCGCGGGTGTGAATGCGGTCCACAAGCTCCAGGTCTTCCGGATCTCGCAGCGTCATCCGCATGCGCGTCAGGTTGACGATGGTGACGTTGGCGTAAGTGGGGCTGTTGTATTCCGCGAAGCTGCCGGTGAGGTCAATCGTGGCGGCGAAGCGGCGCAAGCGTTCGGCGGCGTAACGGCGAAGTTCCGCGTCGTCGAGCAACTGGGCGGCCGCGAGGGTCACGAAACTGCCTTGGACGGCGATGTTCGTATAGGTCATCGAGACGTTGCGGCGCTGGACGGAACGGGCGGCGTGAAGGATGGCTTCGCGCACGTTGCGGCGAAGCGCGGGGGACAGGCGATTGCCATGCCGATACTCGATGAGGAGAAGCAGAGAGCCATTGAAATCCGCCCAGTTCCAATCGGCGGGGGACATCTTCGGCGCGGGCTCTTCGAGGTAATAGCCCCAGAGGCCATACCAATTGCCGCTGGGGTCCGTTTCCTGGAGAGAAAGAATTCGCTCGATGATTCGGGTGGCACGGTTGGCGCGGGCAGCGCCGCCGGCTTCGAGGAGCAAGAGCGCGTATTCCAGCGTGTCACGGGTTGGGTGAACTTCGCGCGACCGCATGCCGGTGTGGTAGCGGTACTCGGCACCCACCTGCCGTCTCAGCATGTCCTCGCGCGGGTCGAATGCGGCATCAAGGCGTTCGACGGCGGCGGAGATGAGCGCCGCGTCCCATTCGGCGGTCCACTTCCCGCCATCCGCGCCAAGCAGGGAGGACGCGGGGAGCAGTGCGGGCGCCGCGAGGAACTGTCCGAGATGTCGCCGTGTAAGCATCAGAACCTCCGCGAGAACGCCCCAGGGGCGCATTGGCCGGGGAAACGGCCCGTGTTGAGAAGGGAGAGAGAAGGGGTCCCCGCGCCGAAGCCCGGTTGACGCCAAACCCTCCTGCGGGAAGAGCAATGCGGCTGCCGCCGGACCGGCGTTCGGTGCCGGCGGCAGCCGCTGCATTTGGCTAGAAGCTCAGCCTGAGCCCAATCTGCACGTTGCGGGGGGTGAAGCCCGGCGAGGTGCCGTTGTTCTGGCCGAACGTGTTGCTGGACAGGTTCGTATCCGGCCAGCCGAACTGGGTTCGATTGAACGTGTTGAAGAACTCGCCGCGAAGTGCCGCTTTCACGCGTTCCGTGATCGCGAAATTCTTCATGATCGCGGAATCGAGGTTGTTCGTATTGCCGAAGCGGACATTCGTGAACCAGCGCGGAGAGTTGCCGAAGGTGAAGGGGGCCGGCTGCGAGAAGGCCCCGGTATTGAACCAGCGGCCGGGCGTGCGGTCGGAGACCTCCACATCCTTCATGTTGGTGACGTTCGGATACTGATTGCCACCGAACGAATTGGTGTTGTTGGTGGCGGAAAAGTGCGACGGGAGGCCGGAAGCGAAGCGGTAAATTCCGCTGACCTGCCATCCTCCGAGCACGGCATCCATCCACTTCGGCCAGGAGGCGCCGAACGCTTTTCCGCGGCCGAACGGCAGGCCGTAGACGAACGCGCCCGCAAAGCTGTGCGGAACGTCGTGGCTGCTGATGCTGCGTTCGAGCGCCAGGTTATTGTAATTGCGGACGGCGTCCACCAAGCCGGGAGAGCCCTGCTCCGACGAGTTGTCGATCGCTTTCGAAAACTGGTAGGAGAGGTCCAGTGTGATGTCGTGCGAGAAGCGCTTGGCGATGTGCGTAACCAGGGCGTTGTAGCTCGACGACGCACCGGGCATGAAGCTCGCGCTCACGCCGGTGAACTGCGGATACGGGCGAAGCAATTGGCCGTACTGCACGGTCTTGCCGGAAAGCGAGCCGCTCTTGATGACACCGTAGAAGGGATTCGGCACCAACTGCAGGAGCTGATTGCCGAGCGCCAGATGCTCATCGGCGAGCTGGTTGAACTGGAAGCCGTAGGAACCGTAGAGGAGCTTCCGGCCCTGCGTACCCGTGTAACCGGCTTCCACGAGGAGGTCGCCGCCGAACTGGTACTGCAGATCGAAGCTGTACTGCTGGATGTAGGGCGTTGGCCGGTTCTTCATGAGGCCGCCCACGCCCAAACCAATGTTGGTGAGCGCACCGGCCCCGGAACCCGTAATGGGGAGCAAACCGTCCGGGAAGGGATTATTCAGGTAGGAGTACGGAGTGCGGCCGCCATCCTTGCTGGTGGTCCACGGGGTCGTCACGGAGTAGCCGTCGACGCCCGTCATGGCACCCGCGTAATTCAGGCGGTCATTGAAAATGCCGTACCCGGTGCGCAGCACGAGATGCTGGGTGAGCTTATAGGCAAGGCCGACGCGCGGCGCGAAGTTGTTGTAGGTGGAATCCCACTGATGACGGTTCGAGGAGGACATGAAGACTAAGCCGCCCTTGAGGTCCGGCATTCCGACCTGCGGCCCGATGGGGTTGGGGACATCGAGGTCAAGCTGGGCGAGGCGGTTGAAGCGCTCCGTGCGCCCGAGCTGGATTTCCCAGCGCAGGCCGTAGTTGACGGTGAGCTTGGAGCCCATTCTCCAGGTGTCCTGGACGTAGAAGCCATGGTATCCGTCCGTTGGAGCGGGCCGGATCTTCTGTGGCAGACCGCCGCCGGAGCCGGTTCCGAGGAGGAGAGAGGCGATGGAGTTGCCCGCCGTCGCGCGACGCGCATCGGGATCCGGACCGCTGGTGAAGTAACGGTCAAAACCGAAGTTAGGGCCGTTGGTATCGGTGGTGTTCAACTGGTTGGCTTGCATCGCCCAGCCGAACTTCACACTGTGAGCGCCCATTTCCTTGGTGGCGCCAACCTGGATACTGAGCACCTGCTGGATGCCGTTCAGGTTGCGGTTGTAGCCGAGGCTGGTGTAGTCGCCGACGGAGAAGACGGGCGGTGCCGCGACATCAAAGCGTGAGACAAGCGAGCCCGGAAAACCAAGAACCGTCGAGTCAAAGCCGGCCGCGGCCGAATAGTTGATTTCAGACCAGCGCCCGCCCCCGATCTGGGCGTTCACGATGAAGGTGGGGCTGAGGATGAACATGTTGCCGATCGAGACCTGGAACCGGGGATTCCTGGCGTAGAGGCTGGTTTCCGCGGCGGGATCGTAGAAAATGGCGGGGTTGTCGTTCTGCCGGGCGATGGTAAAGCGGCCGAAGAGGGTGTGCTTTTCGGAGTGCGCCCAATCGACGCGGCTGTCGTAGCGGTTGTAGGACGTGCGGGAGCTTCCCGTGCCATACCAGTTGCTGACGCCCGTGACGGGGTCGCCGGCCTGATTCGCTTTGGGAAAGAGTTTGAGCACGTTCATGGCTACGGGATCAAAGCGTCCCGCGGGGACGATGTTGCCCGCGAAGGGAGACCGGGAATAGGTGCCTTTCGAGGGATCGAGAACCGTGGTGCCTGGGTCATAGATGACGGCGAGGGAGCCATCCCGATTGCGCGTTTGCGAGAAATCGCCTTGCAACTGGAGCGCGGTGGGAACCGTGGTAAGGCGGCTGGCGGGCGCGCCAGTGCGCAGACCTTCATAGGCAAAGAAGCCGAAGATTCGCTTGGATTTCCAGATGGGGCCGCCGAGATTGCCGCCAAACTGGTTGCGCTTGTATTCGGTTAGAGGCTTGCCCGCCCGGTTATTGAAGAACGAGTTGGCATCCATGTTGTCGTTGCGGTAGAAATCGAAAACGCTCCCATGGTATTCGGGTCCGCCGCCGCGGGTGGTGATGTTGATGACGCCGCCGCCGGTTCTGCCGAATTCGGTATCGTACGTGTTGCGAACGACTTGGGCTTCCTGGACCGCGTCCACTCCGGGAGCGGCGATCAGCCCTCCCCAGTGCGCGGCGCCCATGGGGATACCGTCGATCAGGACGGCGGTGGATTCATGACGCCCTCCGTTCAGCGAGAAACGGGCGGTGTTCTGGTCCGCCGTGGTTCCCGGCATGCCGGTGCGTGCCGAAACGACTCCGGCCGAGGTGTGAACAAGGGCCAGTGCGTTGCGGGCATTTAAGGGCAGGTCCTGAATGAGGGTGGAGGCGAGGGTTGTGGAGCGGTTGGCGGTCTGGGTATCCACCATCTCCGCCGCCGCCGCCACTTCGACAGTTTCCGTCACCGCGCCGAGGCTCAGTTCAATGTTCAGTTCGAGAGACTGGTTGATGGACAGGGCGAGGTTCGGCCGACGGTACTCGCGAAAATCACTGTGCGTCGCCCGCAGCGAGTAGGTGGAGGGCAGGAGCCGGGAGAAGGTGAAACGGCCAGACTCGTCGGTCGTGGCGTTTCGCACTTCCTGTGTGGCGGTGTTCAACAGGCTCACGGCAACGCCGGGAACAGCCGCCCTGGTTGCGTCCGTGACCGTTCCGGTGATGGTGCCGGAGAAGGTCTGCGCGAGCGCGGACGCGAGTAGAATTTGCGCAAGCAGCACGACGATCAGCAGCCGGCTGCAAGCTCGTATGTGGTCAAACATAGATGATACCTGGACCTCTTTTTCGATAATTTCCACCGGACTTCCTCACCCAAAGCCACCGACTGGGTCGGCCGAAGACCTGACGCATTTGGGTAGATTGCTCCAAGCGCAAGGATCGGCCTTCCGTGTTCGGGCGGGCAAGACAATTCACGGTTACAGCGACGTTAAAGGCCTGTTAGGAGTGTCGTATGTTGTTGAGGAAATGGCTCTTGCCTTATTCTTCCGTTTTGATTCGCACGGCGATTACTTTTGGTGGCTGCATGGCTGCACCCAGCACGCCGGTCTTGAATAGGACCTCAAAATGCGGCAGAGACGCCTCCGAGCGAACGTCCAGGGCGCGCAGTACGCCGCTCCAGAGGTCAGCCCGAGTGACGAGTTCGCCAGCGGCTTCGGTGGCGTGCATCCCCGCGCCCTCGAGAATCAGAACGCTGCCGGTTCGAGACAGGTTGGGCACAAACGCCACCACTCCATAGGTTTCGATCATCGGCGCCTTGGTGAGCGTCTTGTAGGTTGGCTGCTCGCCGGGGCGAGGGTGAGCGTTGACGATGACTCCGTATCCAGTGGAGGCGTCATGCTCCGTGCGAAAGTTCAATCCGGTTTCGAAATATTCGACCCAGGGGTTTGACCGCTTGCTGCCCAGAAGGACGACGTTGGAGGTCTTTAGGTTCTCCGGCGAGAAATCGCGCGCGAAATACACGGTGAACCTTTCGTCGCCGGGCCGCCGAAGCGAGTTAAGCCGCTGCAGCACATGCACATCGGCCATGCTGGTGTAGCGGCGGGACATCAGGCGGTCAAAGAGCTTCCTATCCAGCGGCGAGAGATCGTTCGGGAGGAAACTCCCGCGAAAGTAGTCTTCCGCCTCCAACGGCGAGGGGAGGGCGTCCCGGAGGAAGCTCAGGTTCGAATCGGCAACGACGATATCCGTGGCGCGGCCAGGCAAGAACATGCGCGACCACAATTTTTGGAGTTCCGGGGAAACGGACTGGGCCGTGATCTGGTTGCTGAGCGAACGGTTCGCCGCGACGAGCCAAAGGCAGAGGACCAAGAGCACGAGAACGAGGGCCGGCGCGATGAAGCGAGAGGCGGGTTTCGGTTCGGGCGAAACGGTCTCGATTTCGGCCGGGGATGCGGGCGTTTCGAGGCTCTCCCGCAGACGAAACTCCGGGGAGTAACCGCCCTTGGGGATCTCCATCACAAAGGGCTCGGACTGGCCCTCTTCCGCGAAATACGCCTGGAGCCGCTTCCGGAGATCGTAGACGTTTACCCGGACGATGTTATCCGTGGAGGTGTCAAACTCGGCTTTTCGGCCGAAGACCGCCGTCCCGATTTCGCGCTCCTGAATCTCCGTGCGCGGGCTGGCGGTGCTCCGTTCCACGAGGTAGCGCAACAACTGTTGCTGCCTGCGGGACTTCCTGAACTGAGGGCTTTCGGCGATTCGGTCTACCAAGCCGCGGATGGAATCCGCGTCAGGCGATGAGGAATCCGGCGACATGCTGCCGGGCTGGGTGAGGTTCTGGTCGGACACACCTACGACCCCGAGTCTATCATGAGCCCGTTTCCGAGCGCCTGGAATGGCTATTCGGAGGGGTTCCAGCGATTCGCCAGGTGGGATGAAGGGCCGACCGCGGGGGCGAGATCAGGCGGCGGGCACCTCCAGGCGGGGGCGGGGTGGGAAGACGGCCTTTAGGACGCGGAGGGCGTTGCCGCCGATGATCTTCTGAATGTCTTCGTCGCGGTAGCCGCGCTGGACGAGGCCGACGGTGAAGAGGGGCCAGTTGGTCCAGGCCATGGTCTGCTGCCCCTCCGGGAATTGTGCGATTGGGGTGGGCCAGAAGGCCTCCCAGCCGGGCTTGCGGCGACGGCGAGCGGGGAGCTTGCGGAACTCCTGGCCGGCGCGGCTGGAGCGGTAAGAGTAGTCGGTGGCGATGGCCACGTGATCCACGCCGAACTTGCCGACGGCGTAATCGATGTGGTCCAGCATGGCGTTCAAGTCGTGCGTGCGCCCGAGGAAATCGGCCACGGCGCAGATACCGATGAATCCGCCGGTGTCGACAATGGCCTGGATGACTTTGTCGGATTTCGCGCGGTAGTGGGAGTGGAGCGCCTGGCAAGCGGAATGGCTCGCGACCATGGGCTTCGACGATGCCTTGGCGGCCTCAAAGCTGGTGCGCTGCCCGGAGTGGGCGACGTCGACGATGACGCCAATGCGGTTCATCTCCGCGACGACGGAGCGGCCGAAGTCGCTGAGACCGGCATCGGAGGGCTCCGCGCAGCCGTCGCCGATCATGTTGCGCCGGTTGTAGGTGAGGTGCATCATGCGGACCCCGAGATGGAAGAAGGTGCCGATGAGGTCCATTTCGGACGAGACGGTCTCCCAGCGCTGTTCCAGCGGGACGCCATTTGTGCTCAAGGCCATCGCGACCTTGCCGGACTTCTTCGCCAGCAGGATGTCGTCGGCGTCGGTCACGCGCACGATGAAGTCGCGCAGCATGTCGAGGGCGTAGGTGAAGTACCCCAGGCGGCGGAGGAGCTTCAGCGGGTCCTGGCTTTCCTGGCCGGCGTTCTGAAACACGCAGGTGACGCCGGACGCTTTCCAGGCCGAGATGAACTCCCGCCGTTCGAGAGGATCGGGGACGAAGCGGGTGTTTTCCATTTCATCGAGCAGGAAATCCATTTCCCGGTCCGAGATGCCCGATTCATACAGACGCCGGGCGGCGTCTCCGTCCGGAGCGGCACGGGGCGCGAAGCCATACGGCTCAATGACAATCGAGGACTGGTGCAGCTCGAAGCCGCGCTGGAGCTGGGATTCGGTGGGCTTCAGCAGCGCCAGAGCCGCCGAGCGGGCCACCCGGATGCTTTCGTTTGGCGGCTCCAGACCCCTTGCGGCGGCTTGGCTGAGCATGGCACCCCCGGCGACAAACGCACGTCGATTCATCGAACGCTCCCTTCTTCCGCGAGGCCGACAGATGCACTGGCCGGCGTGACCGCCTGCGGGCTTTCCAACTCAATTTCGAGGCGGTCATGAATGCGCGCCAGCCCCGCCACCAGCGCGCCACGCAGGGCAACGTCTTCCCCGAGGCCCGAAAGCTCCAGCTTGACGGGCCAGCGGAATACGGATTCGAAGACTGTGCGAATCTCGCCGAACAGGGCGGAGAAAAGCGGCCCGATCAGGATGATCTTGCCGGGATCGAAGCAGGCGGACACATTCGTGATGGCGGCCGCGAGGGTCCCGGTGAGTTCCCGGACGCATTGCGCGGCGGGCTCGTGGCCCTTCTCCGCCGCGAGCAGCAATGCCGGAAGCGGCGGATTCGATTCCAAGAGCGCGGCCAGCGGGCCTTGCGCCGCAGCCGCCAGTTCGCGGACCCGCTCCTCCACACGATCCATTGCCACGGCGGATTCGAGGTGGCCGCGGCCGCCGGTGGGGGAACTGATGAGGGCCGGGTTCGGGACCATGTGAGCGATCTCGCCCGCCGCCCAGTGCCGGCCGTGGTAGGGCGCGCCGTTTATGTACGCTCCGAGCCCGATGCCGGTGTCAAGCTGGATCACCACGAAGGACGGCTCGCCCCGGCCCCCACCAAATCGGGCCTCGGCGAGGGTGGCGAGGTTTACGTCGTTATCGACAACGACGGGAATTCCGAACTCCCAACTGAGATCCGCACCCAGGGAGACGTTGCGCCAGCCGAAGAGGTTGTCGGTTTCGAGCACGATGCCGTTGACGACATCGACCAAGCCGGGCACCGCAATGGCGATGAGCCGGCGTCCCGGAGCCACCGCGCTTCGTTGCAGGATCGGCCGGATTGCTTCCTTCAGGGTGCCGATGACGAAGTCCGGGCCAAGGCTGGGCCGGATCGGCAGGGTCGCCTGATGCGTGACCGATCCATCGAGGCTGGATTCCCGCACCTGGATGTTGTCGGCGGAAATTCTGGCGGCGATTACGCGGCCGCAGTCCGCGTTGAATTCGAGCAGCGTTGGCTTCTTCCCGCGTTGTGCGCCAGACGTTCTCTGCCCGGTCTCGACGACGTAGCCGCGGGAGATCAGGTCCGCCACTTGTTCCGATACGGTGGGCTTGCTGAGGCGGCTGATCCGGGCGAGGTCAGACCTTGAGAGGGGGCCCTGTTCCCGAAGCAGGGTGAGCAGGCTGACGGTGTTCATCGCCTTCATGCGAAGCGGATTGATTCGTCTGGCGACGGGTTTGGACGCTGGTATCAGCACGCGGTTCATGCTTCCTTCTGTGTGAATGTAAGGCTATCAAACTAATTCCGCTTTACCAACCTGCCGCTTTATTGACTCCGTCGAACGGGGCAAGTGTCCGTGGCGCACGTTGCTCCTACGGATGTCCCGTGTTCGCCGCTAACCGCGTTAGGGATGGGGCCGGATCTCGGACAAGAGTGGCTGGAGGAGGAACACAATTTCCGCCGTGTTCGGTATCGGTCAGGTGGCCTAACAATTCGATGATTGTTTCGAAATGGAACATGTCGTGTCATTGGACACGCGGGCGAAGCCGCCTCAGAAGTCTTGGTTACACTAGCGGCCGGAGGCGCTTGCGTTTCCCTTCTCCGCCGCGCCCCGGCGACGCCCGGAAATCTCTCAGCGATCGCGGAGGCAATAGAGATGGCCCTGGGCGGCCACCGAAGTGTTGGCGGACGTGATTCGGGAGGCGCTCTCCACGTGGAGAATGTCGCGGTACCCAGCCTGTTCTAGGATCGCGACCACTTCCGCACACTTGCGGCGCTTCTCGTTCATGGTTTCTCCGTGCATCTCCAGGAAAAGCGGAGGGTGTGAGGCAAGGGTTTCTTGCGCACCGCGCAATACTTCGCTTTCCAGCCCTTCGACGTCGATCTTGATGAATTCGGGGGCGGGCAGGCCGTTCTCCCGGATGTCCTCATCGAGAGTTGTGATCGAAATCTCCTCGGTGACGTGAGCGAAGCGCTGCATACCCTTAGCAGCATTTGGTTCGAGCGAAGCGCCGCCGGGCATCAGCGGCTGGAAGAAAAGCGTTGCGCGGCCCCGGCTGGAACCCAGCCCGACGTTGCGGACGCTGACATTCGTCAGATTATTCAGCTGCAGATTCTCCAGCAGCCGCCGATGGTTCCTCGACGTTGGCTCATAGCTGACGACATGCTTTCCGCGGCTGGCAAAGTAGAGCGTGAGGATTCCCTGAAAGGCGCCGATGTCGTAGATAACTTTGCCACGGAGATCGAGGGACTCCCAGAATCGCTGCTCGGCTGTGACTTGCGGACACACCGGAAGCCACGCGAGACCACCCTTGCGCTTCATCCCCGCGATCAGCCCATGATGCGCGGTATAGGTGATTCCGTCAAAAACGTTCTGGCCGATCCACGAGACGAGGCGGTGCCTTAGCGGGTAATGCCGAAACGGAAGATCATCTGGGTCGGGTGCGGGCGGCACTTGCTGAGACATCTTTGCCAGTCACGATACCATAACACACCGCCATGAGGCTGGCACTGCCGGCCCGGCTATTGCAGGGTGCGCGGGTGCAGTGCGGACGGCTCCCGAGAGGGGCCGGGGGCTTCCGCTCTCACGATGAAGCGATAGGGGGCGGGGCCTACGTAGTAGAACGGGTAGCAGCTCACGAGGGTGAGGCTGGGGATGGCGGTGTTATCCAGCACGGATACGTCCGAGGGCCGGACAATCTTGGTCCATACGACGCGGTAGGTGTACGAACCGGAGGGGCTGTAGTAGACGACCGCATCGCCGGGCTTGATGTTGCGGAGCGGCCGGAACAGGGTGTCGCGATGCGCGGCAATTCCCGCGTTGCCGCGAGAACCGGGAAGCGCCGTGCCCTTGATCCAGCCCGCGGCGCGCGAGAGCGTCTCTTGCTCGTCGCCGACGAAGACAGGCGCTTCGAGCTGAACGCTATCGATGGAGAGCATCCCCAGGGGCTCACTCTCCGGCAGATCGAGCGAACGGCTTGCGCTGAGCCAAACGGGGGATGAGGATGGCCGGGCAGCAGTTTCGCGCAGCCACTCCCGCGTGGTTTCGACGGTCTCGCGCATGCGCAGGATGCTGAATACCGACCATGCCAGCAGAAGGAACCCGGGGACGATCAGGAACAACGAGATGAGGTTCTTTCGCTTCATTGGCGGGGCTCGCGGGCGAGCACCTGGCGGTACTTCAAGCGATAGCGCCGGGGATCTCTTCCGGCAAGCTCGATGCGCAGTTTTGTCCCCGCGGAACCCTCCAGGTGCGCCGGCACGAACGACAGCACGTAGCTGGCCCGCAGTTCCTCCGCAACGCGATCAAAATCTTCCTTCAGGTCCCGCGCTTTGGAAGCGACTCCGAAATAGCCGCCGCTTTCCTTTGACAACCGGCGAAGCAGGCCCAGGTTCTGGTCCGGGTTGTTGGGATTTGACAGGGCCACGGTGTGAATGACGATGGCGTTGGTTCGGTAGAGCGCGAAGATCTCGTCGCGCTTCACGCGGCTGGCATTGTCTCCGCCGTCGCCAAAGAGCAGGACGGCGCGTTTGGCGAAGGCGGCATGGCGCAGCATTTTGGCCGCGGCCGCCAGAGCGTCGAACATGGCGGTTTGCCCATCGAGATTCATGCGGGCGGCTCTGGCAAAGAGATCGCCGCGCACCTGGCTGTTGAGCATTTCAAAGCGGGACACGGTTTCGATGAAGTTGTTGAAGCCGAGCACGCCCACCTGATTGCCGTCCGCCAGCGTGAACAGGAAGCTTCGGAAGGCGAGAAGCAGGCCCCGCTGGATCGAACGCACGCTGCGGCTGGCATCGAGCAGAACCACGACGGACGCGGGCTCCGTGGCATCGTAGACGGAGAGAATCTTGCGGGCTTCGCCGTTCTCAAACAGCCGGAAGTCCTCCGCCGTCAGACCGGTGACGGATTGCCCGCGGCGGTCCGTGACCGCTACGGCCACGGACGCGTTCTCCACATCGATTCCAAAACGCGGGTCTTCGGGCTGAGCGGCAGCGGCCATCCAGGCGAAGGCCAGTTGCGCGAGGACGACGCGGCGCGTGGATCGGAACTCTGGGAATTGGCTCATTCGGCTAAGAAGGAGAGGCCAGGATCCCGCGGAGGGGTTCCTGACTTCTCGTGTTGCAAGGGACCTTCCTTAGGCAAAACGCCGAATGGCGAAGCCGCCCCCGACGAGCAGCGTCGCCAAGAGCAGCAGCAGCGGCAGGCTGGACGCGGTGTGAGGAAGCTCATTGGATGCGGTGTAGCGGTTCTGATTCCGGTTCTGAGCGAGCAGTTGGGAATCCTGCCGGGCCGCATTCGCACTATTGTTTGCGCTTGCAACGGTCGCAGTGCTCTCACCGAACTCCAAGCGGTTCTTTTGTGCCGGAACCGGCGCGGACTGCGCGATTGCCTTGTTTTTGGCCACCGAATCTTCGTAGGTGGTCGATTGGTTGTTCTTGCCAACGGCGCTGACCGCGGAACCGCGGTACGCATTGAGGTACTCATCGTTCTCCGACTTGTCGCTCATGTACTTGTTGGAATTTTCCGCCATGGACGGCACATACAGCCCGGTGGCATTGGCGATTTCCTTGGCGCGGTCTTTGGGGTAGACGAACTGCTGGCCGATCAGGCGCCCAGGGTAATACCAGTTGCGCAGCGCGGGATGGCTGCCAACCGGCATTTCATAGAACGTGAACGTGCTGCCGCTGGTGGCCTTCTCCCGCTGGCTTGGGATTGCCAGAACGGTGGTGAGCACTTTGGTTCCGTCCGCGTTCATGAAGCGAACGATGTGCCGGTCAGATTGAGAGTCGGCGAGTTTCACGATGTATTGACCGGGGGGAAGCGTGGCTCCAGGCACCTCGATCGTTTCGTTGATCGTGATTTTCGTCTTTTGGTTCCATGTGTCCGCCGATGCGAAGGCCGACAGGCTGACCAAGGCCAGCGCCGCGAGCATCAGCCGCAAAATACTCCTTGTTCTCATTGAAATCCTCCTAGGGGTTCTGTGTTACAGGTGAACGCGAATGAGCGGGGTCCTCCGTCTTATGTAATGCTGCCTGCATCGAGATCCCGCGCAAAGACCGCGACGGCTGCATCCGCCAGATGGCAGGCGCTTCCGGGCAGCGATCTTCCGCGCACGATACCCATTGAGAGGAGGTTTCGGGCTGGATTCCTGTTTCAAGCGGGTAGGACGACCGGCGCGATGGAAGCGGGATTCCGGTGGGGCTTAAGGCTCGGGGCCGCTCCACGCGGAGCGCCGCTTGCTTGCGACACAGGTCACCTGGTCCAGGCTAGAGGATGCGCTTGCCGAGGCCGGAGCAGAGGAACTCCACGGCGAGGCTGGCGGTGCGGTTGGCCTCGTCGATGACGGGGTTCACTTCCACGCAGTCAATGGAGAGGAGCTTGCGGGAATCGGCCACCATTTCGAGGGCGAGGTGCGCTTCGCGGTAGCTGAGGCCGCCCTTCACGGGGGTGCCCACGCCGGGCGCTTCGGAGGGATCCACCGCATCGAGATCGAGGGAGACGTGAATGCCTTCCGTGCCGTTGCCGGCGATGCGGATGGCTTCGTCCATCACGCTGCGCATGCCGCGTTCGTCGATATCGCGCATGGTGAAACTGGTGACGCCGCTCTTGCGCACGTTGAAGCGTTCCTTGGCGTCCACGCTGCGCAGGCCGACGATGGCCACATTCTTCGGATTCACTTTGGGACCGGGCGTTCCGCCGAGCTGGGTGAGATCGTCGAGGCCGAGGCCGATGACGGAAGCGAGCGGCATTCCGTGGATGTTGCCCGACGGCGTCGTATCCGGGGTGTTCATGTCGGCATGAGCGTCGATCCAGATCAATCCGATGCGCTTGCCCCGCTCCTGAAAGAAGCGCGACGTGCCCGCGATGCTGCCCATGGCGATGGAATGGTCCCCGCCCAGCACGAGCGGCAGCCGGGCGTTCTCCAGAACCCGATAGACGACGTTGGAGAGGCGGGTGCAGGCGGCGAGGATCTCGGGAAGATAGCGCGCGTTGTCGGCACTGGGGCCGATGCTTTCGGCCTGCGCGACATCCACATTGCCGAGGTCTTCCACCTCGTAACCCAAATCGCGCAGGCGCGCCCCGAGATTGGCGACACGGATGGCGGAGGGCCCCATATCGACACCGCGCCTTCCAGCGCCCAGGTCCATGGGAACGCCAACGATGGATATCTGATTGAGTGCCATTTGGTTCTATTCTGCCATGGGAGCCGATCGGTGGGACGGATTCTGGCGCGGTTCCGATGGCGGCGGCGGCGCATGAGAAGATAGCAGTGGCCATGCGATTGAAGTCTTTCCCGCTGGTGACCCCGGCCGTATTTCTGCTGGCGATTCTGCTGGGCGTGGTGTACGTGCAGCACAAGCGCAGCGGGCGGGACGCCGCGGGTGAGAGCGTTGGCGACGCCGGCCAATCCGTTGGCGACGCCGGCCAATCCGTTGGCGACGCCGGCCAATCCGTTGGCGGCACGTTCGAGATTGCGGATGGCCGGCGGCCCTCCGCGCAGGCCGTGAAGGCGTGGCAGAACCGCAAGTTCGGGATGTTCATCCATTGGGGGCTCTACTCCGTTCTGGGCGGCGTGTGGAAGGGCGAACGCGTCACCAGCATTTACAGCGAACAGATCCAACTGCGCGCGCCGATTCCGGGGAAGGAATACGAGCAGGTTGCCAGACAGTTCAACCCGCAACAGTGGGACCCCCGGGCGGTGGCCAGACTGGCCAGGGAGGCGGGGATGAAGTTCATCGTGATCACGGCCAAACACCACGACGGCTTCAGTCTGTTCGGTTCGAAACTTTCGAGCTTCAACGTGGTGGACGGCACGCCCTACCGGCGCGATGTGCTCCAGGAACTGGCAGCGGCCGCGCGCGCGGAGGGGCTGGGCTTCGGCGTCTACTACTCCAACATCGACTGGCACGAGGGAAGCGTTCCGGACATGCGGAACGACAACCCCATTTCGAAGCAGCTTGAAGACTTCAACCTCGGGCAATTGGTGGAGCTTTGTTCAAACTACGGCCCGCTCTCGGAAATTTGGTTCGACATGGGGAACCCAACTCCGGCGCAAAGCAAGCGCTGGACGGATGCGGTGCATACGCTGCAGCCGGACACGATGGTAAGCGGGCGCGTGTTTAACCATCAGGGCGACTTCACGGTGATGGGGGACAATGCGATTCCGAACCATGTGATCGACGAACCCTGGCAAACGCCGGGATCGATCTATCACGAAACATGGGGCTACCGGTCCTGGCAGGAACGGAAGGATCTGCCGGGGAAGATTCGCGAACATCTGCTGAACCTGGCGAAGGTGGTGAGCCGCGGCGGCAACTATCTGCTGAATATCGGCCCGCGCGGGGATGGCTCGGTGGTGGAGTTTGAAGCGGACGTGCTGCGCTCCATTGGGAAATGGCTCTCGATCAATGGGGAAGCGATCTATGGAAGCGAGCCGCAGCCCTTCCGGGAGCTGAGCTTCGGCTACGCCACGCGGAAGCCGGGCAAGCTCTATCTGCTGGTAACGGCCTGGCCCGCCGACGGAAAGCTGCGCTTGCCGCGTCTGCGCAACCCGATCACGAAGGCCTACTTCCTGACGGACAGCGCGAAGACACCGCTTGACACCGCGGAGGAGGCGGGCGCGCAGGTGGTGCTGACGCAAGTTCCTAAACTGCCGGAAGCGGTGACGGTGATTGCGGCCGAGTACGCGGGCGACCTGAGCATCGCGCCGCCGCTGGTTATCGAGCGCGAGGACGGCAGCTATTTGCTTTCGCGAGCGGACGCGGAGGAGTTCTTCCACTACAACGGCCGCGGTTACTACGAGAAGCCCAAGCTCTACAAACAGAGGTGGGCATTTGCGGTTCCGCGGAATGGAGAATTCGAGGCGTTCGGGATGACGAAGCCGGGCAATGCGCCGGCCGCTGTGGAAGTGGCGTTCAACGGCGATGCACGCCGGACAAGCGTGGAGGCCGTCGCCGGGGAGGGAGAGGCGCCGGTGGCGCACCCGCTGGGGCGCTTCCTGGCCCGTGCGTGGGAGGATCTGGAGGTGACCGTTACCCCGCCAACGCCTTTCGGCAAGGCGGCCGGCACCGGCGTGGAATTTGAAGGGCTGCTGCTGAAACCCGTTGGCAATCGGCAATAGCGGCGGCTTGCGCTACGGAGTTTTCACCAACAGTGCGCGGGCGGTGGCGACATTTCCCGCGCCGTCCGTGGCCTTGATTACAACGGATTTTTCGGCTTCGGGCGCGGCATCGTCGCGGACGGAGAGGACGAACTCCTCCGTGCGGCTATCGGCGATGCCGTCCACGGGCAAGGCGACCACGGGCGCTTTGGCGTTCACCGACAGTTCCAGGCGGCGGATCAGAGAGACAGCATCCGTCACGCGCACCCGAAGGCTCCAGCCGGCTTCCACGCGCTCCCGCGACAGCACCTCGATCACGGGAGCGCCGTGATCGATCACCACGGGGGCACTCACGAGGGAATCTTCCCTGGCCACGCCGGGAGAGTTGTCCAGGGCGTCTGTCACCGTCACCCGAAAATAATAGCGGCCATCGGCAAAGCGATTGGCATCGACGGAGTATGTGGTTTCGCGGAGGGCCGTTGCGAGAGGCTTCCAGACCGTTTCGTCTTCCGCGCGGTAGTGCAGGCTGTACTCCAAGGTGTCGCCGTCGGCATCTTCCGCTTCCCAGGCACACTGCAGCGCGGCTTCCACGAGCTTGGCCGTGCTGGCGACGGTGGAGCCCGCCGGACCCGCGGCATCACTGTCTCCGGTGGCGCTCACCGTGACTGTGTAGGCCGCGGAGGATGCCGCCACGGCCGCCTGTGCCGCCGCCGCCCCTTGGGTACCGCTGGACTTCAACTGGCTGCTGACGCGGACGGATTTCATCGCGGGGGTGGAGTTCTGGGGCAGATAGGCTACCGTGACACGCTCGAGTGAAACGGACGCGGGCGTGGCGATGAACTCGGCCTTCCATTGCAGATAGCGGGCGTTGGGACTCCCAATGCGGCCCTCCGCGCCCTGGGCAACGGGCTGCCAATCGCTCCAGGTGCTATCCGGCCGGAAGGAATTCCCCGCACGCGTGAAAAAACGAAGCCCGGTGCCCGCATTCGGAGCGTTTCGGCCGGCCCAGGAGAGGGTGCCCCAGCGCGCGACGGTATCGGCGTCGTGAACCGGAGATTCGTAGCTGCCCTGGGCGGTGGCATCCGGGGAAAAGCGGAAGAGCTTGCCCTCGTTGCCGGTGGCGGCGAGAAAGCCGGAGGGGAGGGAAAGGACGCGGGTGGTTTGCCCCTGGCCGGTCTGGGCGAGCAGATCCGCCCGACCGCGCGAATCCATGCGGTAAATGCGGCCTTCGCGGTCAGTAGCCATGAGCACGGAATCACTGTCCAAGGCGAGGTCGTAGACGTTCTCCTCCTTGGAACTCCAGAGCGTTTCGACGGTGTTGTCGGCGGCGATGCGATAGACGGCGGAACGCTCTACGCCGGGCAATTCGTAGATCGCAGAAGTCGCGCCCAGCGGGCTGGCGGGCGAAGCGGGCGACGCGCTTGTTTGCGGCAGAGGAACCGCCTGCTGCAAGCCCTCGCCCGGCGGGTTCTGGGTGGCTGCGGTCACTGTAACCGTGGTGCTGATGGTGGGCGCGCCGGTATCCAGAGTGCCGCTTCCGGCGGCGGGCATCTGCTGTTTGCGGGCGACGGACCCCCCCATTGCCGCGGCATAGATCTCGCCGTTGGGGGCAACAGCGATGGAGCGGATCTCCGGCAGGCTGGCATCGTAGAGGACGAACGCGCGGTCTTTGGCGGTAATCCGGTAGAGCAGGCCGTTCGGCTCAGAACCGGCGAGAAGGCGGCCTTCCCGATCGAGGGCGAGGCTGGTGATGTGGGCCTGGCCGCTCGCGAAATAGAGTTCCCCCTTGCCTTGCGCACTGACGGAGTAGATTTTTCCTTCCGGGCCGGTTCCGGCGTAGAGCGTGCCGTCGGGGGCCGCGACGAGGGACCAGATATACTGCGCTTTCGGATCGAACCATTCGGTGGCCGTATCCCCCTCGATCTTGTAGATTTTCCCGTTAGGGGAGGTGGCGACGTAGAGGGTTCCCCTGGGATCGACGGCAAGCGCGAACACGGCAGGCTCCGTGGCGTTCCAGATCAGTTCCATCTGCCCGTTGGGCCGCACGGCATAGACGCCGCCGCGGTAGCCGGTGCCGAGAAAAACCGTGCCATCCGGACCGCGCTGGGCCGCCCAAATCACCGGCTGTTGCGGAGAGGCGAATTCTTCCCGGCGGTAACCGGGGCGCAGAAGGCCATCCCAGCTCAGCGCCACGCCGCTCATTTTGCCTTTCAGGAAGTCCTTGACGCCGGCCATCTCCCAGGTGGTGGTTTGGGAGGCGGGAAGCGGGGGCGGGGCCATCGCGGCCATCCAGAGGGCGAGGCAGACGAGCAACAGATGGCGCGGGCGATGCGTGGCGAAGCTTCGCCATGGGCACCGGTGCCGATTCTCCGCGTGGACGGGCGTGGAAGGGGATGGGTGGTTCATCGGCAGTTTCATGCTTCAGTTGCTTTTGACATCTACACGAATGGTGCGGCTCCCGGAAACGGCATAGTCGCCCAGATCCGCGTTCATCTCCGCAATCGCGGCGTTCTGGGCGGCGTTACGGCCGCCTTTGACGTCGGTGGAGCTATCGAGGATAAGGGCGGCGGAGGGGGGAGGGGCCGGAAGATCCGCGCCCTGGATGGAATAAGTGGGCTCCTGACGCCAGACCCGCAGATAGAGCTTCCCGTTGCCCCGGATATCGTTCACCAGATCGACAAGCTGGGCTGGGTTTCGGGGCACGATGGCCGTGAGTTTGGGAAGGTCGAGCATGTTCAGACTGGCGGCGTCGGCGACGCTGAAATAGAGGGGGCCGGCGGGAGCGCCGCGCGGGATGGTGTAGCGGAAGAGGCGATGCACCGCCGCGCCGGCCGCATCGATCAGCACAGCGTGAATCTCCACTTCCTCGCCGGGGTCGGCCTCATTGGTGGACGCCCACACCTGATCCAGGTTGAGTTCGCGCCGATTCTCATACGAAACCAGGTTGACGTCGACGCTTTCGAGCTTCAGTTCGTCGAAGCCGGATTGGAGGGCGTAGCCAACCGGCACGGCGACATTCAGGGCGGCCGCGAGGGCGACCATGGAAGTGCCGGAAAACCGATTCGCGATGCGCAGGGGAGGAACGCCGTTCTGGAAGCGCAGCACGGCATCGAGGCCAATGGAGGTGGCCCCGGCCGTGCGCTCCGTGGCATCGACGGCGGAGAAAATGGCCATCTGCAAGAGGAGCGGCGAGAGGAAGGGGTCCCGCACCATCTCCATCCGGTAGGATTTCTCAAGCAGGCGATCCCCCGCGGCATTGGCCCGCCGGACATTCAGATGGAAGGGCGCGAGATCCGGGACCGCGCCGATGGTTCCCGAAACGGTGACGTTGCGGTCCTGCTCAATGACGCCCAAAGGATCCCCGGATCGGGTGATCTTGAACGAGGTGGAGAGGTTGGGCAGGACAGTGAGCACCTCGCTGCGGGCGAAGGGCAAGCCGGTGGTTCCCACGCCGAGAAAGCGGTGGCCAAACGCGTAAAGGCGGTTGCCCACGACGTCCGTGACCGTGCCGTCGGCCGCCACCTGCATATCGCCGCGCATGAGCTGGACGCTAATCATCGAACCGGGCTTGGGCGCGGCGGCGGTGCCCGCTGGAGATGCTTGCGGGAGAGGCTGGGGCGCGGCTCCAGAGAAGCCTTGCGCCAATTCGAGGCCAAGGCGAGTGGCGAGAGGCGCAAAATGCGCGAGGGTTCGCTCCGTGAACCCGGAAAGCTGGAGGGGCGTTCGGACGGGCGTGAGACGGAGCGTCCCGGCGGGGACGGATTCGGGCTCAGAGAAGACGTGCGCCACCTGGGAATCGCCGAGGCGAACGCGATTCGCGACCGGATTCGCCCGGCTGGCGGGGTTTCCAGCCGCCATCATTTCTTCAATGGGACGGATGCCGCAGATAGGCTCCTTTGAAAACGCAAATCCCAGCGCCACCGCGCCAATCAGCTTCCCGCCGATATAGACGGGACTGCCGCTCATCCCCTGAATGACGCCGGTTTGCGCGAGCGGACCGCCGGAAAGCCGCGCGAGGATGATGGACTGTCCGGGCGCGGAATTCTCAATGACACCCAGAATTTCAACGTCGAAATTCTGGATGGCGGTGCCGGAAAAAACGGTGAGACCCGTGCCTTTCATGCCCGCGCGCACGTCCTTTACAGGGAGGATTTGCACTTGGGCGAGGAGAAAAGTACTAGTAACGCACAAACTCGCCAGCAGCCGAAGAAGGTTCCGCACGTTGACTGATAGTTTATCCTGAAGATACTATTCAGACATCGTACGTCCAGGCTGGAGGGCAGCTCCCCGCTGGCAGAGGTTCGTTTTGCGTTTAGGAACTCATGAGTTCGATTAGCCAAAGCACTGCGCGTGAAGCGACCGCACCTACGAAATCGCAATCGTGGAACTGGGTGGCCATCGGCTGGTTTGGCGTCCTGCTGGTTCTAGCTTACCTGCCGACATTGATCCGGCTGGTGGAGCAGTGGGACCAGTCCGAGGAAATGAGCCACGGGTTCTTCGTGCCGCTGGTGGCCGGTTACATCGCCTGGCAAAAACGTGAAGAGATCGGCAAACTGACGCTGAGCTCCCACTGGATGGGCATCGTGCTGGTGGTTCTGGCCGGGATGCAGTTGACGGTGGCCACGCTGGGCGCGGAGTTGTTTCTGGCGCGCACGGCGTTTGTGTTCGCGGTTTGGGGCGCGGTGGTTTATCTGGGCGGCTGGCCGCTGTTCCGCGCGCTGTGCTTCCCGCTTCTTCTTCTGCTGCTGATGATTCCGATTCCGGAGATCATTTATAACCAAGTCACGTTTCCGCTGCAGCTATTGGCGAGCCGGCTGGCCGAATGGGCGCTGAACCTGCTGGGCTACCCCGTGCTGCGCGAAGGAAATGTGCTGGAACTGGCGAGCCAGAAGCTGCAGGTGGTGGAAGCGTGCAGCGGTATCCGCAGCCTGCTGGCACTCACCTTCCTCTCGCTGGTTTATGGCTTCTTTTTCACAAAGACGGTTTGGATCCGGATTGCGCTGTTCCTTTCCACGATTCCGGTGGCCATTGCCGCCAATGCGAGCCGCGTGACCGTCACGGGAATTCTGAGTGAAATCAACACGGAATACGCGACGGGCTTTTACCATACGCTATCCGGATGGGCTTTGTTTTTTGTGGCGTTCGTGATGCTGGCGTTCGTACACCAAGGGCTCGAATGGATCGGAAGGAGGTGGTTCCATGGATCTCCGAAGACAACTAGCTAGTCTGTTTACGAGCAGACATGCGATGGTGCTGACCGTTGTGCTGGTGGCACAAATGGCGATCCTTTATGGGTATTCCCGCGAAGAGAACGTGCCTCGGATCCCGGCGCTCAGCACGTTCCCGACCGAGTTCCCCGGCTGGACGATGATCCGCGAGGGAAAGGTGGAGGACGAAGTGCTGGCGGTATTGCGGGCGGACGACACGCTTACGCGGGTCTACTCGGACGGCCGGGATGTCGCGAGCCTGTTCATGGCGTACTTCAAGACGCAGCGGACCGGCCAGGCACCCCACTCTCCGAAGCACTGCCTTCCAGGCTCGGGCTGGACGCCCTCGCAATCCGGCTTTCTGGATATTCAGCTTCCCGATCAAGACCGCACGATCACGGTGAACCGCTACGTGGTTACGCGCGGGGAAGATTCGAGCGTGGTGCTTTACTGGTATCAGTCTCTGGACCGGGTGGTTGCGAGCGAGTATCTCGCGAAAGTCTACCTGGTGACCGACGCGATTCGATTCAACCGGACGGATACGGCTCTGGTGCGGGTGGTGGTGCCGGTTCCAAAGACGGAAGGCGGCGTGGATTCCGCGGAGAAAGTGGGCGTTTCGTTCATCCAGAAGATGTTCCCCGCGGTGGGAGTCTACTTCCCGCCCGCCAGCTAGGCAATCGCGAACGGAACCGCCGGACCGGCGTTAGCAGGATCGGCGCGAGCAAAGACCGGCGAACCTTTAGACATGGCAGAGAATTTCTCCACGCTGGTGAGCGGATTCCTGGCGGAACTGGAGCGGGAGAACGCCAGCCCGCAAACGCTGCGCGCTTACCGAAACGATCTGCTGCAATTCGTGAGTTACTTGAGCCCCGCCGACGCGGAATGCCCGTCCGCGCGGGAGATCGATCTGCTGGTGCTGCGCGAATGGGTGATGGACCTCTATCACCAAGGGCTAAAGAGCGTGACCTTGCGGAGGAAGATCGCGGCGATTCGCACTTTCTGGAAGTATCTGGTTCGGGAAGGGGTGGTGGATCTGGACGCCGCACGGCTGCTGGTGATCCCCAAGACGCCCAAGAACCTGCCGCGCGTGCCTTCGGCCGAGCAGATCAATTCGCTGCTGGATGCCATCGCGGCGGGCGGAGTGGCGCAGCCGCAGCCCGAGCGGGATCTGGCGATTTTTGAACTGCTCTATGGCTGCGGCCTGCGGGTATCGGAATTGGTGGGGCTCGACCTGGACGATCTCGACCTGGAGGGCCGGGTGCTGCGCGTGACCGGCAAGGGACGCAAGGAGCGCATGGTGCCCTTCACCGCGCGGGTTCGCGATGTGCTGAACCGGTGGCTGGCCCAGCGCGCGGCGGCCACTGAAGAGCGGGCCGTGTTTTTGGCGGTGCGCGGCGGGAGGCTCTCCGACCGGGCGGTGAGGCGGCTGGTGAAAATCTACGCCATCGCGCTTTCCGGCGATACAACCGTTCACCCGCACACGTTTCGCCACGCGTATGCGACCCACCTGCTGCGGGAGGGCGCGAACCTGCGGGAGATTCAGGAGCTTCTGGGCCATGCCCAGCTTTCCACGACGCAGAAGTACACGCAAGTGAGCCTGGCGGACCTGATGGCGGTCTACGACAAGGCGCATCCGCGAGCGTAATTCTTCGCGGCACGGGCGAGACTAATCGTCGTCGCTTACTTTGAGCACCGCGAGGAAGGCTTCCTGCGGGATCTCCACGCTGCCCACGCGCTTCATGCGCTTCTTGCCCTCTTTCTGTTTCTCCAGGAGCTTGCGCTTGCGGGAGATGTCGCCGCCGTAGCACTTGGCGATCACGTTCTTGCGAATGGCGGGGATATTCTCTCGAGCGACGATCTTTCCGCCGATGGCCGCCTGCAGCGCCACTTCGAACATCTGGCGGGGAATGAGCTTGCGCAGGCGCTCAATGAGGGCCTTGCCGCGTTCATAGGCGAAATCGCGATGCACGATGATCGAAAGCGCGTCCACCGGCTCCCCGGCGACGAGGATATCGAGCTTCACCATGGGGGAAACGCGGTGGCCGGCGAAGTGATAATCGAGCGAGGCGTATCCGCGCGAGCAGGACTTGAGGCGGTCGTAGAAATCGAGCACCACTTCGTTCAGGGGCATTTCGTAAACCAGCATCACGCGGGAGCCGCCCAAGTAATCGAACTTTTTCTGCACGCCGCGCTTTTCCTGGAGCAGGTTCAGGATCTCGCCGACGGAATCTTCCCTGGTGATGACGGTGGCCTCGATTACGGGCTCCTCAATAATGTCAATGCCCGAGGGGTTGGGGAACTTGTTCGGATTATCGACGGCGATCACTTCGCCCGACTTGAGGGTGACCTGGTAACGCACGCCCGGCGCGGTGGTGATCAAGTCGATGTTGAATTCGCGTTCGAGCCTCTCCTGCACGATTTCCATGTGGAGCAGGCCGAGGAATCCGCAGCGAAAGCCGAAGCCAAGGGCGGCGGAACTTTCGGGTTCGTAGTTCAGGGAGCTGTCGTTGAGCCGCAGTTTCTCCAGCGCCTCCCGCAGTTCCCCATGGGCGTGGCTTTCGACGGGATACAATCCGGCGAAGACCATCGGTTTGGAGAGCTGGAAGCCCGGCAGCGGCTCCGTGGCTCCGCCCGCCTCGCTGGTGACGGTATCGCCAATCTGGGCGTCCGCGACGTTCTTGATGTTGGCGAAGAGGAAGCCCACTTCGCCGGCGGAAAGCTCCTGGCAGGGAATGGGCTTTGGGGACTGGTAGCCGAGGCCGTCCACTTCGAAGACTTTGCCGTTCGACATGAGGCGAATCTTCTGTTTCAGACGGATGCGGCCTTCCATGACGCGGATAAGGACGATCACTCCGCGGTAGGAATCGAACCAGGAATCGAAGATCAGGGCGCGCAGTGGTTCTTCCGGGTCCCCTTCCGGAGGAGGGATGCGATGAACGATGGCTTCGAGGATGGCATGAATCCCGATGCCGCTTTTCGCGCTCGCGAGCAGCGCTTCGTCCTGGCGAAGGCCGATCATCTGCTCAATCTGATCGAGGATGCGCTCCGGTTCGGCGGCGGGGAGATCGATTTTATTGAGAACCGGGATCAATTCCAGATTGTTCTCGATGGCCAAGTAGGTGTTGGCGAGGGTCTGGGCCTCGACGCCTTGAGAGGCGTCCACGACCAGCAGCGCTCCCTCGCAGGCCTGCATGCTGCGGGAAACCTCATAGCTGAAGTCGACGTGGCCGGGGGTGTCGATGAGGTTGAGCTGGTAGACTTTGCCGTCGTCGGCCTTGTAATCCAGCCGGACGGCATGGGCTTTGATGGTGATGCCTCGTTCCCGCTCCAGATCCATGGAATCGAGGACCTGCTCCATCATCTCCCGGTCCGAGAGGGCACCGGTGGTCTCAAGGAGCCGGTCGGCGAGGGTGCTCTTGCCGTGATCGATATGGGCGATGATTGAGAAGTTGCGAATGAAGGCTGGGTCCATGCGGTAAACTGACAACGAATAGATCCAGTATCCCATAGCAGCCTCCCATCGCCCCATGGGGAGAGCCGGGTTGGGGATCGGCTTCAAGCGGAGCCCGCTTCGCGAGGCGGCGGCGATTTGTCCGCGAGCCCAGGGTTTTGAGCGCGATTTCGCGGAGACAGCCGGTTCGAGAGTGAGATTCATTGCATCCTGTAGGAAAGGCGCACCCCTATGACAGCCAGAACCATTGAAGGCCATCTCTCGGCCGCCGGACTTCGTTTCGCCATCGTGGTGAGCCGGTTCAACAGCCTAGTGACCGAGCGATTGCTGGGCGGAGCACTGGACGCGATTACGCGCTGCGGCGGCACGGCGGAAGCGGTGGACGTAGTGCGCGTTCCCGGCAGTTGGGAACAGCCGGTGGTGGTGAAGACGCTGCTCGAACAGGCCCGCTATGACGCGGTGATCTGCCTGGGCGCGGTGATCCGCGGGGACACGCCGCATTTCGATTATGTGGCCTCCGAGGCGGCGAAAGGGGTGGCCAGCGCCTCCCTGGCCGCGGGAGCGCCGGTGGCGTTCGGGATCCTGACCTGCGATACGCTCGAACAGGCGCTGGACCGCGCGGGTGCCAAGAGCGGAAACAAGGGATTCGAGGCGGCCATGACGGCGATCGAGATGGCGGATCTTCTGAAGAAACTGCGAGCGAACGGCTAGGCAATGCCCGCACGATATAAGTCCCGGCAACGGGCACTTCAGGTTCTGTTTCAGTGCGATATCCGTTCCATGAGCGCACTGGAGGGCGTGCGGGCGTACTACGAGAGTCTGTATCTCGAAGAAGGCGATGAGGTTCCGGAGCAGGACCCGTTCATGGAAACGCTGGTGGAAGGGACGCGGGAGAGCGTGGCGGAATGCGACGAGCTGATCACGAAGCACTCGGCGAACTGGCGGATTGAACGAATGCCGCTGGTGGACCGCAACATCCTGCGCATGGGGATTCACGAGATGGTGGGCATGGGCACGCCGCCGGCAGTGGTGATCGACCAATCGATTGTGCTGGCGCGCCGCTTCTCGGGCGAGGAATCGGTGCCGTTCATCAACGGCGTGCTGGACGCGGTAAGGCGGGAGCGGATGGCGGGTCCGCT
Source organism: Bryobacterales bacterium (assembly GCA_039812845.1). Classification (GTDB taxonomy): domain Bacteria; phylum Acidobacteriota; class Terriglobia; order Bryobacterales; family Bryobacteraceae; genus JACTMJ01. The sequence goes on from JBDIBK010000005.1 coordinate 33,884, forward strand.
GGAATCGTCCGAGCAGACGGTGGGCGAAGAGTGAGTCTTCGCCGGGAACCGCGGCTGGCGCGAACCGAGACGGAATAGACGGGGATGGCGTGAAGGCACGGGCGCTACCGGAATGCGGCGCTCAGATGCTACAATCGGATGGAGTTGGGAGGTCGTCTAATGGTAGGACTGCAGATTCTGGCTCTGCCTATCGGGGTTCGAGTCCCTGCCTCCCAGCCAGAGTTTCCGCCGCACTTGAACCGCTAATCCCTCCCGTAGCTGATCCGCGGCCCCCGGAAAGCACGGGTGGCAGCGTCAAAGACCTCGCCTTTCTTTCTACCCGATGGCTCTCCTCGTTTTGCCAACTTTTTCCGCCTTGTGTACGTCTAGGCTGTTTGGGGTGTTTTCCGCGATGAGACTGGCTTCGATTTTATTGGGATTTCTGGCACTTGTGCCATTCGGTGCATCGGCACAGGACGCGACGGCGCTCTTCAGGAAGGCATCCCCCGACGTCGAAGCGGCGCTGCGGAAGAATGCGAACGCGTTCTTCGAGATGCAGGTGACGAAGAAGTTCGGTGGAGCGGTAAAGTACGTTGCCGAGGACAGTCTGGACACCTATATCGGCTCGGAGAAGGACTCGTGCTTCTCAATCGAGATCATGAGCATCACTTATAACGATGCCTACAATGAAGCGATTGTGACGATCCTGTGTGAGCGCGGCATGGCGACGCCCGTGGGCGGCGGGAGGGTGACGATGCCCACCACCACCTACTGGAAGATCGAGAATGGCGAATGGAAGTGGTATACACCGAAGTTTGAAGGCCGGAAGAACGAGGACGATTATGTGATGACGCCCTTCGGCCCGGTCCCCACGCGCACCCCCGACATGGTGGAAGGGGCGAAGCCCGACCGCAAGGACACGAAGTTGACGCCGCAGGTGTCCGTGGAGCAGTTGAAGGCACCGCTCAAGACCAACCCGAAGACGGTGATTTTGCGGGCGGATGAGCCGTCGTCGGCGGTGGCGGAGGTCTACAACTCTTTCCCCGGGCTGCTGAAGGTAAGTGTGTCCTGGGTAGGGTTGAAGGGCCTGAATGCCAAGATTGACCGGGATGAATTGAATTCTGGGGAAAGCGCCAAGATTACCATCTCTTATGAACCGCAAGGAATTCAGCCGCCGCCGAAGTCCCATGCGGTCTGGATCGAAACCAGCCCCATGCGGAGCGCGACACCGGTGATGATCGAGTTCCGCTATCCGGAACAGATGGACGAGAAGGCGAAGGCGGAGCCCAAAGCGAATTAGGCGGCGGCTGGAGCACCGCAGCGGGGCCATCTGCCGGGGTGTGGCGACCGGGGTGTGGCGGTCTGGGCGGCAAATGGCGGGAGAATTGCTTCGAAGTTGTCCTGGAGGGCATCTTTCGAAGCATGTCTGCAATCAATTCTTATCCTGTTTCCGCGGCGCGGGCCGCGGAAACCCAACCCCATCGATATCCGACGAATCGCGCTTCCGGGCGGCATGCCGCCGGCGAAAGCGCGCCTTTTGAAGCGGCGGTTGCGGAGGCGATATCGACGCCAGGAAGCGACCGAGGATCCGCGTCCGCCAGCGCCACGGCAGGGCCAGGGGGCACCACCGGGGACGGCCCATCCATGATGCCCATGCAGCAATCGTGGGTGGCTCCGGTAGTTCCAGCAACGACTTCCGAATACCCACTGCATCCCATCTTCCGGGTTCCCATGGTGTCCGAGGCGACGCTCAACCGCTACATCCACCCTCTGCAATCGGTGGGAACGACCGCTCCCGGTTCAACGGATGCGGAAGGAGATCTGGGCACGTCGGTGTTCCGGGTTGCGCCGGGCGGTCGGCAGGATTTTGTCACCGAGGATGGGTATCGCCATCGTTTTGACGTGGAGATCGTGTTCCCTTCGCCTTCGACGTTTACGTGGCAGGATCGGGACGCCAGTGAGATCCACCCTGAAGTGGGCAACTTCGCCGCGACAGCCCTGCGGGAAAAGATGGAAAGTGCGGGAATGGATGTCGCGAAGCTGGAGATCACCCCGTTTCGGATGAAAGGCGGCAATGAATCCCGGCCGTGGTTTCTGGATCAGCTTGTCCTGAAGATGGAGGGCAAGGAGGATCTGCCGATTTCGCTGAACGTCGCCATGCGGGACCCGGAGTACACGCTGGAGACGATCAAGTCCTCCTGGGGCATGGAAGCGGCGGACTTCGCGCCTATCCCGTCCTAACGAGGAGGGCCGGTCCTGGCAAGGAGGGCTTTATCCAACGAGGGGGACTCGGGGGAGCAGAGGCGTCAACGAAACGGCGATCCAGCGCTCGCGAGATACAAAAAGGGCGGGTTCCGAGGAACCCGCCCTTTTGCTTGCTCTTGCGAGCAAGAGGTTAGGAGCGTTCTAGTGGACGAGCTGCTCGCCACCGTTGATCGCACCGATGCCGAGGTTAAACGGCGAAGCGGGGCGCTCATCGCTGTAGTAATCGTCGCCGTCGAAGAAGCCGGCGCGATCCGGAATGATCAGAGCGAGGTAGCCCTGGGCAACCTTCGCAACCTGGGTGTCGGAGATGAACGCGTAACCATGCGCATACTGGAATTCGCAGGATGCGATGATGTAGCCTTCAAAACCGGCGGCTGCGCCGATCGGCCCGACGTCCTGGCCGGCAGGACCCTTCACCACGCCACCGGTCTGCAGCGTCATGAGGTACATGCCGCCTGCCGGAACGTTGATGCTGGATTCCACGGGGAGCTGGGACACGGGGTTGGCCGGACCGTTGTTGCCACCATAGGTGTAGAGGGTGCAAGGACCGGTCTGGGGCTGTGCGCCGCCGCCATCCGCGAACGGACCGGGGTTATCGTCACGCGAAGTATTCGAGATGGCGATACCGGTGTTGAAACCGTTGCGGTTGGTGACGTACGGGAAGAGCAGCAGCGTGCGGCAGCGGGTGACCGTGAAGCCATCGGCCGTCTTGATGGAAGGCACGAAGCGCGGCACGGACTGCGCACCGGTATGCACCGTCGACTGCGTTGCGGCATTCGACAGGGGCAGGTACCACACCTGGATGGAGGAGGAGCCATAGAGCTTCTCATCGTAGGATGCGGTGATCGGCACGGTGAGGATGTTGGTGAGGAACGGATCCACGGTGAGCGCGAAGCCTTCGCCCATGCTCGGGTCGAAGTTGTTCATGATTTCAATCCGGAAGTTGCGGATGACATCATTGCCGGAGGTGGAGGTTCCAAGCGCGGTGCCCGCGGTGGACGCGAGAAGCGAGCCAGCCTGAGCGTCCGCACCGCCGCCAACGGAAACCGAGAACGGCGCGGCGTCCAGCGTGGACGGGCTGATCACGGAAATGTTGAACTGCGTGCCCTGGGTGGCCACGCCGGTGTTGCCCTTGTTGGGGGCGGTGAGGTTCCACACGTTGTCCAGCATCAAGCCGGATTCAGTGAAGAACGCGGTATTGGGGTTGTCCTGATCGTAGATTGCGCTGCCAGTGTTGACTTCATTGTCGACGCGCGGCTTGAAGGCGTTCGGCAGGAGCTCGATGATGTCGAGTTCCATCGTCAGCTCCTTCGGATCGTCGCAGTTGCGGCGGATCGCGGGGCGCGTGCGAATGCGGAAGCTGGGACGCGGACGGGCAATGATCACGGTGTCAGGAATCGCAGTCACGTTGCCGGGCTGCGTGTTGATCGTGACAACGGCATTGATCGCGGGCGCGAAGTCCGCGAGTCCGATGTAGGAGGCGGCATTGATGCGGACGTTGGTAATGCGGAGCTGCATGTACCACTGCTTGCCGGCGGCGGAGCCGGGGGCGAGCAGAACGTCATCCCACTCCAGGGTGGCGCCGAGGGCGTCCTGGGGGGTCCACCAGCCATGGTTCTTCGCGGCAACGGTGTAGGGGAACGCCCACACGGTGCTGCCACCGGTGTAGGGAACGCCCTGGCCAATCTGGCCAACCGCAACGGCGTTCGAGTTCACGCGAGTAAGCGGATCCCGTTCGGCCGGTGTGCAGTTAAACTGGTCAGCGCAGGCACCCTGGTTGCCGGAGTTGATAATCAGCGCATCCGTCAGGAGCCGGCTGTTGACATCGGTGGTGCCGATGAACTGGCTGGTGACGGGGACATCGGCGCGGAGGGTGACGTTGCCGCGGAGAGCGCGCTTCACCGTCGCTCCGCCCACCGTTTCAAAACCCTGATCCGGCACGATGCCGCTGCAGCTGATGAGAATGTCGCCGGCCAATTCCGCAACGCCTTCAATACGGACGAGAGGCGGGGTGGAAGTGATACGGCAATTAAAGGGCAGGTTATCCGGCCCTTCCTGAGCGCTTGCCATCGGAATCGCAATCGCGAGCACGATGACAGCAAGCACGAGTCTTCGGAAATCGAACATTTCCTTCTCCTTGTGGTGTAGGGAATTTCGCTTTGAATTGACGAAGTGTTCTTTCAACCTGAGCCTCAAACTCGAGTGAAAGCCGGAGCTCTTTGGACGCAAGGTTAGATCTTTCCGTAGTGTTCTCAAAAAGATTCTGCGTTCCGCTCTCTATATAATGCTTGCGGGATTTCGACCCGATCCGCTCCATCCGTCTCTATGGACGATGAATGCAAATAAGATTCGGTTTAGCCAAGTCAACCAACAACTGGGCCAAGCTTCTGAAAGCTTGGAGGACGAATCCCACCAGACCGAATTTAATCATGCCTTGCCGAACAAAGTCAATAGTTTCCGGCAGACTTCCGCCAGGAGTGGAGCCGCCCGGCAGAACTTGTAGAAAAAAGGCTAAGATTATGAGCGCGGTTTCTAAAATCGGTCTGAACTGTTGTTCATTAGGCGCTTCACCCGCTCCATCTTGCGCAGGAGTTCGTCGGAGGCATCGAGCATCTGGTTGGTGTCGTAGATCACCTTGGGGGTGAGGAACACCACCAGTTCCGATCGGGTCTTGGTGCGTGATTTCGCGCCGAAGGCAGCACCGAGGACGGGAATGCGATGCAGATAAGGAATTCCGCTGCTGGCTTCGAGATCGTTCTCCTGAATGATTCCGCCGAAGGCAATGGTATCGCCATCCCGGATGGTGATCTGGGTATCAACACTTCGGTTGTTGAAGGATGGGGACTGAATTCCAGAGGACGCAGCGGCCTGGGGAGTGCTAAAGCTCTGCTTGATCAGGAGGGTGACGATGCCGGCCGGGGTAACGCGGGCGGTGATATTGAGGTTGGTGCCCGATTGCCGGCTGGTGATGGTCTGCGCGAACTGGGAGGTGCCCCCCTGCTGCACGGCGCTGGCGGCCTGCGAGGTGAGGACGGGCACCTCCGTACCCACGGTAATACTTGCCGGAATACTATCGGTGGCGAGGATCGAGGGCGCGGCGATGACCTTGGTTAGCCGGTTGTCTTCAGCAGCAGTCAGAATGGCGAGCAATTCGCGACTCCGGCCCACCAGCATGCCGGCGGTCATGGTTAGGCCGCCGTTCGAGCCCGCAATGGCCAGCGCGCGGCGGGCTACGTTGGTTGCCGAATCGGAATCCGAGTCGCCTCCGCCGGGTTTGAGCGGCCCATCGCCCACGCGATTCAGATAGGCGGACACGCCGGCCGCAAAAGCGCCGGTGAGAGACACCTCGAAAACTTTGGCCTCAATAAGAACCTGCCGAGGTGCGATATCAATCTGTTCCAGGAGCTTCAGCAACTGCTCATATTCCTGGGGCGTGGCCTGGATGAGAAGAGAATTGTCGATGAAGTTCGGGATGACGTGCGGGATGCGCTCGCCCGTGGGGCTGAGCATGGGTCCGTAACCCATCCCGAGCAAGCCGCCCGCCATATTGCCGTAGGCACCCATGCCGCCATAGAGAGCATTCGCGGTGGGATTCTGCCCGGCGGCGACGCCGGCAGCGCCCGCCGCGCCGGCAGCACCGGCAGCGCCAGCGGCACCGGTCATGCCCTGTCCTCCCAGGTTGAATCCGCGATTGGTTAGCCCGCCTCGGCCAAAGCCGCCTTGGCCGAAGCCGCCGAACCCGCCGAACCCGCCACCCATGCCGCCATAGCCACCGCTCATCCCGCCAAAGCCGCCAAAGCCGCCGCCCATGCCGCCGTAGCCACCGCCGCCGAAACCGCCGTATCCGCCACCGTACATCCCCATCCCCATGCCCATTCCCACGGGCATGCCGGTGTAAAGCTGCATGATCGACTGAGAGAGCATGAATGCGTCGCTGTACTTCACGCGATAGACATAGTTGTTAATCGAGCCGGAGGAGACCGCCACGGAAACGTCGAGTTTGGCGAGCCACTTCTCCACTTCGTCAAAAACGCCGGGATTGGGAGCCACGGCGAGGATGAGATTGATGCGGTCAATGGGGATAAAGGTGGTGGAACCGCCTTCGGTGGAGAACGCGATCCCCTTCATGATCTTTTCCAGCTCCGCGGCGATGTCCGACGGTTTCCCGTTTTTCACTTCGAACAGGCGCACGCGCTGGGTGGCGAAGGCATCGCTGTCGAAGAGCGCCACCAGCTCCATGGTGCGGCGCATGTTGCGGGCATTGTCGAGGATCATCAGCAGGTTGGCCGGCGCGAACGAGGTGACCTGCGCGCCCTGCCCCAGGAAGGGGCGCACCACGCCTTCCATTTCTTTCACCGTGGCGTACTTGAGGAACAGAAGATTGAGAACGGCCTCTTCCCCGCCGGGCAGTTGCGTGGCGGAAGCGTTCACCATCGGGCTCAGCGGAAGATTCACGGCATCGGCGGCGGGCACAATGCGGAAAATGTCCCCCACTTGCACCATGGACGCGCCGTTTATGCGGAGGATGGTTTCGAGGACGGAGCGCACTTCGACGGCACGGATCTCGCCGTAGGTGCGAATGGTGACCGTGCCATCGACGCGGGGGTCCAGGATGTAGTTGATGCGAAGCTGGCGGGCGAGCAGGTCAATCACCGTGCGGAGATCCGCGCCGTTGAAATCGAGCACGAGTGCCTGGCTGGCCTGGACGGGCGCGGGAGCAGCGGCAGGCTGCGCGGGCGCGGTTGCAGGCTCCGGCGGTGTCTGGGCGGCTGGAGCTTGGGCGGGTGCCTGCGCGCTCGCTGGTGCGTTCGCCGGTGCGTTCTGCGCCCAAGCCATCGCTGCAGGCAGAAGGATGGCGGCCAAGGCCCCAACCGCGCAGATGTGCTTCGTGTCAATCTTCATTCGTTGCCTCACCCTTTCCGCGCGCTCGCGCGCAGCATCCCCCATGACGGAGATCTATTTCGCTACCGGCTCCCAGAAGCAAACGGCTCCCATTGGAGAGTACGTGGTCCGCTTTACCCAGCCATCCACCACGGTGCCATCGGCCGCCTTCTCGCCGGGCTGGCAGGCACGCTCTCGCCCGCCGGTCTCTTTGCCGGGGCCGGGTTTGGTTGGAGCGGGCGGCGGCGCTACGGGCGTGGGCACCTTGGACGCCGTCTCCTTGCCGCTCTTCTTGGGCGCGCTCTTCCCCTGCGATTTCAGTTGTTCCGCCGTCTTCTCAATTTCCTTGCCGTCCCACAGAAAGGTGATCTTCTCCTTGGAAATTTTCACCACCTTGAACTCACCGATGCTGTCGCCCACTTTGTACGAGCCCTGCTTGCCGGCGTCGTTCTCGCTGAGCATGGCGATGGGGCCGTCGCCAAAATTGATGACGCCGTAGAGCACAGGCAAGGGCGGCATCTGTTTGGGCGGGGGCTCCGGCTTCTTTTCCTCGACCACATTTGGATTGCGGTCCTGCGCGAACAGCATGCGGGTGGCGACCTCCACATAGGCGGAGGGAGGCTCCGCGGCGGGAACCGGGACCACCTTCACGTCCGGGGTGGGCACCGCTTTGGCCCGCGGCCGAAAGGTCTTTTGCGCGCGCTCGGCGGCTTGCACATGGTTGGCGCGCACTTGCCAGACGACAAAGCCGCAGGCAAGGAGCAGGACGAGATTCAAGATGCGCAGTCTGGTTTTCATCGGATCATTCCTCCGGTGGGTTCCGGCACCAGTTCCCTGGGCGTGAGCGCGGAAACGGTGAGACGGACATTCAGCATTTTCTTTTGGCGGTTCGCGAGCGAGATGGCGATATTCCGCGTCGCCACCGCATCCGGCATGGCGCGGATGTCGGCCAGCACGTTCACGAGCTGCTCAATGGCGCAGGGGAAGGCGACGGTCACCGCGACCTCGCCGTAATCTTCGCCGGCGCCGCCAATGGGGGCCATATCCACCTGACCGGCCTGAAGGGGGGGGGCCTGGCGCTCCAGGACAGCACGCACTTTGGCGAGGAGGGCGGCCTGCGCCTGTTGGGGCGTCTCCGCCCGAATCAGCGCGGTCTCACGATCCTCGACGACCTTGGCGAGCTGCTCCCGCACTTCTTTTTTTGCGGGATTCAGCGCGGCGCGTTCCCGCAGGCTCACTAAGCGCTTTTCGAGCACTGGGATGGGAAGCTGGACCGTTGCGGCGGTCGCAATGGACGCATCGCGGGCGTTCCAGAGCCGCCAGCCCAAGAGGGCGGCGATGCCCACGCCGAGCAGCAACAGGGCGCGACGGTCTCTCGCGGAAATCGTCATTGGGCCGCCTCCCGGTGGATGCGCAGGCGGAAGATCTCCCGATTCTCGATGCGCTGGAGCGGCATTGCAAATTCCGTTTTCTCGAAGAGCGGACTGGCGTCAATGATGCCGATGAGGTCGCCGGCCCGCGCGGCTTCGCCGGCCAGGGAGATCTCGGTGCGGGAGAGATCGAGCTGCGTGATCCAGGCGTCCTCGGGCAGCAGACGGGTGAGAGCGAGGAGCGCTTCGAGATCGGCCGTGGTTCGGAGGCGATACTCCTTGAGCGCGTCCAGACGGGCAAGGAAGCGTTCTCCCTCGCTATCCAGGCGCTGCCCAGCGGCCACCTGGCGTTCGAGCAACTGGACCTCCGCCAACAGACGGGCGGCATACTGACGCTCCTCCCAGGCTTTGTAGCCGTACATTCCAGCGACGAGGAGGGCGAGGATGACGGTGAGCACGAGCGTCGGCAGGAACATCGTCCAGTTTCCGCCCTTGCGCAGCTCCGCGGGGAGCAGATTCGCGGAGGGCGAAGGGAAGGTGGCCGCGGCACCCAGCGCGGTGGCATAGAGCAGCGGATGCTTCGCCGCGAATTCCGCCTGCTCCACCGTGGCCGGGGCGGGCAGGAGCTCCGCGATGTCGCGGATGGCTCCAGCGTCTTCCAGCCGCAGTTCCGAGGCTGCCCGCTCGAGAGCTGCCGGCGCATCGGCATAGAGCAGCGCATCGTAAACCGGGCGGGACGCGCTCTCGCCGTAAATCTCGACGGCATCTTCCTCCTCGACGGCGGTCACGAAGCCGGCACTGGGCGTCCGCAGGCAGCGAAACCCGCGGTAAAGGGTGTCGGCGCTGAAGGTGAACCCGGCGAGCTTCACTCCCGCTTCTTCAAAGAAGGAGATCCAACGATCCACCAGATCTTCGCGGGCAATGCCCACCATGACCTGAGGCGTCCCGCCGGCGCGCACGAATCCGTAGCGCACACCCTGGTCTCCGTAGGGGTGCAGCGACTCAAGCTGCAGGCCGATGGCGGAATCAAGATCCTTCGCGGGTACGCCGGGCAGGTTCAGGGTGCGGACAATCATGTCCGCGCGGGGCAGCAGGACCCAGGCTGGCAGGTGGGGGACGCCGTTCGCACGAAGGAAGCGGGCGTATTCCGCGCCGATCTCCACCGCGCCGCGTTCCTTGATCGCCGCCAGGCGCTGGTAGCCGAGAATCGCGACCCCGGCCGGGCGAACGCGGAGGATGAGTATATCGATGCTCTCCTGATCCACGGCGATGGCAACGCCGGAACCGCTGGCGGCAACGCGTTTCCACCAAGGCGCGGGACGCAACCCGGCCGGGGGAGCGGCGGGGCCGGCAGTTGGCTGATCCGGGAGCGCGCCATTTCCCGAAACAGAAACGGTGCTTACTGTTTCCATGCCCTGTCGTACCAGCGTAGCGTAGTAAATGGTCGGTCCACCGTCCGCTCGTTCAGATCGACGACCGCGGCAATGCCGCGCTGGGTGGCGGAAAGGCTGCCATCCTGTTCAAGCAGGCGGGCGGTGGCGCGGAGAGTGAAAATCGAGCGGCCGCCGATCTGGAGGCGCTGTGCGCCCTCGAACCCGCCCAAGCCAAGCTGCGGAATCTCCGTTTCCATCAGGAAGGGCTGCTGGCGGCGGCGGGCGTCAATCAGCGCCACGGCTTGCGGGGGAAGGCCCACCGCGGCAAGCACCGGGGGCTCGGCCCAATTGATATCGACGGAATCACCGCGGCCATAGACGGTGAGGCAATCGCGAACGCCGGGCCGCCAAGTGAGCGAATCGCCCGAGCCCGGCACATAGGCACCGTAAAATAGCTCGGGCGTCATCCCTTTCACGAGGAGCAGTTCTTCCACATTTTCCAGAGACGCATGGCGCGCGGGAAAAGACGGAGTAAGCGAAAGGTAGTAACGGTCGAAGGGGGTGAGCGCTTCGTTCGCGGGCTTGCGCCAGTCGTCCACGGCGGCAGCGAGTTCAGCCGCATCGGGAGGCGCCAGGCCGAGCGCGAGGAAGAGCCGCAGGAGATCGCCGACATCGGCCCGGTTGACGTTCAGCTTGGCGGTCTCGGGAATGACATCCACACTGGCGACGCCCGAAGGCAGACGAAATTCGAGGGTTCGCACACCGCGCAGGTAGTAGACCGGAGGGCGGCCGGGCTGGTTCGCGCCCGCGCCCCATTGGATGTAAAGCGCCGCCCGGTCGATCGCGCCCTTGGCGAGGTAATACGCCCGCACGCCTTCGGAGACGGTGGTGGAGCGCTCCACTTCGGCGCGCACGGTGGCGGCGATGGTGAGGGCGATCACGGAGAGCGCGGCCACCAGCCACAAGACGGCCAGCAGAGCGCCGCCCTTCGATGGGCGGCGGCGGGAGCGCCTCGCGCGCGGTCTGTGCCGTTCGCTAATCGCCATATCGCTTCCCCGGAAGACGGTCCACGCGCAGAGGGACCACCATGGTTGCGGGCTGCACGCCGGAGTTCTCCCCCGGCAGCGGAAGCATCTCCACCGCGATGGCCTCGGGCAGTTCCTTAAAGATCCATTGATCCACCCAGCGCGGGGCATCGGGAGGCGGAAGGTATTGCAGGTAGCGAAAGCGCGCGCCGAGCAGCCGGTCCGCCAGGATGAAGGAATCCGGACGCGGCTGGATGGGGGCGAAGCGGGGCACGAGCGTGCCGGTGATGGGGTCCGGCGCCAGGCCATAGCAGGTGAGGCCGGCGCTTGCCGGGCCGGAATAGAGAAATTCGTTGACGATGAGGCGCACGCCCGGCGGGTTCCGCCTGGGATCGCCGGGCACGACAGTGAACTCCAGGATGCGCGGATAGCCGCGGGCCGCTTCCGTGAGGGAGTAAGTGGAAACGAAGCGCAACTGCTGGGGTTCGCCCTCGAAGAAGGGCATCGCCTGGGGAGCGGCGGGATTCTCCAGCATGCACGCAGCCGAAACGGGCGTCAGGTTCCGCAGTTGCTGCTCGAGAATCTCCTGGGTTCGCTCGATGCGCCGGTTGAGGGCCAAACGGTCCGTCGAGCGCTCCATCGCGCGAAGGCCGATCCCCAGCGAGTACGCAATGCCCACCATTAGCAGACCGACGAGCGTGACGGCGATCAGCACTTCGATGAGCGTCATCCCGCGCTCGCCCGGCGAGACGGGATTCGCGAGACGGGAACGATTACGGCTAACCACGGGGATACCGATCCAGTTCCGCGCTATCCTGGACGCGCCGGGCGCGATAGGTTTCGAGTTCGACGGTTCGGCGTTTGCCATCGCTCATCCACCAGACTTCGAGCACCAAGCGATCGAGAACCGCGTCGCCGGCCCCGGCCGCATTGCCTTCGAACGGGTAGACGACGGCGCTCCAGCCCGCCTCTAAACCGCCACTCTCGGCCGGGGTGAACTGGCCCGAGAGGGTTTGCCCCAAGGGCATGGGAGCGGCGAGGAGGTCTTCCATTTTGCGTTCCGAAAGCGAGGAAATCCGATCGTGCTCCGTGAGGCGCGCGGCGTTGCCGAGGGAGGTGGAAATCGCCGAGAGCAAGCCGACCACGGCAATGGCCATGATCAGCGTGGCAACCAGAGCTTCGAGCAGGGTGAACCCGGCCTCGCGGCGGCAAGTAAGCGGCGGCGCGGAGATTGGAATTCGAAACCTATGAGAGGCTCTGACCTGCGGGTTCATGGCGTTGCACGGGGAGGCAGATCTTCGATCAGCGGCGCCAGGGTTACCGGGCTCAAGCGGACGATCTTGCCCGCGCCCCGTTCATTGCGCAATTGAATGGTGATCGCGGGCGGCGCGCCACCGGGATAGAGCAGGAACTGCCGCGCCCGGAGCGCCGCGGCGGGCAGCACGGGATCCACCTCCACGATCTCAATCCCTTGCGGCAATTCCATTCCGTCTTCGCCTTTCTCGCGGACGCTCCGGTATCGCAGCTTGCGGCTGGCGGGATCCACTATAAGCAGCACGGGCGCCTGGCTGCGCTCCACCTGGTTGCAGGCTGCGTAAAGCAACTGCGCTACGGAAGCAGACGCGCTTCGAAGACGAATAGACGGGAGCCCCGCCTGGAAAGCGGGCACACTGACGCCCACCATCAGGCCGATGATCACCACGACGACGAGCATTTCGACGAGGGTAATGCCCGCCTGGGTGGGACGGGTGGCGGACGGGACGGGCCGCATTGGGGACGGGACTGGGGGCTGCATCGGGGCCGCGGACGCCGCATGCCGCGCGAAGGGGCCGTTGATGGCGCGATGGCTCATGGCTGTGAGCCTTCGCTTCGTCATTCCGTTTGACTTCGCCGTGAGCCTTCGCTTCGTCATTCCGTTTGACTTCGCCGTGGGGCCGGCGACGGTCAGTTCGATTTCCAACTGACGATATCGGCGTTCAGATCTTCGCCACCCGGCTGCCCGTCGGCTCCGTAGGAGAGGATGTCGGGCTCATTGCCGCGCTGGCCGGGGAAGCGATAGTCGTAGGGGTTGCCCCAGGGGTCCGCGACCAGCACTTCCTGAAGATACGGGCCGTTCCAGTTCTTTACCCCCGATGGCGCGGTCTCGAGCGCCTTCAGACCCTGTTCCGTGGTGGGGAAGACGCCGGTATCGAGCTTGTACATGGTGAGGGCGGTCTTGAGGCCGGCGATATCGGCCTTGGCCTTGGTGACCCGGGCCTTATCCCCCTGGTTCAGCAGTTGCGGCGCCACAAGGGTCGCAAACAGGGCGATGATCGTCATCACAACCAGCATTTCGATGAGCGTAATACCGGCTTGCCGCCGTCGGCGGCGATTTGCGTTCTGGTGTGTCATAGTGCCACCTCGTTGATGCTGGTGATTCCAAGCAGCATCGTCAGGATCAACGCTCCGACGATGATACCCATGATCAGGATAACAAGCGGCTCGAACAGCGCCGTGAAGCGCTTGATGGCCGCTCTCGTTTCCGATTCGTAGATCTCCGCCATCCGCAAGAACATGGCGTCGAGCGAACCGGTTTCCTCGCCCACAAGCAGCAGGTGCCCGGCAAGGGCGGGAAACTGGCTGGTGCGGCGCAATGGCGCGGCGATGCCCTCGCCCCGCTTCACCCCCTGCGCGACGGCGTCGAGCGACGTGGACATCATCCGGTTGCTCACGATGTTGCGGGCAATCAGGATGGACTGCACCAGGGGCACGCTGTTGGCGACCAGCGTGGCCATGGAGCGCGCAAAACGCGCGGTTTCCGCCTTGCGCAGCGCGTCGCCCAGGACGGGGATGCGAAGCTGAAAGCCGTCCCACCACATTCGGCCCTCCGGCGTTCTTACATAATACTGATGCGCCACGATGCCAACCGCAACCAGAACCAGCAGAGGCACGGTGTAGGCCTGAAAGAACTGGGAGATCTGGATCATCAGCATCGTAGGCGCGGGCACCTGGATGCGGGCGTCCGCAAAGACCTTGGCGAAGCGGGGCACCACGAAATTCATCAGCACGAAGATGGACGCAATGCCCACGAGGCAAAGCAGGACCGGATAGACCATCGACGAGACGATGTAGCTGCGCAGCTCGTCGCGGCTCTCTTCAAACTTGGCGAGGCGTTCAAAGATTTGCGCCAGGGAGCCGCTGGCCTCGCCCGCGCGCACCATGTTCACATAGAGCTCCGAGAACTGCTTCGGGTGCGTGGCCAGCGCATCCGCGAGGGAGCGGCCGCCTTTCACGAGGCGCAGCAGATCGTTGACCAGGAACCGAAACTGGCTGTTCTCCGTGAGCTCGCTGGTGATGGCGATGGCGCGGTCGAGCGGGACGCCCGCGCTCAGCAGGGTGGAAAGCTCCTGCGTGAAGAAGAGCACGTCCTTGCGGCCGGGCGCGCCCCATTGGGGCAGGGCCAGATCCGCGCGCTGCCTCTTCCCGGAGCCCACATAAACCGGGGTGAGGCCCTGCCGCATCAACTCGCGGGCAATCTCCCGCTCCGATTCCCCGTGCAGAACGCCGGAGCGCACGCGCCCATCCCCCGCTACCGCTCTGAAATGAAAGGCCGACATCGTTCGCCGCTATAAATCCTGGGTTACGCGGATGACCTCCTCCATGGAGGTCATGCCGGTTTCCACCTTGAACCAGCCGTCTTCGCGCAGCGTTCGCATGCCCATTTCCCGCGCCGCCGTCGCCAGTTGCACGGCGTTGGCGTTCTGCATGATGAGTTCGCGCAGACGGTCATTCAATTCCATCAGCTCAAAAATGCCCATGCGCCCGCTATAGCCCAGGCCAAAACAATGCTGACACCCCGCGCCCCTGAAGTGCGGGATCTCCCGGCCATCGTCGGTGCGAACCACGCCCGCTTCCCGTTTGCAATGCTTGCAAAGCACACGCACGAGGCGCTGCGCGAGCACCGCCACGATGGTGGAACTCATCAGGTAGTTCTCCACGCCCATGTCGTGCAGGCGCGTGATGGCGCTGGGCGCGTCGTTGGTGTGCAGGGTGGAATAGACGAAGTGCCCGGTGAGCGCGGCGCGAATGGCGATGTCTGCCGTTTCGCGGTCCCGGATTTCGCCGACCATGATGACGTCGGGATCCTGCCGAACGATATGGCGCAGCCCGGTGGCGAAGTCGAGGCCAATCTGCGGATTGACGAAAATCTGGTTGATCCCATCCATCTGATACTCGACGGGATCCTCAATGGTGATGATCTTCTTATCCGGCTGGTTGATCCGCTTGAGCGCCGAATAGAGTGTTGTGGATTTGCCGCTTCCGGTGGGGCCGGTGACAAGGAAGATGCCATGCGGGAGGGACGTGAAATGATGCATCCGCTCGAGCATCCGCTCGTCGAAGCCGAGGCGCTGCAAATCGTAGAAATCGCCGGCGGAGCGGTCGAGAAGGCGCATCACGACGCTTTCACCGTAGAGCGTGGGGAGCGTGGAAACACGCAAATCGACTTCCCGGCCCATCACCTTGATCTTGATGCGGCCATCCTGCGGCAGACGCCGTTCCGCGATGTTCAAGCGGGCCATGAGCTTGAGGCGGGAGATGATGGCGGCCTTAAGGTCCTTGGGCGGAGAATCCTGGTTGTAGAGCACGCCATCGACCCGATAGCGGACGCGGAACTCTTTCTCGAACGGTTCGATGTGGATATCGCTGGCGCGCTTCTCCACGGCCTGCGCGATCATCGTGTTTACGAGGCGGATCACGGGCGCTTCGGACGCCATGTCGCGAAGCTGCTCGAGATCGGCGAGCGCTTCGGCATCCTCGCCTTCGAAGGCGCCGGCGCCTGCCCGCGGGTGGGAATCGGCGTAATGCCGCTCCACGGCTTCGAGGATCTCCGCTTCCGCCGCGAGCACGGGCCGGGTGCGCAGGCCGGTAAAGCGGTGGACGGCGGTAATGGTCTCAAAGTCGAGAGGATCCGCCATCGCGAGCAGCAGCACGGAATCTTCCACCGCGTATGGAATCGCGCGCGCCTGGCGCAGAAAGCGGGCGTTCAGACCTTCGAGTTCCGGCGCGCCGGGCGGCTCGCTCTGGACGCTTACGAGATCCAGCCCCAGTTGCTCGGCCAGGGTGGAAAGCACATCTTTCGACGAAACGAAGCCAAGATCCACGAGGATGCGGCCGATCTTGTCGCCGCGCTCCTTCTGAATCTCCAGCGCCTTCTCCAGGTCCTCCAGAGCGATCAGCCCCTTGGCGATGAGGCGCTCTCCGAGGCGCTGTGGCCGTGCTGCCGCGTCCGTTTGCGGGGCGTCTTCGTTGGCTGGAAGTGCTCTGGTGCTCATGTGCTCCGTGCAGGGGACGATGCCTAGTATAGAGTGATCTTCGCGATGGGCGCGACCTTGGCGGCGTCGTTCGCGTCGCCGGTGGTTTGCAGCTTGCGAAGCTCGCCCGCATTCGCTCGAACCACCATCTGCGCCGGCAGGCCCCGCAAATCCTCGTAGGGGAAGTAGAACAGCGTCGCTCCCATCACGATCTCTTCGCTTGCCGGGACGTCGGCATGGGCCTTGGCCATCTCGGGCAGCATCGTCAGCAAAAGCTGCCGCAGGACGGGCACGCGGCCCAGTTTCGCGGCATGAATCTTTTCCACTTCGCCTGGCGGCATCCTCGTGAAAAACGGCGAGATGCCCACCGCCGGGGAGAGGCTCACTTCGATCGAGAACAACAGCCCCGTCCCGGCCAAATACACGCCGCGGGTAGCGCCGATGACTTCCATCGGGCTCTCCGTGTTGTAGCGCTCAATGCGCCCATCGATGCTGCGTTCGGAACGGCGCACCGCGCTGAAATCGAGGCGGGCCGATTCCTGCGGCGTTTCCGCTACAAGCAATCCGCTGAACAGCGCCATCGCGGCCAGGGCGAGGATGCCGCCACGCATGCTGGACGCGATCATTGGCGTTCCCCCATGTAGGCCACATTCGCCACCATCTGGCGGCCGTACTTCTTCTGGATGAAGGCGACGGCTTCGCGCATCTGGTACATCTCGTTGTCGTGTTCGCGCTCCAGGCGCTGTTCGGCCGCGTTCACCAGGCGCTTGGTTTCCCGCTCATGCTCCTGCCGCAGTTCCGCCTTCACGCGGGTGATGGCGGCCGCAAGGCGTCGCTCCACGGCGGCGTCAATGCGGGCATTCACGGCATCGGAATCGAGTTCCGGGGCGACCGCGGCGGCGGATGGGGCTTGCACCACCGGCCCGTTCGCAATGGTCTCGCTGGCCAGCGGGCGAGCCATCCAGCCGTGCGCCAGCACCGCGAGCGCCAGCGCCAGCGCGCCGGCAAAGCCCCAGGCGGGTGAACCGAAGAGCGCGATTCGCTTCCACCAGGGCAGGTCGGCCGCCGGGGGAGTATCCACCAGCACGGTGCGGCGCGGGGGTTCTTCGTCCTCGAGGCTCAGCAAGGCTTCCCGCAGTTCGAGCAGACGGTTCAATTCGCGCTGGCTCTCCGCGCGCTCATTGATCGCCTGCAATTCGGAATCCGGCGTGCGGGCAAGCTCGTCACCAAAGACCAACTCCCGCAGATCTCGTCCATTCTTATCCATGGGTCGCTCCATGACTTCCCTTCAGCACCCTCCCCGCGGCGGCTATGCCACGGCGCGGGCGCTCATTCCGCCTGGCGCTTCTCCAACCTGGGTTCGAGGGTCTGCTTCAGCAGTTCCAGCCCGGTGTAGAGACGGGATTTGATCGTGGAAACCGGAATGCCCAGAATCTCGCCGATCTCCTCAAACTTGAAGCCCTGATACACCTTGAGCACCACCGCTTCCCGCTGTTCGGGGCTCAGCCGCGCGAGTGCCGTTTCGATCGCCAGAGACACCTCGACCGGTGCCATGCGGCGGCTCCACTCCGGACCGTCGCCATGGCCGTTCCATTCCTCTTCCGGCCGCGATTTGCGAACCAGAGAGTAGGCCTCGTTGTGCGCGATACGAAACAGCCAATAGGAAAAGCGTTCCGCGTCCTGCAGGCTCCGGATCTTCTGGTAGGCCTTCAGGAACACTTCCTGGCTGACATCCATGGCGTCCTCGCGGTCGCCCAGAATGCGCAGCAGGTAGTTGAAGATACGCTTCTCCCACCGCTCGATCAGCCGGTTGAACGGCTCCACGTCGCCTCGCTGCGCAGCGAGGACAAGGTCTTTGTCTTCGGCCACGCGTGGGATCAAACTATCGGCTCCATGGGATAAGACGGCCCGGCGCGTCAAAAAGACGAGCGGGCTTTCCTAGAGTCTAACGCCAAAACAAATTCGGGTGAAATGAAAGGGCGGCCAGCCGGAATTGGATCAATAGTCCCGCATGACGACGAAATCCGGCAATGCCTGGAGGGCGCGCTGCGCGGCCGATTCGGGGAACTGGCCGATCAGGATGCCGGCCTTGGCGGCATAGTCGGCGGCCGCCTGACGCGCGAATTCGATGCCACTGTGGTTGCGGACAATCTCCAAAACGCGATGGAAGGGCACGTTCCGGTAACTGCGCTCGGCGAGCACGCGTTCGACGTCGGCGCGTTCGGACGCCGTCGCCTGCTCCACGGCGTAGAGAAGCGGGAGGGTGAGCTTGCCTTCGCGCAAATCGCTTCCGACGGGCTTGCCGAGCGTTTCTTCCGTGGAGGTGAAATCGAGGATATCGTCCACCAACTGGAAGGCCATGCCGAGGTTCCACGCGAACTTGCCGAGCCGTGTTTCCTCCTCGTCGGTGGCGTGACCGGCACAGGCACCGAGGCGTGCGCAGGCGGAGAAGAGGCTCGCGGTCTTGCGGTCGACCAATTCGAGGTATTCGTCCCGTTCCACGACCTTGCCGAGCAGACGGGCCTGCAGGAGTTCGCCTTCCACCATTCGCTGCGTGAGGCCGATGAGGAGGTCGAGCAGGTGGTAGTTCCGCATTTCGAGCGCAATGCGGAATGCCTGCATGTAGAGCCAGTCTCCGGAGAGCACGCTGGTCTGGTTGCCCCACAGCGCATTGGTGGAGGCCCTGCCGCGGCGAGTTTCCGCTTCGTCGATCACGTCGTCATGGATCAGCGTAGCGGTATGAATCAATTCGACCACCGCCGCCAGACGCACGCTGGTTTGCGAATCCCGGTTGGCGAAGAGCTGGGCCGTCAGGAGCACGAGGGTGGGGCGCAATCGCTTGCCGCCGCTCGATTGCAGATGCTCCGCAATCAGCGTCACCGCCGATTCCGAAGCCACGGACTCCGCACGGAACTGCTCTTCGACCCGGTGGAGGTCGCCGGCGATCAGTTCGAAGACTTCCCTAGCCGATAACGTGCGGCTAAGATCACTGCTCATGCTCATGAAGCGAATTCCTAGTTTACTGATTCGCCAACTTTCGGGCAAAGACCATTTCCTGGAAGTTCCCGGACGTCGCCCTCCGCACGTCCTCCAGGGGAAGGCCTTTCACCTCCGCCAGCTTCCGGGCAGTGTGAACGAGGTATGCGGGTTCGTTGCGCTTGCCGCGGAGGGGGACCGGCGCCAGATAGGGCGCATCCGTTTCCAAAAGCAATCGATTCAATGGCGCAGCCGCCACGGCCGCCCTCAGATCCGCGGCCTTGGGGAACGTGAGCACGCCGCCGATTCCCAAGTGAAATCCGAGCGCGAGCGCTTCCTCGGCCTCCGCCGGACCGCCGGAAAAGCAGTGGAAAACACCGCCGCTCCCCGCGCCGGCCCAGACTTCCCTTATGCAATCCACGGTCTCCCGCCATGCTTCCCTGGTATGAATCGCGACGGGCATCTCCAGTTCCGCCGCGATCTCCAATTGTTTGCGAAAGACGCCGAGCTGCACGCCGCGCGGGGAATGGTCGTAGTGAAAATCGAGCCCCATCTCGCCAAGGAGGAGCACCTTAGGGTGAGCGGCAAGGCGGCGCATCGCCACCCAAGTCTCTTGGGAAGCCT
This sequence comes from Bryobacterales bacterium, assembly GCA_039812845.1. Classification (GTDB taxonomy): domain Bacteria; phylum Acidobacteriota; class Terriglobia; order Bryobacterales; family Bryobacteraceae; genus JACTMJ01. Next base: position 53,668 of record JBDIBK010000005.1, read on the forward strand.
TAGACGCATCGTGCGGATGCACGCCCACGCTCGCGTAGACGGGAGGGTAGGCTTCCGCCATGCGAATGCCCGCCTCGAGATCCGGCGGGCCGTCGCCGGTGCCGATCGAGAGCAGCATCCCGATGCCGGCTTCGAGCGCGCGTTCGACGACGGCATCGCGTTCGGCTTCAAACTGCGCGTCATCCAGATGGCAGTGGGATTCGATGAATCCGGCGATTGCCGGACCCACGCTGGGCTCGCGGCTCACTTCAGCCGGGCTCCCACCGGAACGTCTTCGAGAAATCCCGCGAGCACCGGATTCCCGCCTTCGAGCGATGCCGCCAGCACCATGCCATTCGATTCGATGCCGCGCAGTTTGCGAGGGGCCAAGTTGGCGGCGATGAGCACCTTGCGGCCGATCAAGTCTTCCGGTTTATAGTAGAGCGCCAGCCCGGCAAGAATCGTGCGCGCTTCCGCTTCGCCAAGATCCACCTTGAGATGGAGCAGCTTATCCGCCTTCGGGACGGGCTCCGCGTGCAGGATGCGGCCGACGCGCATATCGACTTTCGCGAAATCGTCAATGGTGATTTGCGCTTCGAGCGGGGCCACATCGCCGAGCGGGGCTGGCTCCGGTTCCTTGCCCACCATGCGGGCCTGCTCCAGGGAAATCTGCTGTTCCAGTTCGCGCATGCGCGGAATCACCTCTTCAGCCTTCAAACGGGGGAAAAGCGGCGCTTCCGGAAGGGCTGCTACTTTGCCGCCCTTCGGCAACTGTCCCCAGGCGAGCGAATCCCATTGGAGCGCTTCCACTTTGCCCTGGCCACCGAGAATTTCCCAGAGCTTTTGGGCGGAAGCGGGAATCACGGGAGAGACGAGCACGGTAACCACGCGCAGTGCTTCCGCGGCGGTATACAGCGCCTCTTCCAAAGCTGCCTTATCCGCCGGATCGCCAGACTTCGCGAGGGTCCAGGGCTTCTTTTCGACAATGAACTTGTCGACGCGGGAGATGAGCCCCCAGATGGCTTCGAGCGCCTTTGAAAACTCGAAGTTCTCGTAATGCGCGCGGGCGGCTTCGATGGTTTCGGCCGCGGTTGCCGCAACACCGGCGTCGCCGTTGCCCTCGGGAGAAGGAACGCGCCCGTCGAAGTATTGGTGCAGCATCGCGACGGTGCGGCTGGCGAGATTCCCTAGCCCGTTGGCGAGATCCGCATTGAAGCGCTGCACCAGCGCGTCGTAGCTGAAGCCGCCATCGTGGCCGAACGGGATCTCGCGGAGCAGGAAGTAGCGCAAGCCCTCGATGCCCATTACCCGGTGAATGGGTTCCGCGCGCACGATGTTGCCGCGCGATTTGCTCATCTTGTCGTTCTCAAAGAGCAGCCAGCCGTGAGCGAATACCTGCTTCGGCAGAGGCCAGCCGGCCGCCATGAGGAAGGCAGGCCAGTAGACGGCGTGAAAGCGCAGAATTTCCTTGCCGATCAGGTGTAGGTCCGCCGGCCAGCGGTCTTCCCCGGCAACGGCCGTGTAGTAGCTGCTGAGCGCATCGAACCAGACGTAGAAAACCTGCCCGTCCCCAGTGGGCAGCGGGATGCCCCAGGTGATTGAGCCTCGGCTGATGGAGAGATCTTCGAGGCCGCCGCGCACAAAGCTCAGCACTTCGTTACGGCGGAAATCCGGCCGGACGAAGCCGGGCTGGGATTCGTAGAGTTCAATGAGGCGATCCTGGAAGGCGGAGAGGCGGAAAAAGTAGTTCTCCTCCGTCACCTCTTCGAGCGGCTGGCCGTTCACCGGGGAAACGTCGCCCGGCTTGGCACCCTGGACGAAGGTCTCTTCGCCCACGTCGTACATGCCGGTGTAGCTTTCCTTGTAGATGTAGCCGTTGGCCTGGCAGCGGCGAAAGAGCTCCTGCACGGTTTCCACGTGGCGCGGATCGGTCGTCCGAATGAAGCGGTCGCCGGGGTTGGTTTCCGGGTCGAGCAAGCCGAGCATCTTCCATTGACGCCGGAACTCATTCGAAATGATAGTGGCGAATTCGGCCGGCGTCTTGCCGGTCTTTTTCGCGGCCCGCTCAATCTTCAGCCCGTGTTCGTCGGTGCCCGTGGTGAGCACGGCGTCATAGCCGCGCATGCGCTTGTAGCGCCGGATGGTGTCGGCCGCCAGGGTCGTATAGGTGTGCCCGATATGCGGGGCCGCGTTGACGTAATAGATGGGCGTCGTGAGGTAGTATTTCATCGTCGTAATCTGATCGCCGGCCGGAGCGAAGGCTATTCGCGCCCGGCCAGATAAATCGCGCTTGCTTCCGCCAGAACGACCTTCAGCGGCACTCCGGCATGCACCGCGACCTGGCGGCAATCTTCAAACTCCGGCGAGAATGTGCCGCCGCCGGCCACTTTCACGCGCACGGTGCCGAAGCGGGTTTCCACTTCCTCCCAGTGGCGCTGCTGCACGAGGCGGTCCGCTTCATAGGCCCGGATGCCGAAGGTGGTGGTTTCCGTGAAAATCACGCGCGAGAGGCGCGTCCAATCTTCCGGGCGGCAGAGCACGGTCAACTTCACGCCGGGCCGGTTCTTCTTCATGAAGACGGATTGCATGGTGACATCGAGCGCGCCCTCGGCGAAGAGGCGTTCCATGGCGTGCCCCACAACCTGGGGGGAGGTGTCGTCCAGATTCGCTTCGACGACGCGGACGCGGATGGCCTCCGGGATCTCGCCGTCCTCGCCAATCAGCAGGCGCAGCACGTTGGCCATCTCCGGGAATTCTTTTGTGCCGGCGCCGTGCCCGGTGGCTTCCACCGTCATCGCCGGCAAGCGCCCGAACTCACTCGCGAGCGTGGCAACCACGGCCGCCCCGGTGGGCGTACACAGCTCGGTGGCCGGGCCCGCGGAATAGATGGGGATGCCCTGCAGCAGGAGGGCGGTTGCGGGGGTTGGAACGGGCATCACGCCATGGTCCGCCGTCACGGTTCCAGAGCCCACATTGATGGCGGAGCAGCCAATACGTTCGATACCCAGCAGGTGAAAGCCGAGGCAGGCGCCGACGATATCGGCGATGGAATCGATCGCGCCCACCTCATGAAAATGGACCTTCTCTTTCGGCACGCCATGGACCGCCGCCTCCGCCACCGCCAGTTTCTCAAACACAGCCAGGGCATTCGCCTGCACGGGCCCCGGCAGCGCGGCGCCTTCGATCATCCTGACGATCTGCGGGAGATGGCGATGGGATTTCGAGTCCGTCCCGTCCACGTGAAATTTCGTGGCGGAGATTCCTTTGCGCTTTACCGGTTCGAGGCGGTAGGCCGCGCCCGTATCCATCGAAAGCAAACCGGCAAGCAACTCCTCGGGGCTCGCGCCGGCGTTCACCAGCGCGCCAACAAGCATGTCTCCGCTTACGCCGGAGAAGGCGTCCAAATAGCAAACTCTCATGTGGGTCCCCGCCCAAGGCCGAAAGGCATGGGCACAACTTCAATTGTCGCAGGAGATGGCGGACGTTCGGGAATCGCCCGGTTTGGATGCGGAAACCACGCACGCGGCTAGCGGCTGGAATCGACGAGATCGGGAAGGATTTCCGCGGCGTTTCCGCCGAGGCGCAGGTCGACGGAGTCGCTGATCGGAGTGCGGTGCGCATTGATCTCCACCGTCCGCGCGCCGCCTCGCATTCCGATGGTGATAAGCCCCGAAGCAGGGTAGACCACCGCCGAGGTTCCCACGACGAGCACGAGTTCCGCGCGCTTCACTGCCGCTTCCGCCTCTTCCCAGACAGCAAAGGGCAGGGCCTCCCCAAACCAAACGACGGCGGGCCGCAGCACGGCTCTGGGGTTGCAGGAGCAATGCGGGGGCAGGGGCGTGAGCGGCACATCGCGATTCACGCGACGCTCTCCGCAGAGCATGCAGGCCGTTTCCCAGATATCGCCATGCAGTCTCAGCGGATTCCCGCTGCCCGCGAGACTGTGGAGACCGTCGACGTTCTGCGTGATCAGCGTGAAATCGCCCGTGGCGCGCTCTATCTCCACCAGCGCGCGATGGCCGGCGTTGGGTTCCGCCGCCGCGATGATCTCGCGCCGCCAGTTGTACCATTCCCAGACCAGTTTGGGATCCTGCGCGAAGGCCTGCGGCGAGGCCAGTTCCTCCGCGCGATATTTGCGCCACATTCCGCCCGGGCCGCGAAAGACCGGCACTCCGCTTTCCGCGGAAATTCCGGCTCCGGTGATGACCGCAACGCTTTCGGCTTCACGAAGCCAGCGCCGCGCCTGAACAATGCTCACTCTTCCATGGTAGCGGCCCCGCGCCATCCGCTTCAGGATGGGCACCCCAGGTTCGGAGATGCTTGGCGCGGACGCGGGCATTCCAGGGCTTGGCGGCGGGGCTATACTCGGAGATTGGCGCGCTCGATTTGGAATCGCGCGCCAACAAATTCGTATTGCATGATAGTGTAATCATGTACACTATAAAAGTTTCATCGTAACGCCTCGAGGACGGTCCGCAACATGGTTGACGAAAAAGAAAAAGCCCGGGTGCTGGCGCTTGCGCTCGGCCAGATCGAAAAGCAGTTTGGCAAGGGCTCGATTCTGCGCCTCGGCTCGCGGGAATCCATCGTCCCGATTGGCACGATCCCCTCCGGCTCTATCTCGCTCGATTGGGCGCTGGGAATTGGCGGCTTCCCGAGGGGGCGCATTATTGAGATTTACGGCCCCGAGTCGTCCGGCAAGACAACCATTGCATTGCATGCCATCGCCAGCGCGCAGAAGCTGGGCGGAATGGCCGCGTTTATCGATGTGGAGCATGCGCTGGACCCGACGTACGCGCATGCGCTGGGCGTGGATGTCGATAACCTGCTGGTGTCTCAGCCGGATTATGGCGAGCAGGCACTTGAGATCGCGAATACGCTGATTGCTTCGAACTCGATCGACGTGCTGGTTGTGGATTCGGTGGCCGCGCTGGTTCCGAAATCCGAGCTTGAGGGCGAGATGGGCGATTCCAGCATGGGCGTTCAGGCGCGCCTCATGTCGCAGGCACTGCGCAAGCTCACCGGCATCGTTTCGAAATCGAACTGCTGCCTGATCTTCATCAACCAGATCCGCGAGAAGATCGGCGTAATGTTTGGCAATCCGGAGACCACCACCGGCGGGCGCGCGCTGAAATTCTATTCGAGTGTGCGCGTGGATATCCGCCGCATCGCCGCTATCAAGGATGGGGAGAACGTGGTGGGCAACCGGACCAAAGCCAAAGTGGTGAAGAACAAAGTGGCCCCACCCTTCCGCGAGGCGGAGTTCGACATTATGTATGGCGAGGGCGTCTCGCGCGAGGGCGACATCCTGGATTTGGGCGTGAAGCACGAACTCGTTGAGAAGAGCGGGTCATGGTACAGCTTTCAGGCGGAACGCATCGGCCAGGGACGCGAGAATGCGAAACAATTCCTGCGGGATCACCCGGAACTCACCGCCACGCTCGATGTGGAACTGCGCAGAGTGCTGGGAATGACCAAACCGCCGCTGACCGAGAATGGCGACGGGGAGGAAAGCGCTCCGAAACCCACGGGCAAGGCGAGGGGCTGAGCACTCCGCAGTTACCCGAACCGGCGCTGAGCGCACTCTGCGCGCCACTTATGGGGCGTGGAACGGCTGGGTTCGGAGCCGTTCGTGCCCTCGTTTTTCAGGGCCTTGGCGCCATTCCGCAGGGCGCTAAGCTGTCCGCGGGCCGGAAAATTGGGTGTTTTGCCCAAAAAAGTGCGTCAACCCCTTGAAAAATGGCCCCTGCCACGCAATTCTCTCTTTACAAGCCGTCCACATTTTCTTATTCTTGAATCGGCAGTCTCAGCGAAACCATTCCGCGCTGTATTTGTTTCGGGATGGCTTTTCCGCGGGAATATCTGTCGTCTGGAAAGTTTGGGAGTAATCGCGATTCGAAGGAGCCCATCGTCATGGCAGAAGTAAAGAAAATGACCCAGAGCGATCTGGTGAAGGAACTTGCCGCGGCCCTGGAAGTGACCAGCAAGCAGGCAAAGGCCTTTGTGGAAAAGTACGCGGAGATCGCCATCCGCGAAGCGAAGAAAACCGGCGTGTTCGTTGCGCCAGGTCTGGGACGGCTGGTGAAACTGGAGCGGAAAGCGCGGACGGGCCGCAACCCCGCGACGGGCGAATCCATCAAGATCCCGGCCAAGAAAGTGGTGAAGTTCCGTGTAGCCAAAGCCGCGCAGGACGCCATTGTGCCGCCGAAGGCGAAGAAAGCGAAATAGCCGGGAAGCTCGGCGGATCCCCCATTCCGGTTGCACGGTCTGGCGCGTCAACCAACACCATCCACCAATACAAAAGCCCCGCGGTCGTTTCGCGGGGCTTTTATTTGAAACCCTTTGGATTGGGAGCAGGCACCGCTTCCGCGGCTCGGCATCGTTTGCCTATTTATCTTCCCGCTCGTCTTCCTTTTTCTTATTCTCGTCCTTGACAGCCGTCTTGAAATTGCGAATTCCTTCGCCCAAGCCCTTGGCGATCTCGGGAATTTTCTTGCCGCCGAAGAGCAGCACGGCGATTCCGAGAATAATCAACAGTTCCCAAATGCCAATCTGGCGCATTCGGCCTCCTTGCAGTTCACCTTTATTGTAGGGACGGGTTAAATCGGGCGTCAACCTTCCGTCCCGCGCCCCCCGTACTCCTCCCGAATCTCGCGCCCTTGCGCGGACTTCCCCTCCAGCACGGCGTAGGTGCTCGTGGCGAAGGCCACCAGCTTGCCGTCGCTGTCGGTAATCCGGCATTCCATGAAGCCAAGCGTGCGTCCACGCTGCAGCACTTCGCCCCGCGCGCGCACGGTCTTCTCAAACACCGGACGCAGATAGTTGATTTTCTGCTCCACCGTGGTGAAACTCTGCCCCTTCTCCATGGTGGTGCCGAAGGCCAGCCCCATTGCGGAATCCGCAATCACCGACAGCACGCCGCCGTGAATGGTGCCGGCAATATTTTGATGCACTTCCTTCGGGACGAGCTCTACGGTCACAACGCCGGGCTCCGCCTCGACGACGTGGAAGCCGAGGTGCTCCGCCAGGGGCATGGGGAATGCCCTGCCGGCGATGGCCTCTCGCAAGAGATCGAGCATCGGGCCGCCGAAATTCACTTCCATGGCCAAACCCGCGCCACCCGGCGCTAGCGGATCTCCGAAAACGGCAGACCGGTGTAGGTGGCGTTCGTGATGCTGGAGACGACCTCGCCATCGCTCCAGCCGGGCGTCCGCTTCAGTTTGTCCCATTCCGGGCTGGTGGCGAACTTGCGCCACGCTTCCACGCGCGCGGCGGGGTTCGGGAAAGCCACCATGTAGGTGAGATTGGGCATACGGTCGCCGATCAGCGCCTGGCCGAAGAACACCGGCTGCAAACCGTACTTGCGGAAGAGCGCGATCTCGCCGCCACCCTCGAACATTTCGATCTTCGCGGCCAGGCTAGCGGGGTCGTCCGATTCGTAGGTGCGCAGTTCGAAATAGAGCGGCGCATCGGCCTTGGGGATCTCCACTTTCGGCGTCATGGAAAACGCGCGCAGCAGAGACGATTCGATGCGCTCATAGACCGGCCCCTTGCCATAGACCTGCTTGCGCGCGGCCTGAAAGGCGCTGTCCGCGCCGAGTTTCTCCCGCACGTCGATCAGGGCATTGCCGGAGCTGTAACTGAGCACGCACAGCACGTGCGGCTTATCGGGGCCGATATCGTTGTTGAAGAAGCCCACCGCTTCCACGCCCGCCCGCTTCAGGGCCGGAGCGTAGTGGTTCTGCAGGAACGCCAGGTATGCGGCACGCTTGTTTTCGCGATTGTTGCGAAACAGAATCTTGCGCACCTCGATCAGAGAACGCGCGGGGCTGTTCGCGCCCGGCTGGGCGGATGCGGGCATACCGGCGAGTGCGGCACCGGCGGCGCTTCCCGACCGAAGGAGATTGCGGCGATTCATGATGCCTTTGACTGTATCGCACCTCGATTCGGCGTTGCGCGGCCCCGCAAGAGCGATAGAATCTCACCAGACAGCCAAAGCCTTCCCTCCGTTGTGCGTAAAGCGATTGTTGCCAATCGACGAACACATGGCGATTGGTAACAATCGATGGCGGCTGGCCGTCGATGCAACTGTCCACCCTAAGGAAACGAACCATGCTTTCGAATTATCTTCCGGCCCCGCTTGCCCGCCGTGTTGGCACCCTGGCCGCCGCCTCCGCGCTCCTTGGCCTCGCGGCCTTCGCGCAAGTGAACGTCACGCCGAAAGGGGACGTGATTGCCATCACAATCGACGGCAAGCCGTATTCCGAACTCTTCCTTGGGGGTCCGAAGGCGTATCTGCACCCGCTTCGTTCGGCGTCGGGCAAGATCGTGAGCCGCATGTATCCGATGGAGAAACGCGAAGGCGAAATCACGGACCATCCGCATCACCGCGGCCTCTGGTATGGGCATGGTGACGTGAACGGATTCGATTTCTGGTCGTCGGATCCGCTGAACAAGGATCCGAAGGGCAAGGCGGGCAAAGAGAAGCTGCTCAAGATTCTGGGCACGAAGAGCGGCAAGAACGCGGGCTCGCTGCGAATTCTGCTTGCCTGGAACGACCCGCACGGAAAGACGCTGGTGGAGGAGACACGGGAGATGGTGTTCCGCAAGGAAGGCCAATCCATCGTCATCGATACGGATCTCCACTTGAAGGCGATTACGGATGTGAAATTCGGCGATACCAAGGAGGGCACGTTCGCGCTGCGGACGGCGCCGGAGTTTGAGCTGCCAGGAAACAAGCGGGCCCCGGCCTTGCCGGTTCGTTCGGGCCGGATGATCAACTCGGAGGGCGTCGAGGGCAAGGCCATCTGGGGCAAGCGCGCATCCTGGGTGGATTACAGCGCCACGGTGGAAGGCGAGAAACTCGGCATCGCGATGTTCGACAACCCGGCCAATCCGCGTTACCCGACGTACTGGCATGCCCGCGATTACGGCCTGTTCGCGATCAACCCGTTCGGCGTCCACGACTTCCTGAACGACAAGACCAAGGACGGTTCGATGACGCTGAAGCCGGGAGAGACCACGCGCTTCCGCTACCGCATTGTGATTCACCCCGGCGATGAGAAGGACGCGAAGGTCCAGGCCTTGTTCGACGCTTACGCACAGGGCAAGTAGAAACGGGCAAGCAAGAACGGGCGATTCACGGCGGGCGCGGAAGTCCGCCTCGGAAAGGCGGAATGCGGCCGGGCGGCAGGGCTTTGGGGAATGGCAGCGCTATCAAGACGAACGTTTTTTCAGGCCGGTCTGGCACCCGCATTTCTCGCGGGAGCCCAGACGGCGAAGCGCAGGCCAAACCTGCTCTTTCTGATCGCCGACGACCACGCCGGCTATGCCATGGGCTGCGACGGAGACCGGCACGCGCTCACGCCCAACCTGGACCGGCTGGCGAGGGAAGGAATCCGGTTCTCCCACGCGTATTGCAACTGCCCGGTCTGCACGCCCTCGCGGCAGAGCCTGCTTACGGGCCAGATGCCGAGCGCCGCGGGAGTCACGCGCCTGCCCACGCCGCTCGCGCTGGGCAAACCCACCTTCTCCGAGCAATTGCAGAAAGCGGGCTTCCATACGGGCGTGATCGGCAAGATGCATTTGCATCGCGAGCCCCGGCCCGGCCTGTTTGGCTTCGACACGATGCTCACCGAGGACGCCCTGGAACGCCAGTGGCGCAAAAAGGTGCCGGCCCGGCAGGTGCCGGAAGGCGTGCGCACCAGGAAGATGCCGTGGCTGCCGTTAAAGGACCCCGCGCGCCTGTGGCTGAACGCGGATTGCCTGCCCTATCCGCGGCGCGATGAGGAGATGGAGGCAACTTACGCCGCGCGCCTGGCCGGCGAGTTTCTGGAGGCGAATGCCAAGCGGCCCTTCGCGTTGTGGGTGAGCTTCACCGAGCCGCATTCCCCGTTCGATTTCCCGCTCGAAGACCGGGGGACGTTCGACCCCAGGAGCTTTACCCCGCCCAAGCCCGGACCGGAGGACGCCTGGCAGATCCCGCTCTGCTTTGCGGACCTCAGCGACGAGGACAAACGGGGCATCAGCGCGGCTTACTACACGTCCGTCCACTTTCTCGACCGGAATATCGGCCGGGTTCTTGGGCACCTGCACAGACTGGGCCTGGATGAGAACACGCTGGTGGTTTACGTGGGCGACAACGGCTACTGCCTCGGGGAGCACGGACGGATTGAGAAGCATTGCGGCTTTGAACCGGCGCTGCGGGTGCCCCTGCTGATGCGGCTGCGCGGCCGAGCGGAACCGGCTGTGATTACGGACCTTGTGGAGATGCTGGACATCGCTCCCACGATCCTCGAAATGCTGGACGCCCCACCGCTCACGGTGCAGCACGGCCAGAGCCTGCGGCCTTATCTCGATGGCCGCAAGCACTCCGCCGCGCGGCGGCAAATTGTGAGCGAATATCCGGAGAATGAGGAAGTCTACGTGCGGACGGAGCGCTGGAAGCTCATCCACGGGAGCGGACGCCGTGCCCGCCGGGACGGCCTTGAAACCGCGAATCCCACGCCCGGCCGCTACGTTCTGCTCTACGACGAGAAAGCGGACCCAGGGGAGATGCACAATGTCTCGGCCCGGCATCCCGAGGTAGTGAGGGAACTGCAGCAAGCGGCGCTGGCCCGATTCCGCGCGACGCATCCAGACGCCGCGAAGGAACCCGCCGGAGCGGCGCTTGAAGACGCTCTGGAGTTCTATCTCCCGCCACGCGACCCCGAACGCAAGCGCTGACGCGGGGAAAAGGTTCTTGACAGAACGGGCGTTGGCTTTCAGAATGGTCATACCGGTCAGACCACCGTTTCCGACGAGGCATTCCGATTGAGCAGCCGCATCGACATCCTGAAACTGGGGCAAGCCGAGGTTCCGGGCCCGGAAGTCTACTGGATGAGCCACTGGGATTGCTGGGAGACGCTCCATTTCCTGATGGTTGTGCTGCGAGGACCGTGGGGCACGGCGATTGTGAACACGGGCCCGCCCGCCAACCTGGAGACGCTGAACACGGCGTGGCGCGCCTTTGCCGGAGATCGCTGTATGCTGCGGAGGACGCTGGAGGAAGAACCCGTGGCGGCTCTGGCGACCCTTGGCATCCGGCCCGAGGATGTGGACGCGATCCTGCTGACGCCGCTGCAGGCCTACGCGACGGCGAACATTCCGCTGTTTCGCAATGCCGAGATTTACTGCTCCCGCCGCGGCTGGATCGAGGAGATCGTCGCGCGGAAGGCGAAGCTGCACGTCCCGCGCGAGCTTTGCATCCCCGACGATGTGCTGCGCTATCTGCTCTTTGACGCGCGGGAGCGACTGCATCTGCTCGACGACGAGGCCAGAATCGCGGATGGGCTGAGCGCGTGGTGGGCGGGCACACATCATCGCAGTTCGATGGTGTATGAGGCGGAGACCGAAGCCGGGAAAGTGCTGATCGGGGATTGCGCATTCAAGTATGGCAACCTGGACGGACCTCCGCTGGGGATCGCCGAAAGCCTGGAAGAGGCGGAGCGCGCCTACAGCCGGATTCGCGCCAGTGGCGGCACATTCCTGCCTCTCTACGACCCGGAGGTGTTTCAACGGCATCCGGGAGGCAGGGTGGTATGACGACACTGCCGGAAAGCCGGAACCACACGGCGAACTCCGCGAGACCTTCTTGCGGAGGCACCTTCGCCGGCGAGACCCGCGCGATGCGAGGCGGCCGGCGATGATCTGCGACTCGAATACCGCGCGCTACCGGCCTCGCGTGACGCCTGTACCCGGCAGGCTGGCGGGCCGGAACGCACTGATCACGGGCGCGGCACGCGGCATCGGGCGTGCGATCGCGGAGCGCTTTCTGCGGGAAGGCGCGGCGGTTGCCATCACGGATATCGATGGGGCTGGGGCCGAAGCCGCCGCTTCGGAACTCGCGAGCGTTGGCGCGGCCTTTGGCTGGAGAATGGATGTCTCCCGCCGCGACGAGGTGGATCGGACAATGGGAGATGCCGCCGCGCGGATGGGGGGCATTGACATCCTGGTGAACAACGCCGGGGTGATCGTCTTCGGAAGCCTGATGGAGTGCGAGACCGGGGATTGGGATCGTATGATGGCGGTGGATCTGACCGGGGCCTTTCACTGCACGCGGGCCGCCGCGCGCTTGATGCTGGAGCAGCAGCGCGGGGGACGTTTGATTCACGTCGGCTCCACGGCCTCGCTGCTGCCCACGGCGCAGCAGGCCGCGTATTGCATCGCAAAGAGCGGGCTGCGCATGCTGAGCAAGGTGGCGGCCATGGAGTTTGTGAAGCACGGCATCACTTCGAATCTGTTGTGTCCGGAAGGCGCGGTTACCGATATCAACCGCGAACTCCTGAGCGATCCGGAAGCGATGCGGAAGCTGGAGGCGATGATTCCCGCCGGACGGATGGGCACCGTTGAAGAGATTGCCGCCCTCGCCGCGTTTGTCGCGTCGAGCGAGGCGGATTACATCACCGGCGCGGAACTGGTTCACGACGGAGGAGCGGCAAGCAGCGCCCTGTGGTGGAGGTAGATTGATGCGTATCGAACGGGTAACAACGCGCAACATCCGCTTCGACAAGCCGCCCGCCACCTTGAACCGCCATCTGGTTTCCATCACTTCGCAGTTTGAAGACTGCCGCGAGAAGGCGTCCGGGTGGTTCGGGGACGTCGTGTTCACGCTGGTGGAAGTGGAGAGCGGCGACGGGCAGGTTGGGCGCGGCACGGCGGGCGGATTTCAGGGAGCGTCGAAGACGCTGATCGACCACTATTACGCGGACCTGGTGCTTGGGGAAGATCCGCGGCGGCATGAGTATCTATGGCAGCGCATGCACCGGACAACCCTCCGGTTTGGCCGCTCCGGAAACAGCATGGCGGCAATCGCGGCGATCGATATCGCCTGCTGGGATCTGCACGGAAAAGCTCTGGGCGTGCCGACGCACGAACTGATCGGCGGAGCCGCCCGCCTATCGGCCCCCAGCTATGTGAGCCGCCTCTACGCGCTCGACGATCTCAGCGAACTGGCAAGGGAAGCGCGGCAATGGAAAGACGCGGGGTTTCGTTCGATGAAGCAGCGTTTCGGCTTCGGCCCGCCGGACGGTATCGCAGGCATGAAGAAGAATGTGGAACTGGTGAGAACAGTGCGGGAGGCGGTGGGTGACGAGATTCAGCTATCGTGCGACGCCTACATGGGCTGGGACACCGGCTACGCGATGGAGATGGCCCACCTGCTTCGCGACTACGGCATCTCCTGGATTGAGGAACCATTGCCCGTCCACGACATTGCCGGGTATGCGGAGTTGAAGCTTCGCTGCCCCTGGCAAAGGTGGAGCACGGGTGAGCATCTCTACTCGAAGTGGGAATTTCAGGAACTGATTTCCCGCCGGGCGGCGGACATTCTGCAGCCGGATGCGAACCGGTGCGGCGGCATCACGGAAATGCGAAAGATTTGCGCCATGGCGGAGGCGGCGGGATTGCCGGTGATTCCCCATTCCAACGAAGCCCACAATCTTGCCGTGGTGTTCAGCCAGGCGCCGCACGTGTGCCCCATGGTGGAGTATTTTCCTCCGGTGGAACCGGACACGGGCAATGAACTGTTCTGGAAGGTGTTCCGCGGGAACCCCAAGGCGGAGGACGGCTCTCTTCCTTTGCCGCTGAAGCCGGGCCTGGGTCTGGAACTGTGTGAACAGACCGTGGCGAGACTTCAAGTCGGCGGAACGGGAGAGCACGGACTGCCCGCTGCCGCCAGATCGAACGGGTGGGCTACATGATCGTTTTTCTCCTGGTGCTCTTCACCGGCCTGGCATTCGCCCAGGAACCGCTCACGGAAACGAGGGTGCTTCGGGACGTCCGCATCGAGATGCGAGATGGCGTGAAGCTGGCCGCGGATGTTTATCTGCCCGGCGGCGGTGCGGAACGCCGGCCAACGCTCATCGCCAGGACCCCGTATAACCGGGCCGGGTTGCGGCGGGACGCGGAATGGTTCGCGCAGCACGGTTTCGCCTTTATGGCGGTGGACGTGCGGGGGCGTTTTGGATCCGAAGGGCCGTTCTATCCGTTCGTCAATGAAGGGCCGGATGGCTACGATACGATCGAATGGGCGGCGCGTCAGGAGTGGTCGAACGGCAAGGTGGGCACCTACGGCGCATCGTATCTGGCGTGGGACCAGTACCGCGCAGCGCTCGAGAATCCGCCGCACCTGGTGGCAATGTTCGCGAATGTGGGCGGGGCCGATTTCTACCAGGAGTTCGGCTATCCCGGCGGTGCGCTCAACCTCGGCTGGGGCATCTGGATTGCAAAATCCGCCGAAACTAGCCCTCCAGCCCAATCGCTTCCGGAACAGAAGGCCGTGCTTTCGCGCATTCTGGAGAGCCCCGGAGTGTGGCTCCGCCAGCACCCGCGGGAGCGCGCGAAGGTATTCGACCCGTTCCCCACGCACCGGCGCATCTACAATGACTTTCTCGCGCACCCGGCGTTCGACAATTATTGGCGCAATCCGGCATTCTTCGTCCCCGGAACGTGGGCGCGCATGAAGGATGTTCCCACACTCTTCGTGAGCGGCTGGTACGACTATTTCTCCGCCGGGGTGCTGCGCAATTTCGAGAACCTGAGCGCGAAGCAGCAAAGCCAGCACCGCCTGGTGATGGGGCCGTGGTGGCATGCGGTGGGGACGCGCGAATGCGGCGACGGCGATTTCGGGAGCGT
>JBDIBK010000006.1:0-57693 GCA_039812845.1 Bryobacterales bacterium
GCCATCCGCCGGGCGCTTTGTGGTGGTAGGCAACAGCCGATGGGCGCAGAACGGCAGCCTCGGGCAGTATGAAAACCGCAATCTTCTGGCGAACAGCATCAACTGGCTGGCGGCCGAGGAAGACCTGATCTCCATTCCTCCGAAAGCGCCTTCGGACGCGACCCTCGTGCTGACTCCGTTTCAGTTGCGGATGCTCAACGTTACGGCCATCTTCCTGATCCCACTCCTGGTGATTGCGGCGGGAATTCTGGTGTGGCTGCGGCGGAGATAGTTTCATGAGAAAGAATGCTGGGTTACTCGTGGCCGCGGTGCTGCTGTTGGTGGTCGGGGGCTCGATTGCCTATCTGACGATGCAGGACAGAAAAGGCCCGGCCGCAACGCCGCCGCCGGAGACGCGTCTGTTTCCGGACGATCTCAAGGGGCTTACGGCGGCCAGCATTCAGCGCCCTGGCGAAGAGCCGATCAAGCTTGTGCAGACCGCTCCGGCTCCGGTGCCGGGGGGAGGCATTGGCGAATGGCGCCTTCCCGGCCCCCCCGCCTACAAGGTGGATGTGATGATGCTGGGGGAGTGGATTGGCACCTTGCGCACGCTCGATGCGGAGAGGATTCTCGATACCCCAGGCCAAGGTGACGCTGGCTTCGGTCTTGATGCGCCGATGCTTCACATCGAACTGGTGGAGGGCGGGAAGACGCGCACCCTCGACATTGGCGCAATGAACCCGGATGGCAGCGCACGGTACGCCCGGCTTTCCGGCGCACCAAAGCTCTACCTGCTGAGCACCGGCAATGTCACTACGCTGAACAAGTCCGTCGGCGATTTCAGACAGAAGCGCGCGCTGGATGTTACGGAGTTTTCCGTGGAGAAGCTGCGCATCGAAGTGCCCGGCGCGGTTCGCGAGATCGTGCGAACTCCCTCGCGGGATTGGACATTTGCCGAGCCGCAAGGCTTCCGCGCCGATCAGACTCCGATGAGCGAGTTCGTGAAAGCCTTGATCACGGCCCACACGGAAGCATCCGCGTTCTCAAAGCCGGGGATACCCGAAGCCCGTTTCCACGCCATGCTCCCGGTTGCAACAGTTGCCGTCAATGCAGACGGCGGGGAGCACCGTGCCGAGTTTCGCCGCGACCGGAGCGGCACCGTTTACGCGTCGTCCGCCGATCTCGGCGGCGTCTATCCCGTGAATGCGGATCTCGAGAACTTCCTCAAAAAGCCGCTCGAAGAATTTCGTAACTTGAAGCTGTTCGACTTCGGCTTTGCCGATGTCTTCCGCCTCCACTATCAATCCGGCAGCCGTGCGCTGAATCTCACCCACCCCAATGAGCAGTGGGAGTTGGACGGAAAGCCCGTGGATGCCGCGGCCGTCAACAAGCTGCTGGATGAACTGCGCGGCGCTCTCGGGAGTGCGTTTGTTGATGGGGACGCTCCGGGCAAGGTGAGAGCCACGGTCAGCCTTGAGACTGCAGGCGGCACCAAAGAGCAGGTTGAATTTCGAGAGGAAGGCGCGGAGCGCTTTGCGGTTCGGGCTGGGGAAAAGGGATACTACAAGTTACCGGAAAGCGTCCTTACGGATTTGGAAAAGGCGGCGGAAGAGATTGCGGGTGGCGGCACCAAGCGCTGAGGCTGGCCACTTTCCGCTGGCGTGACACCCATCATGAACGCCCTCCTCACGGATCTATACGAACTCACCATGGGCGCGGGCTACGTCCTGGCCGGGAAACAGAATGAGGTGGCCACGTTTGACCTCACCATTCGCCGGCTGGCCGCAAACCGGGGGTATGCGGTGGCCGTCGGCCTGTCGCAGGCAGTTGAATACCTGCTGAACCTCCGCTTTGAAGCCGAAGAAATTGAGTATCTTCGCTCACTTCCCCAGTTTCAGCACGCTCCCGAGGACTTTTTCACGCTCTTGCGCGAGTTTCGTTTTCGGGGCGATCTGTTCGCCGTCCCAGAGGGGACGGTGCTGTTTGCGGGTGAGCCGGCGCTCACCGTGCGTGCACCGATATTCGAAGCACAGCTCGCCGAGACCTATCTGCTTTCCACGATAGGCTACCAGACGATGATCGCCACGAAGGCGAGCCGCATGGCCCGCGCCGCGGAGGGCAGGGCCGTGGTGGAATTTGGCACACGCCGCGCCTATTCGCCGGAAGCGGGTGTGATTGCCGGGCGTGCCGCCTACATCGGGGGCTGCGTGGGCACGAGCAACACGCTGTCGGGGATGCGCTACGGCATTCCCGTGTTTGGCACCGCCGCACACTCCTGGGTGCAGAGTTTTGAGAGCGAGACTGAATCGTTCGGCGTATTGCAGCGGCTGCTTCAGGACGGAACGATTTACCTCATCGATACCTATGACACCATTGAGGCGGCGCGAACCGTGGCGAATCTCGGCAAACCCGTGTTTGGCGTACGCCTCGATAGCGGCGATCTGACCGCCCTTTCGCAGCGCGTGCGCGGAATACTCGATGCTGCCGGCCTCGACGATTGCAAGATCATGGCCACCGGAAACCTGAACGAGTACAAGATCGCCGAGCTCATCGCCGATGGCGCCCAGGTGGACAGCTTTGGTGTGGGGACGGATTTGGTGATCTCCCCCGATGCTCCGGGAATGAGCGTGGTTTATAAGCTGGCGGAGATCCTGTCGAACGGCCGGAAGCGGTTCACGGCGAAGTTCAGCGAAGACAAAGAAACGCTCCCCGGCGGCAAGCAGATCTTCCGCTACGCGGACCGCGACGTTATCGGCTGCTCCTGGGAATGCCCTTCGGGCGACGCGGATGCACTGATTGAGCCGGTGATCCTGGAGGGGGAACTTGTGCGTCCACCGCTGGCGATCAAGAAGATTCGGGACTACGCAATGCGCCAGTTGAAGCGGTTGCCGGAGGAGTATCACCATCTGGAATCGCCCGCCGCGTATCCCGTCGTGCTGAGCGAGGAGCTGCAGGATTTGCAGCGCAGCGTGAGGGAATCTCTCCAGGGGATTTAGCGATGAAACAGATTTTTCTCGACGTAGATACGCAGGCCGATTTTCTGTATCCCACCGGCGCGCTGGTGGTGCCAGGCGCGGTCGCGATCTTGCCGCGCCTGGCGAGCCTCACCCGGTATGCCTCGGAGCGCTCGATCCCGATTGTCAGCACGGTGGACGCGCACCTCGAGGATGATCCGGAGTTCGCGGCGTATCCCGCGCACTGCGTTGCCGGCACGCTGGGGGCGATGAAGGCTCCGGAAACCCTGCTTCCCAAATCCACGCGAATTGCGATCGGCGAATCCGCCCCAGGAGAGTGGACGGGGCAACTGATTCTTGAGAAGCGCAGCGTGGATATGTTTACGCAGCCGTCCATAGCCGCCCTGCTCGAACGGCTTCAGCCGGAGTGCTTCGTCGTCTACGGGGTGGTGACGGAGATCTGCGTGATGAATGCCGTTGACGGCCTGCTGCGTCTTGGGAAGCCCGTGGCCGTCATTTCCGACGCCATTCATCCGCTCGAAGCCAGCAAGACGCCGGACCTGCTGCACCGCTGGCGCGCCGCGGGCTGCAGCATCGTCAGGGCCGCGGAAATCACCGGCGAGAACGGCAACCACGCGGCCTGACGGAATAGCCGGCAGCGCCCGCCCGGCGATTCCCCCTTCCGAATGGGCAAATGTAACATTTTCTCCCTCGCGGCGAATTCCGCTTTCCCGGCAATGCGGGACGGGATATATTGATCGCACAATCGGATCCATGCGTTTCCGTAGCTGAGTGTTGCTGGGTGGACACATTCTGCGATGGGATCGAGACCCACAATCCTGCTCGCGATCATCCTGGTGCTCGGCGGGGCGTTCGTCGCCACTCTGGAGCGGGCGGAAACACGCGAAGCCAGCCCGGCGGCCGCCGCCGTCGCTCCAAGACCAAACGAACCGGAGGCGCAGGCGCTTGCGCCCACGAAATGCGGCGTCGCGCCGCGCCCCCTCGGCCCGCTTTGCGAGAAATTCGAGGAAGCCAGGCTGGAAGCGGGTTCGCCGGCGGATGGCGAAAAGAGCGCGGTTCCAGTTGGCGAATCAGGTGCATGGCAGAAAGCACCGTGGCTGCGGGCGGCGCGAGGAAAGACTTGGTTTCTGATCGCCACGGTGCCAGACCCTGAACTCACCCGGCTTAGCCTCTACTTTGACCGCGCGATGGATAGCATCCAGCAGGCCGCCGAGAGCCTTGGATTTTATCTGGACCGGCACTGGCTGCCGTGGGCCGAGGACGCCGCCGGAGGTGGAGCGAACTTCACCGGCGACGAGCCGGGAATGCTGCTGTTTCGTAAACCGGGAGGCGCCGGAGAGTTTCTGGTTGTCTTTCTGGTGGGGGAATCGCCGGTGTCGGGAATCCGGCAGCGCACCTTCCTGAAGGCGGTGCAGTATGCGCACACGGTGGCGGCGGCCGGAACGTTCTTCATCGCGGGCACAAACTACTCCGGCGCGCTCCCGTCGCTCCGACGCGGCATCGAAGATTCCCGGCGGCTGTTCTCGTCCGGGAGCGCCTTGAAGTTCCATATCATCTCCGGCAGCGCAACGGTGGAACGGGAGATGAGCGCGTTCGCGAAGGGCGATCCGGAGTGGGAGAGGGATATCTCATTCCATTCCGTCATGCACAACGACACGTTCGCGAGCATCCAGTTTCTGAAGTACATGAGCGAGCGCTGGCGCGGGCCGATCCCGTCGGCGTTCCTTGCCGAGGGACAGACAGCTTACGGCATCGGGTCGCTGACGACTTCACAGGCAAATCCACAGGCCCAGGCATCCCTGACGATTCGCTTCCCGCGCGAGATCGCGCGCCTGCGCGGCGCATATCCGCAGCCCGCCGGGCAGAGGGATAGCGGCTCGCTCTCCCAGGGATCCGCGAACTCGCAGCTTCCCGTGCCCGTGCAGCGGGTGCTGAAGGGGCGCGACGCCGTGACAATCTTCTCCGGCCCGCAGCTTCCCGTCGTTCAGGAAGCCATCCTGCTGGATATCGCTTCCACGCTGCGCCATGAAGATATTCGCCTTGCGGGCATTGCGGCGACGGATGTGTTTGATTCGCTGTTTCTGGCCGCTTTTCTGCGCCAGGCGAATCCGGATCTGCGCCTGTATATGGACGATGCCGACCTGCTTTACGTCCGCGCGGTGTCGCAATATCCGCTCGATGGCATCCTGGCCATCACCACCTATCCGATCGTGACTCACAACCAGTTGTGGTCACGAGGGCTGACCGAGGATGAATGGACGCAGCGCTCGCCAACCGGCAGCCGCTACGAAATGGCGGTGTATAACGCCTCCCGCGCTTTATTGCTGCTGCAGCAGCGGGAACGTTCCGCGACTGCGGCGGGCGGCGCTGCCGGCGGTGGGGATCCGGCAGCCGCGGTCAACGGAGGCCTTCCGGAGCACTCTTTTCCCGGCCGGAATTACAGGTCGCGTCCGCCGCTCTGGCTGGTGACGGTGGGGATCAACGGCTACTGGCCGATTGCGCTGCTCAACCCCGGCGAAGTGGATGAGAGCCAGCTTTCCTGGGAGTCTCGCGATTCGGCGCACGGCAGGCCAGTGCTCGATCTCGGAAGACCGGGACGGACGTGGATCGTGGTTTTCATGCTCCTGGTGATCGCCGGAGGGGCGTTTGGATGCCTGACGTCGCTGGCCCAATCGCCGCGCTTCCTTCAAATGCTGGAGCGCATCACCCCGGGCCACAGCCCGGCGAGGGATAACCCGTTCTGGCGACAGTTCCTGGTTCATCCGAAGGAATGCGGGGCGCCGGGACGCGCCTATTTCATCTCCGCGCAGTGTCTTGCGCTTGCTGCCATGCTCTATCCGGTAGCGAGTCCGCTCTGGCTGCTTGCAATGGAAGACGCATCCTCTCTCGGCGGCGCTCACTATGTGAGCCCAGGGAACTGGGCGCGGCTCGTGTGCATTCCCAGCCTCCTCGCCTTCCTTGTGTTGCTTTGCGGTTCCATCCTGCCCTTCCTCCGGCTGTTTCTCTTCCACTTCCCGCGCGGCACTCTGCCGGAGCGTGAAGGGCCGATGAAGACCAATCAGTATGTTCACCTTGCGTTCATCACCTTCCTGGTCTATCCGTTCCCTTTAGTTTTGTATTGGCTCGGGCTGGCCGGCAGGGACGACCATTCCTTGTTCTTCTTTGTGTTTCGGTCTTTGAATCTCTTGAACGGCGTGTCCCCGGCGACGCCTCTGCTGCTTCTGGGATGCAGCCTCTTCATGATGGCGCGCCTCCACGCACGCAGGCACGCGCTGTCTCTCGAAGCGCCGACGGATCTCCCCCACCTGCCCGACGATTTCCAGATCAAGGGGCTGAACGATGGCGTTGTAGGGGTGAGGCGCTCGCTTGGCAACCCGATCACGGGTGATACCGGCGCTACGATGCTGATTCTGCTCCCCGCGTTCGCCGTTTTTCTGTTGATTCCGTGGGAATGGCCGCAATCGCTCGAGAGCTGGCAATACGACATTGTGTATCAGATCACGCTGCGGGCGCTGTTCCTTTTCGCCGTGATCTCCTGGGCGCGTTTCGTGCTCGCCTGGAAGAAGCTGCATAGCCTCCTGGAGATTCTTGACTTGCATCCTCTTCGGGCGGCGTTCTCCGTCCTGCCTAGCGGGTATTCGCAAGTGCCGGTGCTTGAAGGCGCTGGCACACTGGATTCGAGAGACCGTCTGGTGTACCTGGCCCAGCAACTGCGTGTGCTGGCCGCTTGTCCAAACGTGGCCGACCTGGAGTTCCTGACGCCGGCCGCGCGGCACGGCCTGGAGCAGAAGATTGAAGCCGCGATCGGGCGGGAGCCGCAATCCCAGGCATCGGTCTGGGCATCGGTTGCGCAGGTCGGCAGCCAGCTTGCCAAGCTGCTCGAACCCGAGTGGAGGAAGGGCTGCGGCAGCACGGATGAGGCGTCGAAAAGCAAAGGCGAGGCTCCGGCGGACCGCCGCGCTTATCGGATCGCGGAGGAAATCGTGGCCATGCCCTATCTCGCGTTTGTGGGGAACGCAATGCTCCAGCTCCGCAACCTCCTGTTCTACGTCGCGATCAGCTACTTCCTCGGGATCATGTCCGCGCTCGTCTACCCGTTCCGCGGGCTTCAAATGATGATCTGGGCGGGGACCATTGGATTCATTGTGATGGGGATTCCCGTGGCGGTGACGATCTTCCAAATGGAGAAAGACGAAATCCTTCGCAGACTTACGAGAGGCAAGGAGGAGCCCGGAACCCTGCGCCTGGTGAAGCGCCTTGCCATCGTCGGCGCGCTGCCCGTGCTGGCCATGATCGGGTCGTATTTTCCAGGCATTGGGCGCTATCTGATCACGGTAATCGAACCCGCGCTCAAGGCTCTTTGACTTCCCCTGCCCGTCATCTCTCGCCAGCCGCCCGACAACCGCTATAGCCCCCCAGTCGATCCGGTGATAGGCTACGTGAATCACAATGCGAAGTCGCGCATCCCTTCCACTCCTCCTGCTATCGTTTGCGATCAGCTCATTTGCGGCTGAACCGCCCAGAATTCTCACCAATCATCTCGGCTACGATTCTTTTGGCCCGAAGCGGGCCGTGATTCGTGGCGGCTCATCCGACGAGTTCCATGCATGCACCGTGAACGCGTACCCGTCGGGACACGTTGCCTTCGAAGCGGCTGCGAGCGCCGGGGCGGCGGTGAGGAAGTGGAAGGATTGGAAGTTCTGGACGCTTGATTTTACCGGGCTGGAGACGGGAGGGGAGTACACGATTGAGTGTCCGAATGGGAGCAATTCCGCGGTAACAAGGTCAGCGCCATTCCGTATCCAAAGCGAGATTCTGGAGAGGGGTACGCTATCTGATCTCACGTATTACTTTAAGTCTGTACGCGCGACCGGCGCGATCGATAAGGCGGACCGCGAAATTGCGTTTGCCGGATCTAATCGAAAGCCGATCGACGCTCGTGGCGGCTGGTACGATGCGAGCGGCGATTATGGCATCCACCTTTCGCAACTCGATTTCGCCACCTACTTCAACACGCAGCAGGTTCCGCTGGTAGCGTACAGTCTCGGCAAGGCGCGCGAGATTCTGGATGCGCGCAAGGAACCCAACTTCGCCCAGATCCGGCGGCGGCTGCTGGATGAGACGGCGTATGGAGCGGACTTTCTGGTGCGCATCAAGGCGCCAGGCGGTTCTTTTTACGCGCACATTTTCGATAAGAGCCCTGAGAAGCGGCCGGAAGATCGGCGAATCGGACGGCCGATGCTGACGCCGCCCAGGCCCGGCACAGGGAATGCCCCAAACGGAGCCGCCAATCGAACGCACGAGTTCGAAGTGGGCTACCGGGGCGGCGGCGGATTTGCGATTGCGGCACTGGCGATTGCGACGCGAGCTCCACAAAGCGGCGACTTCCTTCAGGCGGACTACCTGAAAGCCGCCGAGGACGCGTTTGCCTTTCTGGAAGCTCACAATGCGGAACTAACCAACGATGGGAAGGAGAATATCGTTGACGACTACTGTGCGCTGGTAGGGGCATCGGAGCTGGCCCGCACGACGAAGAAGCCGGTCTATACGGCGGCTGCGAATCGGCGTGCCGAGAGCCTGATGGCGCGCCTGGTGACGGCCAGCGGGCTTCGGGACTATTGGCGCGCCGACGACCGGGACCGGCCCTTCTTTCATCCGTCGGATGCGGGCGCGCCCGTGGTGGCGCTGCTTGGCTACTACGATCTGGCCGACCCCGCCATGCAGGGGCGCATTCGCGATACGGTGCGCCGTTCCCTGCAGTTTGAACTGTGGGTGACCGGCGAGGCTGCGAATCCGTTCGGCTTGGCGCGGCAATACGTGCAGAGCGGGAACGGAGCGCGGCGCACCGCGTTCTTCTTTCCGCACGATACAGAGACGGGCTGGTGGTGGCAGGGGGAGAATGCCCGTCTGGGTTCGCTCGCTACCGCCGCACGGCTCGCGGTTCCCTTATACGCCGAAGACCCCACGTTCCAGGCCGCACTGCGGAGCTACGCCACCGACCAGTTGAACTGGATTCTGGGCCTCAACCCCTACGATGCCAGCATGCTCACCGGAACGGGCCGCAACAACCCGGAATACCGGTTCTTCACGAGTTGGGAATATAAGAGCGCGCCGGGGGGCATTTGTAACGGCATCACGGGCGGGCTTGAAGATGATGAAGGCATCGATTTTCAAGTGCCCTATGAACAAACCGGTGTCGATTCCGACTGGCGTTGGGGGGAGCAGTGGCTTCCCCATGGTGCCTGGTATATGCTCGCGGTGGCTGCCGGAAAAACGACGTCCGCGCCAGCGGAGAAGGCGATTATTGGATACGTGTTCACAAGAGGGAGGGTCCCCGACCCGAGCACGATCGCCGCTGAAAAGCTGACGCATATCAACTACGCATTCGCGAACATCCGGAACGGCGAAATGGTGGAAGGCTTCGAGAACGACGCCCAGGTCCTGAGCATACTGAACGGTTTGAAGCAGCGGAATCCAAAGCTGAAGCTGCTGATTTCCGTGGGAGGCTGGACATGGTCGAACGACTTCTCAGACGTTGCGCTGACAGCGGCATCGCGAAAAAAGTTTGCCGAGAGCGCCGTGGCATTCGTGGAGCGCCATCAACTCGACGGGCTGGATGTCGATTGGGAGTTTCCCGGGCAGAAGGGCAATGACAATGTGAACCGCCCGGAGGACAAGGAGAACTTCACGGCGTTGATGGCTGATTTGCGGGCGGCTCTGGACGCGGCGGGCAAGGCACGCGGGAAGCGTTATCTGCTGACCATCGCCGCGCAGGCCGCTCCCGCCTGGATTGAACATACGGAGATGAGCAAGGTGACCGCTTCGCTCGATTACGTGAACCTGATGGCCTACGACCAGTTTGTGTCCTCCGAACCCATGGCCGCGCATCACGCGCCGCTCTTCACGCACCCGTCGAACCCGAAGCGGCTCTCCGCCGCAACCTCCGTGACGCAGTTCATCGCGGCCGGGGTGCCCGCGGAGAAGATTGTGCTGGGCGTGCCCTTCTACGGCCGGGCATGGGCATCGGCAGCGGCCACAAACAACGGTCTTTACCAGCCCGCGAGCGAATCGCGCGAGCGATTGGGGGGCTCCTTTCAGAGCATCAAGTCGAGACTTGAGAATAAGGATGGATTCGTCCGGTACTGGGACGACCTCTCGAAGGTTCCGTACCTTTACAATGCGGAGAGGCAACTGTTTGTGTCGTATGAAGATGAGCAGTCGATACAAGGGAAAGCGCAATATGTGAAGGAGCGCGGGCTGGGCGGCATGATGTTCTGGGAGTACAGTTCAGATCCGGAGAACAAGCTGCTCGACGCGATGAACAAGGGTCTGAAGTAGGCCCGGCCGAATGGGGCGGCGGCCGGGTAAAGAAGATGCCCACAGAGGAAGGTGCTGAGCGAAAGAGACGATGAGCGGATCGCGGATACTGCCTTGCTGGCTGCTCTATATCGTGCTGATTGGAGTACTGCAATGGTCGAGCGGCGCGCTGGATGGCTCCTGGACCAATGAACCGGACGAAGCGTCCCATTTCCTGAATGGCATCATGGTCCACGACTATCTTCTGTCGGGCTTTGGCGAGCCGCCGCTTCGCTACGCGGAGCGCTACTACCAGCACTATCCAAGGATTGCCCTTGGTCACTTTCCGCCCCTGTTCGCGGCTGTGGAGGGCGCCTGGTTCCTGATTGCACCCATCTCCTATCCTTCCGCGCTGACGATGATAGCGTTGCTGGCCGCCACGACCGCGACGGTGCTGGCGTGGCTTTGCACGCGATGGCTTCCGTTCCCGTTGGCGTTCGGCAGCGGATTGGCCTGGCTGCTGCTGCCCATCGCGCGGCGCGGCACGGAAGCGTTCATGGCGGAGATCCTGCTTGCGCTGATGTGCCTGCTGGCCGTCATCGGCTTTTCCCGGCGCAGTCTTCAGTTTGGTTTCTGGAGCGGGCTCGCCCTGCTCACCAAAGGCAGCGGGCTCGCGCTCGCGCTCCTGGCGCCCGCGGCGACGCTGCTTTCCCGGCGCTGGGGCGAGTGTCGGAGCAAGTGGCTCTGGCTCTCAGCCGGAATCGTCATTGCGATGGCGGGCCCATGGTATGCACTTGCTCCGGACGCCCTCCATCAAAAGGTGAGAGTGTTTGGAGGCTCCGCCCCGAAGCCGATAGCCCGGCTGCTGGAGTTGCCCGAATTTTTCTGGTGGTCTCTTGGGCCGGTCCTCTGCGCCCTGGCGATTCCAGGTCTTGTGATCTTTTGGCGCAAGTACCGGGAAGACCCGCTTTTGCTGGCCTTCGCTGCCCTGATTCCGGGAACCTTGCTTCTGCGGATTCTTGTGGCGGTCTGGGAGTTGCGGCATCTGATCCTGTTGACTCCGGGGCTTGTCTGCTTCGCCGCGCTGGGCTTTCATTTCCTTGTAGGGCGCGCGCCAGCGGGATGGCCGCGCGCTGCGATAGCCGGAACGCTGCTTGCGGCGTTGGCGTTGTCCATGGCGCTGCTGCAGCCACCGCGGGCCGCGTTGCGTGGGCCTGCTGAAATTGCGGCGGCCATCCCCGCGGGCGTGACCGTGCTGGTTTCCGGCAAGACTCCCCTCGAAGGCGCGGTGATTGCCGAACTGGCGATCCGGGACCCCCGACGCCCGAGCCGCGTTGTGTTTCGCGGCAGCAAGTCGCTGGCTTCCTGGAACCCGCGCCGCAAGGCTTTCATGCCGTCCATTACGGACCCGCAAGAAGCCGGTGCGTTTCTCGAACGCATGGGAGTGGATGCCGTGGCTGTGGATCTCTCCACGACCGATTTGCACAACCGGCTTCTGGACAGCTTCCTGCGGCAATCAACGGAGGGGTGGAGATTGCTGAAGACGTTCAACGGGCGCACCGCGCTTTATTTGCGCTCCCCGCACGAAGGCTTGCCGGAATCCGGGGGCAAATAAACGGGCCGCGTCAGAGCCGCGGCCCGCATTCCCTCGGTGTTTGATGCGCCCGTTTGATTCGGTCGTCAGGCGAGGAACTTCTTCCATTCCACCTTGCGCATGTCCCCGGTCTTGAGGAACTGCACATGGAAGGCGTAGGCCGCCGCCATCGTCGAAGGCGTGTGGCCGCCTTTGATCAATTGCAGGTACTGTTTCAGCTCTTCGCGGTATTCCGGATGGGCGCAATTGTTCACGATCAGTTCCGCGCGTTCCGCGGGGGTGCGCCCGCGAAGGTCTGCCACGCCCCATTCCGTGGCGACGACCTGCACGGAGTGCTCACTGTGGTCGGCATGGCTCACTTGAGGAACGATCGTGCTGATCTTCCCGCCCTTCGCCGTTGATGGGCAGGTGAAGATCGAAATGTAGGCGTTGCGGGTGAAATCGCCCGAGCCTCCGATGCCGTTCATCATCTTCGAACCCATCACGTGGGTGCTGTTGACGTTGCCGAAAATATCCACTTCAATGGCGGAGTTCATGGAGATGGTTCCCAGGCGGCGGATGGCCTCCGGATTGTTCGAGATCTCCTGCGGCCGCAGGACGATGCGCTCCTTATACCAATCGAGATCGGCGTAAATGTCCTTAAGCAGGGACGAACTGACGGAAAGGGAACAGGTGCTGGCGAACTTCACGTTGCCCGCGCGCATCAGTTCAATCACGCTATCCTGCAGCACCTCGGTATACATCTCAAAGGGCGGGATCTCCGGGTGAGTGCCCACCGCGCCGAGGATGCCGTTGGCGGTTTCGCCGACACCGGATTGAAGGGGCAAAAATCCGGGAGGGATGCGCCCCACCTTCATTTCGTTCGCAAGAAATTCGGCCACATTCTGCCCGATCTTCTGATGCAATTCTCCCGCGGGAGCAAGCGGCCGCGCGTCGTCTTCGATGTTGGTTTCGACAACGCCGACAATCTTCTTCGGGTCCACCTGGATGGTGGGAGAGCCGATGCGGTCGGAGGCCTTGTAGATTGGCAACTCCCGCCGGTGCGGCGGACTCTTTGGTTCGAAGATGTCGTGAATGCCGCGGAGTTCGACCGGATGAAAGCGGTTCAGTTCAATGAGAATCTTGTCGGCTTTTGCACAGAAAGTGGGCGCCGCGCCAACAGCCGACGTGAGCACAATTTCGCCATTGGCGGTGACGTCGGCCGCTTCCACGATTGCGAAGTCGATATTGCCAAGAAAGCCGTAGCGCACAAACTGCGGGAGCAGGGAAAGGTGCATATCGACAAAGCGGCAGGTGCCATCGTTGATGCGCCGGCGCAGTTCGTCGTTGGTCTGATAGGGCGTGCGGAAACTGATCGCGTCGGCCTTGGCCAGAGCGCCGTCGAGCCACGCGCCCGTGGAGGCGCCGGTCAGCAGACCCACCTTGAAAGGGCGGTCGTGGAGATGGTCAATCACCGCGCGCTCAGCGAGCGCCATCGGTATTGCTTTCGGAGAGCCGGATGGCGTAAAGCCGCTGCATCCCAGGTTGTCTCCATTCTTGATGAGCGCGGCCGCTTCGTTTGCGGTCATGCGTGCGTATTGGTCACCCATTGGTTCCTCGCTATCGTAATTAAAAGATCACGGCGTGCCGTCCCCGTCCGAGACGGGTTGCGGCTCCGGCCGGGGGAGCTTGCCCAGAAACAATTCAACCAGTGCCGCCGCGGCTTTCGATGGGGAGATCCTCCCCTCTAAGACCTCGTTCAGCAGTGCCGCGTGGTGTGCGGCAACCTCGCCGTTCTGCTGGTAGGCGTCGGCGATGCCCGTCTCCACCGCCGCTTCCAGCCAATCCACGAGTTGAACCCGGCGGCGTTCGGCGAAGTAACCGTTGCGGGAGGTGAGACGGTGATACTCAAGAACTCCGTCCCAGATCTCCGCGATTCCCGTGTTCTCCTGAGCCGAACAGGTGAGCACGCGCGGCTTCCAGCCGGAGGCGCTGGGCGGGAACAGCCGCAGCGCCGCGCGGTACTCGGCCTGCGCGGCGCGGGCGCGGGGCAGATTGCTTCCATCCGCCTTGTTGATCGCCATCATGTCGGCCATCTCGATGATGCCTCGCTTGATGCCTTGCAGTTCGTCGCCCGCGCCGGCCAGCATCAGCAGCAGGAAGAAATCCACCATGGAAGCGACGGCGATCTCCGATTGGCCGACACCCACGGTTTCAATCAGCACATTGCGATATCCGGCCGCTTCGCAAAGGATCACTGTCTCCCTGGTGCGCCGCGCAACTCCGCCGAGGCTGCCGCTCGATGGCGATGGCCGGATGAAGGCCCCCTCATTCGCGGCGAGGCGCTCCATTCTGGTTTTGTCGCCCAGGATGCTGCCGCCGGAGACCTGGCTGCTGGGGTCCACCGCGAGCACCGCCACCTTCTGCGCGCGATCTTCAATCAGGTGCATCCCCAGCGCTTCAATGAATGTGCTCTTGCCCACGCCGGGAACGCCCGTGATGCCGACGCGCAAGGACTCTCCGCGGTGGGGGAGGCAGCCCTCGATGATGCGCTGGGCCGCATCCTGATGCCGGGGCAGACGGCTCTCAACGAGAGTAATCGCCCGGCTCAGCATCGCCCGGTCGCCTTCGAGGATGCGCGCAACGAACTCTTCGGGCGCCGGATCCCGCCGCCGCATCTGGCGAAAGCGCAAAGCCTGTGAAGGCGAGACGGAGGGGGGCGCATCGACCCCCGGTTGCACGGAGAGCGCACTGTGTTCCGGATCCAAGATGCAGCGTCTCCTTTCGTGTGGAATCCCGGTGTTGGCTCCGGGCACTTCTTGCCGCTGTTCGGCGCGGCTTCCGAGGCCGCGCCTGATGAGGCTTGCAGCCAGCCTATCCCGCCGCTTCGGCAGTCGAAGACTGGCGGCTCGCGAGCAGGATCTCCAGGATCTGCCGCGCGGCCAGGGGAATCACGGTGCCTGGCCCGAAGATTGCGATCGCCCCGGCCTGATAGAGGAAATCGTAATCCTGGTGGGGAATTACGCCGCCAACCACAACCATGATGTCCTCTCGGCCGAGCTTGGCTAGTTCGCCAATCACCTCCGGCACCAGTGTCTTGTGCCCAGCCGCGAGGGTGGATACCCCGAGCACGTGAATGTCGTTTTCGACGGCGTGCCGGGCCACCTCGGCGGGAGTCTGGAAGAGCGCGCCGATGTCCACGTCGAAGCCGAGGTCGGCAAACGCGGTGGAAATCACTTTCGCGCCGCGATCATGCCCGTCCTGCCCCATCTTGGCCACCATGATCCGGGGCCGGCGGCCTTCCACGGCGGCAAACTCGGCGGCGAGAGCCCGTGCTTTCGCAAACGCCGCGTCGTGCTGGGATTCCGCGGCATAGACTCCAGAAATGGATCGGACCACGGCCTTGTACCTCCCGAAGACAGCTTCCATGGCATCGGAAATTTCGCCCAAAGTCGCCCGCTTGCGCGCGGCATCCACGGAGAGGGCCAGCAGGTTCCCCTCACCTGTGCGTGCGCACGCCGTGATGGCTTCCAGGGCGGCCTTCGCAGCCCCGGCGTCGCGTTCCGCCTTCAGCTTGTTGAGGCGGTCTATCTGAGACAAGCGTACCGCGGTGTTGTCCACTTCCAGCACGTCGAGGGGAGCCTCCTTCGCGAGGCGATAGCGGTTCACACCCACGATCACATCGGTGCCGGCATCAATGCGCGCCTGCTTGCGGGCGGCCGCTTCTTCGATGCGCATTTTGGGGAGTCCCGTTTCGATGGCTTTTGCCATCCCGCCGAGTTCTTCCACTTCCTGAATGAGCTTCCAGGCGCGGGCGGCAAGCTCATGGGTGAGGCTCTCCACATAGTAGGATCCGCCCCAGGGGTCCACCACGTGAGTGATGCCAGTTTCCTCCTGCAGGTAAAGTTGCGTGTTGCGGGCAATGCGCGCGGAGAAGTCCGTTGGCAGGGCGATTGCTTCATCGAGCGCGTTCGTGTGCAGCGACTGGGTGTGGCCAAGAGCCGCCGCCATCGCTTCGATGCAGGTGCGTGCCACGTTGTTGAACGGATCTTGCTCGGTGAGGCTCCAGCCGCTGGTCTGTGAGTGCGTGCGCAGCGCCATCGATTTTTCGTTCTTCGGTCCGAAACTCTTGACGATCTTCGACCAAAGGAGACGGCCCGCGCGCAGCTTGGCAATCTCCATGAAGTGGTTCATGCCGATGTCCCAGAAGAAGGAGATTCGCGGCGCGAACTCGTCTACGGTGAGGCCCGCCGCCACACCGGTCCGCAAGTATTCAAGACCGTCGGCCAGCGTGTACGCGAGTTCCAGGTCCGCCGTCGCGCCCGCTTCCTGGATGTGATAACCGCTGATGGAAATCGAGTTGAAGCGCGGCATGTTCTCCGCCGTATAGCGGAAGATATCGGCGATGATCCGCATGGAAGGTGCGGGCGGATAAATGTAGGTGTTCCGCACCATGAACTCTTTGAGGATGTCGTTCTGGATGGTGCCGGTGAGCTTGCCGAGGGGAACCCCCTGCTCCTCGGCGGCGACAATGTAAAAGGCCATCACGGGAATGACGGCGCCGTTCATCGTCATGGAAACCGACATCTCGCCGAGCGGGATCTGGTCGAAGAGCACCTTCATGTCTTCCACCGAATCAATGGCGACGCCGGCCTTGCCCACATCGCCTTTAACGCGGGGGTGGTCGGAATCGTAGCCGCGGTGCGTGGCGAGATCGAACGCGACGGAGAGGCCCTTCTGCCCAGCCGCCAGGTTGCGGCGGTAAAACGCATTCGATTCCTCGGCGGTGGAGAAGCCCGCGTACTGCCGCACCGTCCACGGTCGCATGGCATACATCGTCGAATAGGGGCCGCGCAGATAGGGCGGCAGCCCCGCCGCGTAGGAGAGATGCTCCATGCCTTCCAGGTCTTCACGCGAGTAATAAGGCTTCACCGGGATCTGCTCCGGCGTTTCCCAAACCTTGCCTCGTTCCGTTGTGGCGGGAGCCGGGGATGCCGGGTTTGGATGGTAGTCCATCTTCGTGAAATCGGGTTTCATATCCATTCTCCCTTTAGGCTTGAAGTCCGCTTTCCGTCGCGGCTTCGTTCATGCCGAGCTGCGCCTGCCAGTTGGCGAGCGCTTCTTGGGCCGGTGTCCGCACGTGGACGAAATCGTCCACGCCGAGTTCTTTGAGCGCCTCGATACCTTCCTTGGGGAAGCCGGCCACGACGATCTTCACCTGGGGGAGCGCCATCCGCAGCTTGGGGCAGGCCTCTCGGGCCAACTCCACATATTCGTCGTCGGAGCTGCAAAGCACGGCGATGTCACTCTTCGCCGCAGCCGCCGCGGCCACCGCTTCGTCCAACGAAGCAAAGCCCAGATTGTCGCGGATGTCGAAGCCCGCGCAGCCGAAGAAGTTTGTCACGAATGCCGCACGCGCCTGGCGCATCGCGACATTGCCCATCTTGAGCAGGAAGACCGTGGGAACCGAGCCCGCCTTCTGGCCGAACGTTTCCGTCAATAAGCGGATGCGCTCAAAGGGTTCGGCCACTCGGGCTACGGCGATGGGCTGGGCAATCAGGCGGTCGCGCCGAGACAGCGCCGAGAGCGCATCGTTCAGCACACTGCCCGATTCAAAGGCGGAGACGAGCGAATCGAGAATCGAATCCTGCGCGAGATGGAACGGCTTCTCGTGAGGAAGGTAGTCACTTACAAGGGATTCGCGGTCCAGATTGGAAAGCGCTTTTTCCTGGATGTTCGGGTACTGGTTCACGCCGAGCAGCACCTGCTTGCGGCTGGCCACAGCCTGTTTTCTGGAGTCCGCCACACGGTCAATCTCCTCTTTCAGGAAGCCGTTGGACGCGGCCGCGAGGTACCCGCCCATGCCTTCCACCCGCTGGAAAAGCTCCCAGGCCGCTGCGGCGAGAGAGTCCGTGAGCGTCTCAAAAAGATAGGAACCCGCCGCGGGATCCACGACCTTGTCAAGATATGCTTCGTGCTTCAACAGCAGTTGGACATTTCGGGACAGACGCAGGCTTTGGTCGTCCGGTGCGCGAAAGGTTTCGTCAAAGGGGGAGACGAGGATGGAATCCGCTCCTCCAATCGCTGCCGCCATCGCCTCCGTCGTGGCCCGCAGCAGGTTGGTGTGGGGGTCGTAAATGGATTTGTTGAAACTGGCGGTCCGGGCCAGGATGCAGACATGGGGCGCGGCCTCGCCTTCGTCGAGGAAGGCCTGGGCGACTCGGCCCACCAGCATTCTTGCGGCGCGAAGTTTCGCGATCTCCATAAAGTAGGTGGAGCCAATCGCGAAGGTGATCTGCAACTGAGGCAGAACCTGTGCGGGCGCCTGCCCGCGGACTCGCAGGCCATCCAGATACTCGGCGATCGCCGCCAGCGTGAAGGCAATCTCCTGCACAGCGCTGCCCCCGGCCTCGAGCAGGGCAGCGGCCTGGATGGAGAGCGCCCGGAAGCCCGGCATCGCCGTTCGCACCGTTTCGAGCACGCTTGCCGTTTCGAAGAATAGCTCTTCGCGCGATCCGGAAATCTCGCCCTGTGTGGCCAGAATGCTTAAGGGGTCATAATCCAGAGACCCATGGATCTCTTGAGGGTCGGCTTTGCTCGCATGCAGAGCGGCCAGGAAGTTCGCCAGGACGGGGAGGGCGTTTGCTCCCGCGCGGAAGTGGAAGCCGGCACTGTAAAGCGGGAGGTCTCGGAGGAGCGTGCGCATCTGGGCGAGCGTTTGCAGGTTCACGCCCCGCACCCCCGACGCCGTTGCCTCCGAGAAGAAGCACACGCCGCCTGCGCCGCCGTCGAGTGCCTGCCGAGCCGCGCGGTTCGCGGCCCCCGCATCTGGATTCAGGATCTGCTGCAGAATCGTCCAGGAATTGCTGTCCGCCGTGCGCCCGCGAAGCCACGGCGCCTGGCCCGGTACCGATTCCAGATACGCCAGATCCTTGAGCGCGCCCTCGCGGTAGTAGGGCTGCACGGAGATACCTTCATAAGTGCGCCACAAGAGTTTTCGGTCAAAATCCGCGCCCTTCAGGTCGGCATCCACGGCGGCCCGCCAGGCTTCGTCGGAAACGGGCGCGAAGTCGTCGCGCAAATTCAGGTCCATGATCTTCAGATCGCTCATCGTGTACGCTCGCTTTCCTTGGCTTTCCACTCATCCGCAATGGGAGTCAGCTTGCGGCCTCAGCCGGATCTTCCACGCATTCGAACAAGACGCCGAACGGATTCTCTTCGCGCGATCTTGGATGCAGGAAGAAGACGGTGGTGCCGCGTGAACCCGGCCGCGGCGCGGCGTCGATAATGCGGAAGCCGTTCGCTTTCAGATAGTCGAAGGCAGCCTGCGCACTCTTCACGCGAAAGGCGACGTGAGCCATTCCTCCGCGGCCGCCCGCTTTGTCGATTCCCTTTTGAACCGGAGAATCGTCGGTAAGCGGCTCCAGGAGCTGAATGAGGTTCTGGCTGTCGCCAATCTGCAGCAGGGATTCGCGTACCTGATCGCCTCCGTAGACTTCTTCGCGATGCAGTTCGCGGAAGCCGAGCATCTTGTACGCGCTCACCTGCGCGTCGAGCTGGCCGCGTGGCACCGAAATCGCCACATGATCCACAAACAGAAATCCCGGCACATCCAGCAGTGCCCGGTCAAATGCATCATCAATCTGGGACATACTTCACTCCGATAT
This sequence comes from Bryobacterales bacterium, assembly GCA_039812845.1. GTDB lineage: Bacteria > Acidobacteriota > Terriglobia > Bryobacterales > Bryobacteraceae > JACTMJ01. The sequence continues at coordinate 19,491 of JBDIBK010000006.1, forward strand.
CCGATTTGGTCTTTCCGATGCCGCGCACGAGACAACTGTGTGGCCGTGTGCGCAAAAGAGGCACCCCATCTCTAGAGCGGGATTAGCCCGTGCTTCTTGGGAGGGCGCAGTTCGCGTTTCGTGTGCAACGCTTCCAGGCTCATCGCCAGATAGCGCCGTGTCTCCGCCGGTTCAATCACGTCGTCCACCAGCCGGCGTCCGGCCGCCACGTATGGGTTCGCGAAGGTGCTGCGGTACTCCTCAATCAGTTCCTTGCGTTTTGCCGCCTTGTCGGAAGCGGAGTCAATCTCCTTGCGGAAAACGACGTCGGCCGCCCCCTCCGCGCCCATCACGGCGATTTCCGCCGACGGCCAGGCAAAGGAACGGTCCGCCCCCAGATCTTTGCCGCACATGGCGAGGTATGCGCCTCCATACGCCTTGCGCAGGATGATTGTGATCTTGGGCACGGTGGCCGCCGAGTATGCGAACAGCATCTTCGCGCCATGCCGGATGATGCCGCCATATTCCTGCGCGACGCCGGGCAGAAAACCGGGCACGTCCACAAAGGTCACAAGAGGAATGTTGAACGCATTGCAGAAGCGGATGAAGCGCGCGGATTTGTCCGACGCGTTGATATCGAGTGAGCCGGCCAGCACCGCAGGCTGGTTTCCGATCACGCCGATCGGTCGGCCCAGCACCCTGGCAAAGCCGACGACGATATTCTTCGCGTACTCGGATTGCACTTCCATAAAGTCCTGGTCGTCCACAACGCGCAGGATGATTTCGCGCATGTCATAGGGCACTTTGGCTTCCTCGGGGACGATCGAGTTGAGCGATTCATCGGGGATCACTTCGCCCGAGTGCTGCAAGCGAGGGGGGTCTTCCATGTTGTTGGAAGGCAGGAAACTAAGGAGCCTGCGGCAAATCTGGGTTGCGTGGTCATCGTCTTCAGCGACGAAGTGGACTACGCCCGATTGCCCCATCTGCGCGCCCGGCCCGCCCAACTGCTCCGCCGTCACCACCTCGCCGGTAACCTGCTTCACTACCGACGGGCCGGTGATGAACATGTTGGCGTACTTCGCCTGGATGATGAAATCCGTGAGTGCGGGGCTGTATGCCGCTCCGCCCGCGCAGGGCCCGCAAATCAGCGAAATCTGCGGGACCACGCCAGAGAGCCGCACATTGTTGTAGAAGACCCGGCCATAGCCGGAGAGGCTGTCGATGCCTTCCTGAATGCGAGCCCCCCCCGAATCGTTAATGAACACAAACGGTGTGCCGGTGTGCATGGAGGATTCCATCATTTGTACGATCTTGTCGGAGTGCACCTCGCCCGCGGAACCCCCGCTCACGGTGAAATCCTGGCTGGCCAGGTGAATCAACCGTCCATCGACGGACGCGGACCCCGTAACAACGCCGTCGGCCGGGAGTTCTTTACCCTCCATCCCAAAGAATGTCGCCCGGTGCTGGGCGAAGAGTCCGGTCTCCTGAAATGTGTCGGGGTCCACCAGCAATTCCACCCGTTCGCGGGCGCTCAGCTTCCCCGCTTCGTGCTGCTTTTCAATTCGAGCCTTCCCCCCACCCATCCGGAGTTGTTCCCGCTTCGATACCAGTTCGGCGATCTTGTCTTGCATCGACATTGCTGTTCGCTCACCTTCGGATCAGAAATAGGACTTCACGTTCCAGTTTCCGATCTTTTTGTCTGTTTTTCAATCAATACTTCTTAATATAGTAAAAGGAGTCCTGCTTAGCAAAGAAAACAAAGGAGATTTTTGGTTGCTTAAGAGCAAGGCCCATCTCCCTCGAGAGGTTCCGGCCCGAAGAATCTGGCGAATTTTTGCGCTGCCCGCGTGTTTGTTTGACGTTCTCAAGCGCCATTCGCTATGGTGAAGGAGAACGCTGGTAGAGGCGCGGCAGCCAAGAGTACGCCGACGCAACCCGAATCCGGTTCGGGAGCCAATCTCCATGGTGCGTCGCGAAAAGGGGCTGGAGCCACCCAATGGGGCCGGAGCAGATGCTTTCCGCCGAAGCGGTTTTCCCTGGAGATGGGCGAATCGTTGGTGAACCGGGCTAAATCCCGGCCACTGTCACCTTGTCGAGGAACCGAAAGGACTCGGGGTGGAGCGCTATCGGGCCGTGCCGTGACAGAGTGAAAGCACTCTTACCCCGCGCCCTCCCGCATGCTCTTTTCCCCGTTCGAGCACCATGCATCTATTCGAATTTACGCGTCGCTTGGTGGATATTGAATCCATCACACCCAATGAACGGGAGATCGGCCATTTTCTGCTCGGATACCTCGAAGAGTTTGCTCGCCAGACGGGCGGCAGCATTGAGCGAATGGACGTGAGCGCGGACCCGGAACGCTTCAACATCTTCGTCACCTGGGGAGAACCCATCGTGACGCTCTCCACCCACCTCGATACGGTGCCGCCGTTCATTCCGTCGAGCGAGGACGACAATCACATTTACGGGCGCGGCGCATGCGATGTCAAGGGCCTGATCGCGGCGATGTGTTCCGCCGTCGGTCTGCTGCTCAAAGAGAACCTGAGGAATTTCGCGCTGCTGTTCGTGGTGGGGGAAGAGCGCAACAGCGCGGGTGCGCTGCACGCCGCGCGGAACCCTCGCGGCAGCCGCTTTCTGATTAACGGCGAGCCTACCGAGAATAAGCTGGCCCTGGGCTCGAAAGGCGCATACCGCTTTGTGCTGCGCGCCAAGGGCCGCATGGCGCACTCCGCGTATCCGGAGTATGGGGAGTCCGCGATTATCAAGCTGCTCAATGCGCTTCAGCGGCTGCGCGGGATGGAGTACCCGACGGACCCGATTCTGGGGTCGTCCACCACCAATATCGGGGTAATTCGCGGCGGGCGCGCGCCGAACGTCATCCCCGACGAAGCGGAGGCGGAGATCTTCGTGAGGCTCGTCGATGACGGTGCCGCCGTGCGCCGCGCGATTCAGGAAGCCATGCGCTTCCAGGTGGAAATCGAAGAGGTGCTCTGCATCCCGGCCGTGCATCTTGAAAAACTCCCGGGCTTTAAGACCACGGTCGTTTCCTATACGACCGATATCCCGGCCTTCGGCGGAGCGTGGGGCAAGCCATACCTGATCGGCCCGGGTTCCATCCTGGTGGCACACACCAAGGAGGAACGGATCCCGAAGAAAGAGCTTCTGGAAGCCCCGGAACTCTACGCCAAGATGGTGCGGCAGTTGCTTGCCAGCGGGGAACCCGGCGCTTGAGTGGAACCCATACCAAGCGCGTTCGTGCCGCCGGCGCGGGCGATGGAAAGCAGATCCGGCGAGTTCAATAAATTGGAAGTAATGTCATGGAAAAGCGAATTGATGTAGGAGTGCTGGGCGCCACGGGGATGGTGGGCCAGCAGTTTGTCCGTCTCCTCGAAAACCATCCCTGGTTCCGGCTAACCTGGCTCGGTGCGAGCGACCGCTCGGCCGGGAAGCGATACAAGGACGCGACGAACTGGCGCCTGGATGGTGAGATGCCGGCGGGCGTTGCCGATTTGCCGGTGCATGAATGCATGCCGGGCAACGCACCCCCGATCGTGTTTTCCGCCACTGACGCCGCCGTCGCCACCGAGATTGAGCAGGCATTCGCGAAGGCGGGCCACTGGGTGATTTCGAATTCACGCAATCACCGCATGGATCGGGATGTCCCTCTCCTGGTGGCGGAGATCAACGCGGATCACTTGCGTGTTCTCCCCACGCAGCAGCGGTTGCGCGGCTGGACGGGCGGCATCGTCACCAACCCGAACTGTTCCACGATTGGCCTTGTGATGGCGCTTGCGCCTCTGCGCCAATTTGGCATCCGCAAAGTGGTGGTTGCCACGATGCAAGCCGTGTCGGGCGCGGGATACCCTGGAGTTCCCTCGATGGATATCCTCGGCAACGTCGTGCCCTACATCGGCGGTGAGGAAGAGAAGATGCAGTCCGAGACGCAGAAGATCCTCGGCAACTTCGATTCTGAGCGGATCGCGCCGCTGTCGGCGAAGGTGAGCGCCCACTGCAACCGCGTTCCGGCAATTGATGGTCACACGGTGGTGGTCAGCGTGGAACTGGAGACCAAGCCCGGCGTCGATGGGCTGAAGGCAGCAATGGCCAACTTTTCCGGCCGTCCGCAGGAACTGAACCTTCCGTTTGCGCCAAAGCGGCCGCTGGCGGTGACCGACGCGCCGGACCGGCCGCAGACGCGCCGAGATGCCTTGGCGGGCAACGGGATGACGGTGACGGTGGGCCGGGTTCGCGAGTGCAGCGTGTTCGACTACAAGTTCACGGCGCTGGTGCACAATACCATTCGCGGCGCGGCGGGAGCGGCGATTCTCAATGCGGAGTTGCTGCTCGAAGAGGGGTACGTGCAGCGATGATCGTGATGAAGTTTGGAGGGAGTTCGCTCGAATCTCCCGAAGCGATTCGCCGTGTTTGCGGAATCGTCACCAGCCGGAAAGAGGAGCATCCGGTGCTGGTGGTTTCCGCGCATGGCTCCACCACCAACCGGCTGCTGCATGCGGCGCAACTGGCGCGAAGCGGCAAGCGCGCGGAGATGGAAACGTCGGTGGGCGAGATCGGCGCCTATCACCGGAACCTCGCGGACGGCGTGCTGAGCGGCGACCGCCGCGAGCGCGCCCACACAGACGTTGAGCGGCACATCGCGGAACTGCTCGAAGTGCTGCGGGGCGTGAGTGTGCTGGGCGAATTGACCACGCGCACCGCGGATACCGTGGCCAGCTACGGCGAACGGCTTTCGAGCCGGATGATGGCGCTGGCGATGGAAGAAGCCGGTGTGCCCGCGCAGGCGGTGGATTCGCGCACCGTGCTGGTTACCGACGATCGCCACACCCAGGCGCAGCCGCATTTGCCGGCAACCTACCAGCGTCTGGCGGCCGTGAAGGCGATCGTGCTCGATGAGATCCTGCCGGTGCTGGGCGGCTTCATCGGCGCTACGGAAGAAGGAGTCACGACGACTCTGGGGCGCGGAGGTTCGGACTATTCCGCCTCCATCTTCGGAGCCGGTTTGGATGCGGACGAGATCCAGATCTGGACCGATGTGGATGGCGTTCTCACGACTGATCCGCGAGTGTTCGATCAGGTGCGCCTCATCCGCACCATCAGCTATGCCGAGGCGGCGGAACTGGCTTACTTCGGGGCGAAGGTGCTGCATCCCGCCACGTTGCTGCCCGCGATTCAGAAGTCGATTCCCGTGCGGGTACTGAACTCCCGCAAGCCGGACGAGGAAGGGACGCGGATTGTAAAGGATGCCGTGCCCTGCAGAAATCCGGTGAAGGCGATCGCCTGCAAGCGCGGCATCACGGTGATGAACATCCATTCGTCGCGGATGCTGATGGCCTATGGCTTCCTGCGCCGCATTTTCGAAGTTTTCGACCGGAACGAAACGCCGGTGGATGTGGTGTGCACATCCGAGGTGAGCGTCTCACTCACGATCGACAACACCCATCGCTTCCCGCAGATTCTCGAGGAACTCGAAAGGTTCTCGACCGTTTCTTCCGAAGGCGCGCAGGCCATCGTGGCGATTGTCGGCGATAATCTGCGCTACACTCCTGGCGTTTCGGCGAGAGCCCTCTCCGCGCTGCGGGAAGTGAACGTGCGCATGATTTCCCAAGGGGCGTCGCTGCTCAACCTGAGCGTGGTTGTGCCGGAACCGGATCTCGAGCGGACCATTCGCGGGCTGCATGACGAGTTCTTTCGGGAACTCGATCCGGAGGTGTTCGCATGATGCGTCTGGCCCTGGTGGGCTACGGCAAGATGGGCCGCGTCATTGAATCGCTTGCCGCCGAGTACAAGGCCGAGGTCGTGCTTCGACTCGATGAGTTCAACAATGCGGATGGGGCGGGGATGACTTCGGAGGCTTTTGCCGGTGTGGATGCGGCGATTGAATTCACCGCGCCGGATGCCGTCCTGGGAAACCTGCGGCGGCTGGCTGAATTGGGAATCCCCACGGTGTGCGGCACCACAGGCTGGTATGGCGAATTGCCCGCGGTGGCCGAACTCTTTCAATCGAGAGGCGGGCGCTTTGTTTACGCTCCCAATTTTTCGATCGGTGTGAACCTGTTTGAGCGGATTGTGGCGGACGCGGCGGCGCTGTTCGCGGAGCGGGAGGAGTATGGCGCCTGGGCCTGGGAGATGCATCACGACCAGAAGAAGGATGCACCTTCGGGCACGCTAAAGTCACTGGTGGAGGCCATGCGCCAATCGGCGTACAAGTTGCCGGTGGATGTGAGTTCGTCGAGGGCCGGCAAAGTGCCGGGAACGCATGTTATCGGTTTCGATTCCGCGGCCGACACCATTGAGCTTCGGCATGTGGCGCGCAACCGGGAAGGCTTTGCGAGGGGCGCCTTGCACGCGGCCCGCTGGCTGTTGGAGCATGAAGGCGTTCATAGCTTCGCTGAGGTGCTGTTCGGAGATGCGGGATTGGTGCGCGGGAGAAGGGAGAGCGCGGAATGAGGACCACGATTCAAGGGTGCGGAACGGCGCTGGTGACGCCGTTTCGAGAAGACCGTTCGGTTGACCTGGATGCCTTCGAGAAACTGACGGCGCGGCAGGTGGAGCGGGGAATTCACTTTCTGGTTCCATGCGGCACCACCGGCGAGAGCGTAACGCTTTCTTTCGAGGAGCAATTGGAAGTGATCCGCGCGGCGAAGCGCGTGGCTGCGGGGCGGACACCGGTGATGGCCGGGGTAGGGGGCAACAATACGACGGAAGTCGTGCGGCGCTTGCGCGAGGTGGAAGCCATCGGCGTGGACGCCATTCTCTCTGTGACGCCCTACTACAACAGGCCGTCGCAGCAGGGGCTGATCGCGCACTACAAGGAGATTGCAGGCGCGACGGCGCTGCCCGTGGTGGTCTATAGCGTAGCGGGGCGGACCGGCGTGAACGTGGAACCGGAAACGCTGTTGCGCCTGGCGGAAGTGCCCAATATCGCCGGGGTGAAAGAAGCTTCGGGCAACATCGCGCAGATGGCGAAGATTTGTGCCACGTTGCCGGACGACTTCGCAGTTTTTGGCGGCGACGATGTCGTAACGATTCCGCTAACCGCGTTGGGCGGGCGTGGCGTGATCAGCGTCGCCAGCAACGAGATTCCCGCGGAAATGGCGCAGCTCACGCAACTGGCTCTCGACGGGAACTGGAGTGAGGCGCGCACGATTTTTGCGAAGTATCTGCCGCTGATGGAAGTGAATTTCATTGATTCGAATCCCGTTCCGGTGAAGACGGCGATGGCCTTTATGAACCTCTTGCAGCCGGTATGGCGGCTGCCTCTGGTGGCCACGGATTCGAGCAAGGCCTCCCGCATTCGCGGGGTCCTGGAAACGGTGGGGTTGCTCTAGATGCCGACGATGGAAATTGCCAGCCTGATCGAGGCGCTCTTTGCCGCGCCGCCCGTCACCTACAGCCCAGCGGATATGGATCTGTTCCGCCGCTTCAAGGCGCTGCTCAATGCCGGTGAGATCCGCGCGGCGGAGCCGGACGCGGATTCGCCCACTGGCTGGCGCGTGAATGCCTGGGTAAAGAAGGGGATTCTGCTCGGCTTCCGGATGGGGTCACTCGTAGATATGTCCGCGGATCACCGGAAGCAGCCCTGGTTTGACCGGGCCACTTACCCAGTGAAGCAGTTCGATGTGAGCGATGGCGTCCGCATCGTTCCCGGCGGATCGAGCATCCGCGATGGCAGCTTCGTCGCTCGCACCGTTACCTGTATGCCTCCGATGTACATCAATGTGGGCGCATACGTGGGCGCGGGTACGATGGTGGATTCTCACGCGCTGGTGGGGAGCTGCGCGCAGGTGGGGGAGCGCTGCCATATCTCGGCCGCCGCCCAAATTGGAGGCGTGCTGGAGCCGGTGGGCGCGATGCCCGTGATCGTGGAAGACGAGGTGATGGTGGGCGGCAATTGCGGCGTCTACGAAGGCACGGTCGTCAAGAAGAGAGCCGTGCTGGCGACGGGAGTCTTCCTGAATCAATCCACGCCCGTTTTTGACCTGGTGAACGAACGCATTCTTCGCGCGGAGAACGGGCAACCGCTGGTGATTCCTGAGGATGCCGTGGTGGTGCCGGGCAGCCGCGCGATCACGAAAGGCCCAGGGAAGGATTGGGGGCTGAGCGTGGCCGCGCCCATCATTGTGAAGTATCGCGATGCGAAGACCGAGGGGAAAGTGCAACTCGAAGACCTGCTCCGCTAGATTGCGGCGGCGGTCAGGCTCTCGATGGTGAGTTGTGCGGTCCACTTCCAGCGAAAACCCTCCGCCCGGCGCGGACCCGCTTCGGTGAGCCGCGCTCGCAGAGCGGTGTCGGTGAGAATGCGATGGATCGCATCCGCGATCGCATCCTCGCTGAGCGGATCAAAGAGCAATGCCGCATCCCTGGAATGAGATCGCATCGGTTCCACCGCCGACACGGCGCTGGGGATTCCGCACGCGAGCGCCTCGATTACCGGGATCCCGAACCCCTCGAACAGCGAGGGAAAGAGAAAAGCACTTGCATCCCGATAAAGCGCCAGCAATGCGTCGTCGCTGATCCAGCCTGTGACGGCGACAAAGCTCGCCGCCTGGCACTCGGCAATCGTTCGCTCCACAGCCGCTGACGCAAATCCTCTCATCCCAGCCAGTACCAGCCTTGTGGTGGAGCCGCTCTCGCGCCGCCATTTTGCGAATGCCCGCACGAGGCGTTCGTGATTCTTGTGCGGATGCAGCGTGGAAACACAGAGCAGATAGTCGTCCACGGGATGGCCCGGCGGCCGCAGGGAAAAATACGCATCGCGCGCGCCGAGAGGGGTGACGTCGATGGGTGCTTTCGAAGCGGGGTAGAAGCGCCGAAAGTCGTTCGCCGTGGCTTGCGAGACAGCGAGAATGCGCTGGGAGCGGCGGGCGGAGAGGCCCAGAAACAGGTTCCAGGCGGGCAGATCGAGCGGGCGGAAGTATTCTGGATGACGCTTGTGTTGCAGATCGTGGAATGTGGTGACGCACGGGCAACCGCAAAGAGCGGGCGCAGTGAAGCCGGGGTTGAAAAGGACGTCGAGGCGCAGCGCGCGAGCCTGGGCCGGAATCAGCACTTGTTCATACAGCAGACGCGCGGGGCGCGATGCCGCGGGAACTCCGGTGCGCACGATGCGCAGCCGGGGGCTCGCCGGGAACGAAGCATTCTCACATTCCCGGTTGACGATGACGAAATACTCATGTTCCGGCGCGATTCGCGGCATCCAGTCGAGCAACTCGCGCAGGTAAATTTCCGTGCCGCCCACACCGCCTGGAAGCAGGTAAAGCGCGTTAATGCCAATCCGCATTCCCTAGCGCCTTTCGTGTTCGCGGCAGTATGCCAGGCCGCGCTGTGCGGTGGAGTTCGATGGCATTAACTGAAGCGCCTTCTCAAAATCCGGCACTGCCGCCGCGCAATCGCCAAGGCGTGCATGCAGGTTGCCGCGGTTGGAGTAGGCAAGCGGGAAGGACGGGTTCAGCGCCGTGGCCTGGTTGAACGCTTCGAGCGCCTCCGCCGATCTCTGGCCGCGAGCGTAGAAAACGCCCAGCTGCGTCCAGGTTGCAGCCTGGTTCTCAATGGCGAGGGATGCCCGAAACTCCTTCTCGGCCTCCCGCGGGCGGCCGGCGCAATCGAGGGCGCGCGCGTAGTTCATGTGCAGTGCCGCGGTGAAGTTGTCGGCCGCGTTGGGAAGCGCTTTCTCAAACTTCTCCAGTGCTTCCTGGCACCTGCCCTCTTCGAGTGCGGTTAGGCCCACCTGCACGTTGGCGCGCCAGCTTTCTGGGTTCTTCAGGAGCACATCATTCCAGAACGCATCGTGAGAGGCCCAGACCTCGCTTCGCTGGTATGTGCCCACCATCAGCACGAGCAGCAGCGCGATGCCGGCGTAGCGAAAGGTGCTTAGCGGGAGATCGATGCGGCGAAGCAACCCGACAGTGGCGATCAGCAGCCCGACAGAGGAGAGATACACGCGCCGTTCCACAGCGGCATCCTGAATCGGCAAGATCGAGGACGTTGGCATCAGGAGCACGAGGAACAGCAGGAAGCCCAGTGAGATCAGCGGCGTCCGCTTCCGGTAAACCAATGCGGCAATGGCGGCGGCCGCGATAGCCGCCCAGTAGAAAATCGCGCCGTATTCGAGAGGAGTGTGGGAGACCGGGAAGAGGTAATCTCCGTTCTGCCCCACCGGCAGAAGGTAGAGGCGGAAATACAATGCGATTGCGCGGCCCTGCGTGAGCAGGTATTCCCACCAGCTAAGATCCTTCATGCCGAAACCGGCGGTGACCGCGCCCTGGAGCACTTGCATGACGAGCGCCGCTCCAACGGCCGCACCCGCCAGCATCAGCCCGTAGATCTTCCACCCGTAACGCAGAACATCGGCGGCGGAGAAGCGGTAGACCCAGAGATCGAGCAGGACCAGCGCAATGGGCAGGGTCAATGAATGCTCTTTGCTGAGCAGGGCCAAAACGAAGAGCGCAAGCACCGCGATCGCGCGGCCCCAGGAGATGGGCGGCTGCGATCGATTCAGGAAAACAGCCAGCGCGGCGAGATAGAAGAAGACGCTCAGCACCTCGGAGCGGCTTGTGACGTAGGCTACCGCCTCCGTATTTGCGGGATGCAGGAGAAAAATGCCGGCTCCCAAGGCGGCCAGCCATCGGGCCCGCGCGCGCTCCGTTCCGATGAGTGTAAGCAGGCGCAAGAGGATGTAGCCGAGCAGGACCGCACTGGCGGCGTGGATGAGGACGGAAAGCAGATGGTGAAGGAACGGGTGTCCGTCAACGATCTGGTAAACCGCCCAGTGGCTGAGTTCCACCAACGGGCGCACACCCCGCACCACCGAGGCGGCATTGCGCGCGGCGAAGTTGGGGTCGGAGCGGAAGGTGAGGGTGATGTCGTCGAAGACATAGCCGCCGTTGATGGCGGGCGAATAGGCGATCCAGGCGAGCGCCACGGAAAGGCACAGCAGCCCGGCCCAGGCGAGCCACGGGGATCGATCTGGTTTGCTCTCGTGCCCGTCCGCGGGAGGTGCGGATGGGGGGGGCGCGGATCTATTCGCTTTGTTCTTCTTCATGACGCGCGGCGATTCGGTACTCCAGAATGGCTACCCTCTGGGCCAGGGCGATGTTATTGTCCTTGAGCGACGAGACGACGATGGACAGCCGGAAAAGCACGAACAGAAAGATGCATCCTACGACCAACAGGAGCGTCAGCGGCTCCTGCTCCAGATGCAGCCAGCCAGTAAGGAAGGAGAGCGCTCCGGGGAAGCCCGAAACGAGGAACAAGGCCAATCCGGCGGCGAGCCAGCTAACGGAATACTCGACGCGAATGTGGGCACGGCGCACCTCGATGAGGACGGCCAGAATCAGCACAAGGCTGACGGCGATGAGAAACCCGGCTGTGGCAGTCATTCGCGCGTCCCTTCCTTTCCCGAAGTGGCCGGAACTCGGCGGGTCCCTCGGCGGCCGTCATATTTCAGGATATTCACAAACACGCCCAGCAGCACATGCAGCAGAAAGTAGAGCGAACGCACCAGCGTGATACTGCTCGTGCCGCGCAATCGCGGGCGCATCGCGCAGGGAATCTCCCGGAAGCGGAAGGCCCGGCGCTGCAGCACGACCAGCGCCTCGATTTCCGGATACTCCAGCGGGAACACGCGGCTGAAGACGCCCAGCGCGGAACGGTTCACGCCCACAAATCCGGACGTGGGGTCATGCACGGGCTTGCCCAGGATGGGGCGCAGCATCAGGCGAAAGAAGCGAATGACGAGACCGCGAAGGAACGTCGTCTGATAACCGTCGTTGGTGATGAAGCGGCTTCCGATCACCATCTCCACGCTGCTCTCGCGGAGTTCGGTGTAGATTCGGTGGATGTCTCTGGGGTTGTGCTGGCCGTCTCCGTCGATGCGTATGACGTATTCGTAGCCCAGTTCGAAGGCGAGTTTATAGCCGGCCTGCACGGCGCCGCCGAGGCCAAGATGATGGGGCAGGCGAAGCACTCGGGCGCCCACGCGCTCCGCTTCGGCCACCGTGCCGTCGGCAGAGCAATCGTCCACCACGACCGTTGCGCAACCCGGCAGGACAGCCCACAGTTCCGCAAGCACATCCGCGATACACCGCTCCTCGTTGAATGCGGGAATAAGCACCATCAAATCGGATGGCGCGGTCATGTCCTGGCGCTCTTCTGTAGAACTCTGCATGGCTAGTGTTTCGCAACCTCGCCGAGTGTGGCGCGATGGGCATAGATCGCTTCGCGAAATCGCTCTTTCGAAACTCGGGTGTAAGTCAGGATCAGTTCGCGCTGCCGAAGAAGACGGGGCAGAGCGCGCAGCGCGGCCAGATGCGCTTTCAACACGAGCCATGGAAGCTGCCAGCCGCGGCTGGAACGCGCGAAAGCGGCGGTCTTGCCCTCGCCCGCAAGCGCTTCCCGAAGATGGAACAGATAACGGAGCGGCGCGAAAAAGACGGCGGCAATGGCATCGGTCAGGGGGAAATTCTTCAGCACCACGAAGAGGCGGTTGCGCTCAACCAGAAACGCTTTCAGGGGCGAGGCGGCTCCGGCGCTTTGCGAGTAACGGTGCTCAACGACCGCCTCGGCCACGTAGCGGCAACGCCAGCCCTGCCAAAGGAGCCGAAGGCCGAGATCGGTGTCTTCGCAATAGAGCTGAAAGTCTTCGTCGAAGGGGCCGGGAGTGCCGGGCAATGTCACTTCATTGAGCGCCTTGCGGCGATAGAGCGACGCGCAGCCGCTCGGAATGAGGCACGCAACCGGTGACGCATCGTTCCTCCACGGACGGCGATGGGAGCGCTGGATGCTGCTGCCGTCCCGGCTCAGTAGCATCCCGGTTGAATCGAGCAAATCCGTTCCAGCCAGGCGGATCTGGCAGCTAAACATTCCGAATTCGGCGAACGTGGTTGCGTCGTCCACGAGGGCGCGCAGCCAATCCGGGTGCGCGGGGGCGTCGTCGTTCAGCAATGCCACAAGGGGCGCCGTCGTTGTCTTGAGCGCCTCATTGATGGCTCCACCGAATCCCGCGTTGCTTTCCATGTAAATCATCGACAAATCGAAGCGGCTCTCCGTGGCGTGGTTGGCCGCGGTACGCGTGCCGCTGTTATCCACGACCACGACGTCGAAATCCCTGAAGGACTGCGCGGCAAGGGAGTCGAGAGTATCGCGAAGGTTGTCGCCCCCGTAAAGAGTGGGGATCACCACAGTGACCTGATGTTTTGCCAACTCACTATTCTACGAGAGCTTCCCCGGCGGCGAAGCGGTTACAATCTTGGCATGGTGAAAACAACGGTTGTAGGAAGCTATCCGATACCCTCATGGCTGGTGGGAAATACCAGCAAACTCGTGCTGCGCGACGCGATCGCGGTGGTGCTCAAGACGCAGGAACTCGCGGGAATCGATGTGGTTGCCGATGGCGAGCTGAACCGTTTCGACCCGAGCCACCCGGAAACCAACGGGATGATCGACTATTTCGTAGGCCAGATGAGCGGCATTCACACGAAATTTTCTTTGAGCGATATCGACGCGTTTCGCGGAGATGAGCAACTCCGCTATCGCAGCGTTCCCGCGGGCGTGGTAGAGGCTGCCTTGGGTGAGGGAACGCTGAACCTTCCGGCGGACTATGAGTTCACACGCGGCCTCACCCGGCAGCCCCTGAAGTTCACGTGCACCGGCCCGCACATGCTGACCAAAGTGCTCACGGACCGGCATTACAAGGACCGCGCCACGCTGGCGATGGAAATAGCCGGTGTGCTGCGCGCGCAATTGAGCAGGATCGGCGCGGCCGTCGTGCAACTGGACGAAGCGAATATCGTTGGGCACCCGGAGGACCGGCCATGGGCGGCGGAAGCGATCAATCACGTCCTTGGCGGAATTCCCAAGGGCTCCGAACGTGCGGTACACATCTGTTTTGGGAACTACGGCGGGCAATCCGTGCAGCAGGGGCTCTATCAAAATCTGATGCCCTTCCTCAACGAGTTGCACGCCGATCATCTGGTGCTCGAGTTCGCCCGGCGGGGCTACGACGAACTGGACGCTTTCCGAGATCTGCGGCCGGAAATTGCGGTGGGTCTGGGTGTTATCGATATCAAGGATAACGGGATTGAGAGCGCCGAGGAGGTTGCGCGCCGCCTTGAGAACGCTCAGCGCGTCTTGGGCGCGGGGCGCGTCACCTATATTCATCCGGATTGCGGTTTCTGGATGCTGCAGCGCAGCGTGGCCGATGGCAAGATGAGGGCGATGGCGGCGGGGCGGGATCTGTTCGAAGGCCGGCAATAGAGCCAGTGCAATGCCGTCCGGCAGCGGCGTTAACCGTGAAAGCCGATGCGCATGCGGCGCGGCTTGCTGTACGGCGGGTATCCAATTAGACAGAATTGATCGAGCGCGAAGAGCGTGATGGATTCGAGAGATTCGCTCATCGCGAACTCCAGTTCCTTTCGCCAACTGCTCGAATAGTCGCCGATGCCGACGAGGTGGGCGCGTTTCGTATTCGGGAAGCCTTTCTGGGAGGAAACCGCGATCGTCTCTTTGCTCTTGTTGAGGTTCGATGTCAGCGTGAAGATGAAACTCTCGGTCTTCAGACAGTCGAGATTGGCGGTTGACCACGCGCCCGTGGGGTAGTTCACAGCCTTTCCAATAGGGCTGTCATTGACATCGGGAGGATAGAGCACCTCGAAACGCGCGCCGGGGTAAACGGCCTTCACGTGACTGAAGATGCCTTCCGAGAAGCTCCCCAGCCGCTCCCGCAGGAACTGGATTTCATCGGGGAACTCCGCCGGGTCCTGAAACTCATCGGCAATGCGCGCCATCGGGCGTCCGTATTGCGAGAGGAAAGCGGCGGTGGCGTCTTCATCGTAGAACGGCATGCCCGAGGAGTTTGGAAAATACCAATACTGCACTTCACCCAACTGCAGGTAAGGGACGAGTCCCCCTTCCGACATCAGTTGCGCGCTTTCCACGTGGATTTCCCGCCAGAAGACCAGGCTCGTCGCTGAGAAATTGGTTTGCAAGGCGGGCGTATTGAGTTCTACCGCGCTCTGGTCCCAGTAGCGCTGTGCGATTCCTTCGCTCACGCTCCGGTCGCCATGCCGCAGTTCCGTACTGAAGGCGGTGACACAGTCAATACCCTCCTGAGCCAGCGCGGCAAAGAAGGCGCGGTGCCAATCCCGCATGGCTCGGTTCAGCTTGGGTGTGGCATGGATGTCGGTTCGCCATACGCCGTCCGCACCGCCTTCCAGATGAGTGCTTGAAGCCGACGCATGGAAACTTCCGGATGACGGTGTCGCCGATGCCGTGATCTTATTGCCCTCGGTTCCCAGGCGTCGCGCGAGGATTCGAAGTGTTGCGCCATCGGCCTCCGCCCGGACGGCGGTGGAGCCGTCGTTGATCCTCAATGCAAAGGCCAGAGCGATGGATTGAGCGCTGTCTCCGGCGCGGTTGAGGTGTGTGAAAACGGTGTCGAACGCGGGGCCGTAGTCCAGATTTCCAATACGCAATTCGGTGGTGGCCCCGAATACCGGTTCTCCTTCAAATGTGATCGCGGCTTCCGCATGAGTGTACCCTTGGTTGCGAAGTTGATAGAACCACATCGCACCCACATAGTGATTCACACGCCCGTGGAAACCGAGACGGCGAAGGAGCGCGGCGGTCCTCTCGGGAGGAATAGAAAGGCTATGGTCAGTGTCCCAGTCCGTGGAAAGGCTCAATTGCGAATTGCCGGGCAGGGAAGGGAATACGGTCTCCGGTTGCGCGATCTCCAGGAAGTCAAAGTAGAATGTGCTGCTGTCGGCAGCCTTCACGATGTGCACTTCGTGATTGCCGGCGGGCATTGTCGACAAGAATCTCCGGACCAGATTGTCCTCGCCGGCAACATGGAAATGCTGGCTCTGCTGCGGGCCGCCATTCAAGGAAATGCTCACCGCTCCCCCGGCGGCGTGCGCTCTTGATCCCACATAGAGTTCATGCGGGCTTGGATGGAAGTAGCGGATTGTGATGCCCGCATTGTCTTCGCTGCTCCAGTGGATGCTGCCTCCGGAGTAGTTCCCCTTGGCGTGGTTCCATGCCCCAGCGTACTCCGGAGAGGCGTCCGAATCCTCGATCCGGCGGCTTCCGGGGCCCGCAAAGCGGTACCCCGTTCCGGTTCCCGATACGGTCCAGTTTTCGATGCTAATTGCGAACTCCAGGCGCTCAAAGGCGGCGTAACTCAGGGGAGCGGCGTATGTCCATCGCAGCTTGCGAACGTGTTGCCAATCGATCGGATGGCCCTCAATATCGGTAAGGGTCGCAAATGGGAGGGTAACGCGCCAGCGCACCGGGCTAACGCCACCGCTCATCACCGCAAATGGCTGATCCCAGGCCAGACTGCCGCTTCCCTTCACGTAGCTGTAAACACCGACGCGATTGCCGTTGGCGCCTGGGTGGCGATAGCCCGGGGCGGACGGAAAGCCGATATATCGCAGTTCCAGTGTGTTCCCGTTCGCCGTGGCCTCGATACCTCCAGGAAAGGTGTTGAATCCATCGGCGAGCGCCTGCACAATCGTCGCCGCAGTCTCATTCGCGTATGCCTCATGGGTTCGGTGTTCCGTGTGCCAGGAAAGGCCAACGATGTCGCCCGCGGCGGGCGTGCCGGCAAGCGTGAACGTGCATGCCGCCGGCACGTACTCTCCGTCCAGGACCTGTGCGTGAGGCATCAATTTCACGCGATGAAACGAAGCAACGCCGTCATGCTCCGTCCACACGCGCAGTTGGTCCCACTCGACGGTCGGGTACAGTGTCGAATCCATCGGAATTGCATTCGTGCGCTGCTCGTCGTATTGCAGAGTGATGCCGCTGAGATCGCCATCCGGAAAGTTCCGCCAGAGCGGATGATCAATTGGGTTATCGCGTGTCCATTCCACCACGCACCAGTCGCTCTGCTGACGCCACTCGCCCGTCAGTTTGAACGAGGTTGCAGTGGCTTCGCTCAGCGCGGCGATGGCGGAAGGCTGCTCGAAGTACACTTGCAGATCCTGGTCTGGACGCAGTTTCTGAAAGGTTTCCATGATGGTTCAATTCCTCGATACGGATGTTCCGAAAGTCCGGTGAACGTGGGCGGTCTACAGCCGGATCCGTACGGAAAGATCGCGCCCTGGGATGGTTCCACTCGAATGCTCCACGGAGCGAACGTTGATGCCAAGCCGCTCGCCGCTTCGCAAGGGCGGCAGAAACACCCCCGAGACCTTGTTGGAGTACGGAGAGCCTTGCGCAAAAGTGAGCGAGCAGTAAACGCTCTGATTCAGCGTGATGTCGATCTCCACGGGGCCGCCGGTAGCGGGCGATTCGAGGGTGGCATAGACATCCTGCACGCTGTGATCACGGTCAATCAGCAGTGGGATCGCCGCATCGTCTTCAATCGCCATGTAGCCTTCCACGAAGAGCGCGTACTGGCCGCCGTGGCCGGTGCGAAGGCCACAATCATCGAGCCCCGCGAACGATTGGATCCCCGCCTCGCCCGTGCCGACCCCGTTTGTGAACCAGAGCGCAGCGGCCGCAATGTTGGCGTGGGGCAGATAGAAGCTTTGCTCAAACGCGCCACTTGCCGGGCTGCCGAAGAACTGCAGCGGGACCGCGAAGACCATTCCGCGCTTCTCCAGCCGGAAAGGCAAAGCATCCGTGGAGTGCGGCGCGGCCGTTGTCCCGAGAGATGCTCGTTCCACGGTGATATCGTTCGCCGTGCCAACGGCGGTTACTCGCAGCACCTCGTGGCCGATCTGAAGGAAATCGCCGGCGGTCAAAGCCGGGTCCTCTGAGAAAGTGAGGGTAATGGCTGCATCGTCGATTGCCGCCGCTAGGCGCATGGTCGGGAGGTCGAGCAGTTCATCGCGATAGTAGATTTCCACCGTGCCGCTCTGGATGGTTGCGGTGTTCTCGAGAGTGTCGAAGCCGATACCGCTTAGGCGGAGGTCTCCATTGCCGCGTGTGCTCAAGGTGAAGACGGGAATCCCTGGCGATTCCGCATCCACCGGAACAAGGCCCCCGCCGCCAACCGTCCAACGTGTAATTGTGGAACGGTTGGCCGGGGATTCCGCGTCCAGTGCATTCGCCGCGACGCCAAGAATCTCCACGACCGCGCCGCTTGTGTTCGGGATCTGGAAAGAGGCAGGCGTGCCCGTCGTCTTGCAGCCGAGTTGCCACGTGGGCTGCGCGATTGCGAAGCTGCTCGTGCGGTCGGGGATGACGGTCCACGGCTCAACGAACAGCGTGTTTGCGTTGTTCGCGGTGATTACCCGCTCTTGCCCTTTGCCCATTCCACTCACAATCCAAACGAGCTTCCCCTGAAACTGGTCCTCCGTCCATGTTGCTGATGCCCAAGAGATGCTGCCACTCTCCGCCGCCGAACTGGGAACCGCCGGGTGAATCTCTTCCCGCCAGTAGAAGTTTGCATGGTGGAAGTTCGTGTCCGGGGGCACTGCCGGAAGGTGCGGCAGGCCGCTGTCCGTGAATGTGCTGGCAGAGGCGGGGAGCGTTGCAATCAGGTAAGAAATGTCCGTTGCCGGGCCACGGTAAACCCGGATCTCGCTGGCCGTGGTCCCTGCCTGTATCGGCTGTATGCTGACCCCGTATCCGCTCGCTCCGGTGGGTGTCGATACGGCCACTGGCGGCGTAGCCATGCTCTCATTTCCATTTCCATCCGCGCACGTGAACCGGTAGTAGCAGGCTTCTCCTGGCGGCAGAGACCCAGCCCCAGGGACGACCGAGGCGGAGAGCGGAATCACGGGCGCGGCGAGTTCCGCGGAAACCTTGTTTGCGGGAAGAAGGAAGCCGCAAGAGAGTTGGACGAGGTAGCTGCCGTCGCTCGCGGGAGCGGCGGTTTCAGCGATGTCGAAGTTCGTGGTTCCGTCCGCATACACGACCTTGCCGCAGAGCGGCCTCGGAGTCGAGAAGCCGCCTCCCGGTCGGCGATAGCGGTCAATGCCGCCAATCTCATCAAGAACCGCGTCGGAATACCAGGCATCGTCGTGAAGTTGCGCCACGATGCGCGTGGTTTGCAGATCGGCGGAGGGAGAGAGGCGCGAGACGCGGAACAACTGGCGGTCAAGGCCATGCTTCGGATAGCTGACCGTGATCAGGTCTCCCGGGCGCACGCCCAGCCCTCGCAACCCTGTCTCAAACTCCACCAGAAAGTTGCCATCCGTGGAGCGCTTCAGCGCCAGGTAAACGGCGCGCGCCGCCTGGGGATATGTGCTCAAGCCCATCGCTCTGCTGTTCTGGACGACTTCCTGCTTGCGGCGCCGCACCTCTCGGCTGTCAAACAGCGAAACACGGTCCGTCTGGAAGTCGTTCCACGCATCCTGGAACTCCGCGTAAATGCGGTTCGGACAATCCGCTGCGGGCTTGCAGAACATGCGAAAAGCGGGTGCTCCGGAACTCCTGCGCAGAATTCCCCCGCGTCCACTGGTGCCGTCGCCAAACTCGTAAACGGGCCATCCGCCGTTCAACGGCTCAACGGCGTTGCTAAGAGCGTCCTTCGAAGGCTGCTGCAGAGCGACCGTTGATTCCACCACTGCCTCCAACTGGCCCTCGGCGGTGCTGCGCAGGAAGAGAAAACTGGCTTCACGAAGTCCGCGCAGAATCTCGGCAACACTCCGGCGCTTCTGCAGAACCAGATTGCAGGAGAACCGCGGCTGCATCTGCGTGGCGCCGTTCCACAAGCCAACCTCGACGAGTTCATCGCAGTGGCTGGCAGCTCGGGCGAAGCTCGGCAGATCCAGTTCCCCCATCTGCCAGCCGCTTCGCAGCAGCACATCCAGCAGAACCCATGCGGGATTGGCGCTGAATACGAAGCCGGCGTTGGCCCCGGTCTCCGCGAATGTGAGCAGGCGCAGGCCTTTCAACAGCACTTCCACCGAAGGCGCGGCTGATCCCTTTTGGAGCGCATTGGGGATGACAACTTCGAGAGTCGTCATGCTGCCATGAGGGTCCGATTCCGGGTAGTAACCGTCGTTGTCCGGCCTCGAAAGAAAGCTGCCCTCGCGCGAACCGCTCGCCACGCGCTTGAACCATCCCGTGGACGACATGTCGCGGCCTTCGACGGCGGCCGGGATCTCCGCTCCGTTCACGACAACTCGTTGCACGTCCTCCACGGGACCATCGCACAGCAGAAGCAGCATCCGCGTGAGATTGCCGTCGTTGAGGGAATGAATAAGCGGCGGCGTGAGCCAGCCTTGGCCATAAACCAGCGGAGCGGCATCGTTGCTTTGGGGATGATTGCCGTTGACAACCGCCGGTTGCAGCGCTCGGCTGCCGTGAGTCCGAACCAGGATGCTTGCGGGCAGGTAGGTGAATCCGCCAAAGCGGCGCGTGGTCTGGTTGTTTTCATCGCTGTCCAGCATGCCCCGGCTGGCACAGTCCGCCCGTGTTCCTGAGCAACTGGCAAACGGAACTCCGCCATCGAGATTGCCCTTTCCGCCTGGGATGCCGGCCGAATAACCGCAGCGGTAGAACATCGAGTGCCGGCCGTTGGCGCCGCCGTCCACTGCCTCCGTCCGTGTCTCCGCGTCGTAAGGAAAGTGCCACGGGCAGCGGCGCTGCAGCGGTGTTGCGGGCAGTTTGGCGTGAAACAGCGAGAGTCGATTCTCCGCAATGAGCACCACCCGGGTTTCGTCGACGACTGTCGGCATGTCGGCCACGCCGCGAAACACGATGACCGGTGTCGCGGCCGGAATGCCCGTCCCTGGTTCCAGAAACACAAATCGGACGGTCACTTCCGCCCCTTTGAAGCCATGCGTGCGCTCCACGAGGGTCAGCAGCCCGTCGGTGTTGGAGAGGGTGATGCCGATTCGCGTGAACGCGCCAATCGAATCGTCCCCGCCGAGGGAATTTTCGTGGAGTTGCTGCTCAATCACCCGCCGTGCGTAAAGATTGCCTTCCACGGTGCATTCCTGCGCGGCGAACCGCTCGCGGTGTCCGTCCGTGAAGAGGAAGTCAAAACACAGCAGCGGCGTTGCGGTGGAGACCGCTTCCTTGAGTTCGAAGAGTGTGCTCATGTGAAGGTATCCGGGGGAACTTATTCGGGTAGGGGCGCGGTGACGATCAGCGCCGCTTGGTGACAATTGGGGGCGAGCGTTGTGAAGCGCACGGAATCCTGAGCGAAACGGGCTTCGGAGTAGACGCCGCCGCGCGGGCCGCTTCGTTTGTAGCGGGAAGGCGAGCATTGGGTCTCAAGCTGAAGGGCCGTGACGTCGGCGCTCGTGCCTCCATCCAACTGCATTCCCACCTCCACCGTGTCTCCCGAGCTCCAGAACTGGCCGCCGAAGTGGAATCGCTTCCATTCGCTTTCGAGCACATGGGTTGTGCTTTGCTCGCCGTTGGCGGACCGCAGGAAGAGCGTCAGCGAGTCGCCCGCCGCCGCGCGCGCATACACGCTCAGCACCCAGCGGTAGCTGGCATCCGCGTTGATGGTCTGATAGATCTGCGCCGGCTGGCCAGGGGCGCTGGTGAGGCGAAATGCCTCCTCCGCTTCCACGGGAGCGGCAGAAGCTGGTGTCACGCTGAGCCCGGCGGTTGACTGCCAAACCGGGTCTGCCAGATTCTCGCTGTGTGCAAGCAGATTCGCTTCGGGGTCGAGGAACACGAAAGAATCGAGCGGCCCTCGCACCGTGCGGAAAAAACTCTGGAGGGACGCCATCTCATTGTCGGCCAAGCCTTGATATCGCAGCCACCACGCAATTCTTTGAGCCCCTGGATCGGAGGCGCGGAGGTTGGTGGTGAGGTCGTTGGCGTTAACCACCGTGCGATATCGCGTAGTCCGCCGGATCGGGAACTGCGCCGCGATCCCTTCGTTCAGATGGGGATAGTAGTGTGGCATGGAATCTATTCGTCCTCCGCGATAATCTCTATCTCGCCCGTGAATATGCCGTCGCGCGGATGATCCAAGGACAGCGCGTCATCATTGAACCAGCACCTTTCAAACCAGGTGCCAGTCCACGGATCTCGGAAACGGAAACTCGTCGAGCGTCCGGCCAGTGAGTTGAAGAAATCCAGAATGCGTGCGGCGCTTGCCTCGTCCAGCCGTTGCAGGCGGAGGGTCCAGATTCGCCGCGCACGTATATGGCAAGGGAAGCGCTGCTCACCGCCATCCACGTACCGCTGGATTACAGTGGGCGTTAGGATCTCGAAGCTGGCGGGATATTGCGCCACAGCCTGGCACCCAATCTCCGGGAAGTCCGGCATGCTGTTAGTCCTCCCAAATCTCGTCGCGCAGGGCGTGGTTTCGGGCCAGAGCCTCTCGCACAGCACTTGCGATGTCGTCGCTGCGCGCGGAGAAGGATTGCGCATCGAGCGCGTTCACCTGCACCACCACGGTTGGCGACGTGGTCTTCGCTTCGCCGCGGCCGCCGGTTTCCTGCGTCACGCGGCGCTCCGAACTCACCGCCGGTTCCGCGTTCAAACCGGAACGCGCGTTTGCATTCACGTCGTATTCCAGGAACAGCGCGCTCGGCCTGTTGTAGAACGGCAGGGCCTGTTCTGGCTCGGGTTCGCTTCCGAACAGCGAACGCAGCCAGCCCGCGATGAAGCCCGCTCCGCCGCCAAGCAAGCCCCCGGCCAATGAGCTGACGGCATCCTTTCCGTCACCGCCGGCCAGCGTCGATCCCAGCACGCTGGCAACGCCACCGCCCAGCCCGGAGACGGGTGCGGCCCGCCCGCCGCTCTGGCCGAGCAGTGCCTCCAGCTTCTCGATGAGATTGCCGATTGTCGGTTTTCCTGTAGCCATGAATTCCTCCTGTTCCTTCGCTCACTGCGTGATATGGAAAGCCCGTTGCCGCGCCGCTTCCTCTTGCTTCTGGAAGTCCGCCTCGTTTCGCAAATGATCAATCCAGGCAAAAGCATCGAGAGAGCGTGCGCTTTGTTCCGGCAGCATCGGTCTTCCGCAGGCCGTCCACCAGGCATGCGCTTCGAGCAGCGCCGCGCTGATCCCCGAAATTATCGGTTTTGGGCATGCCTGCAGCACCAGCGTGCCCGATGCCCAAACCGGCGGCGCATCCGGAGCCGGATCCATTCCCAGGTAGCCGCAGTTCCTTTCACGCTCGAGTCCCAGAGCCCTGCAATCCGCGCACTTCCAGCCGGGCTCCGCTTGGCGGCTGAACCAGAAGGCGATCGTCAGTTTTTTCTTTCTTCTCCCGAGAGTTCGCACTCCGCGTGAATGTGGCCCACGATCTCGTTCATCAAGGCTTCGGGGCCGCGTTCAAAGAGCGATTCCGCGTCGGCGGGGATGCCATCGATATCCAGGCCGCGCAGTTCCTTCAATCCCCATCGGAGGTACTCCCGGTCGATCTCGATCCGCAGGGCTTCGGCCTGAACGCGGTCATCGAGCGTGTCCGAGGCGCGCAGCATCTCGAGCCTTGACGCGAGTTCACCCATGCGGGCCAATAGGTCCATGCGTCGCGCGGCCGACATTCGATGCAGCACAAAGCGCACCGGCGGCAGAACCGCGCTCTCGAATGCCGCTTCGGACGAGTAGAGAATGGGGGAGAGCGGTCTATGCAAAAGCAATCGAAAGTTCATCGTTCACCACTCCATAGGCAAGACTGGCGGGATAGCTCATCACCACGCGGGATTCCGCATCGGCAATCTCTGGAATCTCCGGGATGAACCTTGGGATGTAGATGCCTGCCAGTTGTCCGGCTCTGTTGCCGAGTTGGATCGAGAGGTCGGTTTCTTGGCGTTGCCTTGCCATCGTGTGAAGACCGGCCACCGCCGCTTTCGTGCTTGCGTAGAGGCCGAACTGCACACTCACTTCGCGCAGATCCGCGCTATAGCATGGCACCACATTCAGTCCGAACTCCCGGGCCCGTGCGTCCACGCCGTTCCTCAATCGGAAGGTCAGCGAGAGCAGGTAGAACTCAACGCCGCCAAGAAAGAGCCGCCCGATATGACCGGGTACAAGGAGCGTGGATTGATAGTTGGAGGCCGGCTCCGCTGGGAACTGGCTCAGCCCGGTGCTGCCCGCCAGGAAGGAACTCGACGAAACCACTTCTCGTGTGATGCCGCGAAAACGCGCGCCATGGAAGTCGCTGTTGAGGCTGATCTCCACCTCGTCGATCACACTCCCAGCCAGCACGCGGTCGAGGCCGGTGCCAGGCGTCCAATAGTTGCCGAGGGTAATGGACCGAGGTTTCTCGCCGGGATACAGTGTGGCCGAAACCCCCAGGGCCGACCCTGCCTGAACGCCGTTGTCGAATGGCGCGGAGAGCAGAACGGATAGCGCATTCGGAACCGCTTTCACGAAGCGCAATTGCCCGCCAAAGCGGAGACCCTGCCCAATCGAAAGTCCATGTGGCGCGGCGAAGGTCAGCCCAGGTGGGGTGGCGCTCGTGGTGCTCGCCACCAGCCCCGTCACCGTTTTGCGGTCCCCGCCGAGGGCGCTTTCGACAAGATTGGTCATCGCGTCGACAGGGTTGGCCGGGTCTCTTCCAGGGAAGTAGCAAAGCAGATCGAAGGAGTTCTCGGTGCGAACTTCCGGGTGGGGAGCGAACCGCGTGCGGCTTCCAGTCTTGTCCCGGCGCGCGGCGCGGATAGTCTCTTCCTTGAGCTTCAAAGAGCGGAAGCTCAGCCGGTCTTGCGCCGTCAGGCTTGCGGCCGTCCCAAACTCAGTTTCGAGCGCGCCGTAGAGGCGTTCGTTCGTGGAATTGATATAGCAGCCCATAATGGCCTAGTCCTCACCTTCGTCATCGATCGCAAGTTCGAATCGCACCTGCGCCATCTGCTGAAAGCCGCGTCCGCCGCGGTCGATGGGCGTCACTTGCAGTTCATAGCCGCCGCCGTAGTAGATCCCTTTGCTCCACTCCCCCACGCTGTTGTCCAGCACCAGCAGCACGGCATCGGCGATTGTGTTGAGTTGCATGGCTGCTTGATCCTGCCGGTCGCCGTTGGCGTCGATCGTTAGCAGCATTGCGGCGATCCCGGAGAAAGGAGCGTACTTCAGCGTCCTCTTGTTGGCCAGCTTCTCCACCTGAATCCGGATGCGAGGCTCGGTCGAGAACTCCTCATCGGGGACCAGTCCGCGTTTCAATCCGTACGGGCGAACCGCAACCCCCGCGGCCGCTAGCGCGCGTTCGGGTTCTTCCGCGGCGAACTGCTCGAGCTGAGACCGGACGCCGCCTGCCCCCTCAAGCAGCGCCCGTACCGCCTCTATGGCGGCTTGAACGACGTATCCCATGGCTACCCCCGTTGAAAGATTCGTTGTGGTCTGAGGTACCGGTCCGGGGTCTGCGCGGAGAGAAACGGTGCACTCAGGTCGAGGGCTCCGGTTTGTGTCCACGGGCTCTCCAGTGCAAGCGGGGCCGGGTTCTGCCGGTAAAGCAGATCCGGCGTATTGCCGGCAAAGACGTTCCATCCGGATGCGGTTGCCGGCGCATTCAGCGCTTCCAGAATCAAGCCCGCCGCGTTCTCGAGCGTCGCTGTCGCAAGCGTGCCCAGGCTGCTCTGCTGCCCTCTTCCGTTTGTCCACGCGGCTGCGAAGTAAAAGGTGCCCGCGGGCAGAGACCCAGGGCAGGGCGCTGAAGAAAGTGGCGCCGGCTTTGGCAGAGGGAGATCCACCACGCCAATGCCTCGCAGCAGATAATCCCGCCTGGCGGACTCGGCCTGCTTGCGGTAGTGCTCGAACTTCATCCGGAAGCGGTCGTTCAACTGATGTCCGTAGCACTCGAAGCAGAACAGTTCCAGGATGCGTGAATGCGCCCAGCGGAGCAGACCTGGCGTTGCCACGATATTGGCGGCGGACACAGCCGTCGCGCCTCCGCCCGTACCGTTCCTCAGGATCTTGTCCAGTTCGGCCTCCACCTCGGTGCGGATCTCGGCTGTCCCGAGATCAATCTTCGTCTCCAGTTCCACCCGCTCCCGGTCCGCTGTTTCAAGCAGGTCGCTTTCCCAGGCCAGAAGGTCGCGAACGGTGATCAAGTCACTGTCGGTCAGCAACGCCATTCGTCTTGCCCCTTTCCTTACGGTTTCCGTGCGCCGCGCTCCGGCTTGCTCGTTTCGAACTGGATGTCGGGATCGCTCACCAGCGTCACGCGCAGTTTGCTCCGGAGTTCCTCTTCCTTTGCCTCGGCCCTCAGGAGATCGCATTCCGCCTTGTGCGCGGCGATCTCCTCGCTTGTGGCCGGTCTCGCCGAGAGGTCGGCAATCATGCGGGCGGCCAGGGATGTCTCCACTTCGGTAACGACGCCCTCCTTGCCCCCGTTCGGTGTGGAAAGGCTGGTCAGGAACGTGTATGGTTCTGGCAGGCCTTCCCGGATTCGCTTCACATTCTGGTAATAAGTTCGAAGGTTCATTTTGAAGAAAAAAGGGTCCAACACTCTGGTTGGACCCGGATAGTTGTTCCTGCTCACCGCCGATGCCGGCGTAGACCTAGCTGCGGACCTGAACGCCGAAGTTGTTGCGCAGAACGCCCTTTCCGTAAAGAACGTCCACGGTGAACTGCTGCGCCAGCGTGTCCGGAATGTAGCTCATCAGCACGCGCATGCCGAAGTTGCCGAACTCCGCGTACTCGGCGATGGCGCCCGTGCCCGGCAGCGGACGGGGCAGACGCCGGACCACCAAGCCGATTGCATCCTTCGTGAACGCAATGTTGTTGGCGGTTACGGGGGCGGCGCCGGTCTTCTTCACGAACTGGCTGCGGAACACATAGAAGTCCTTGATCCGGCCAACCGTGCCTTCCACCATTGCCTTCAGTCCCGCGTCTCCCACCGTCTGGTATTCGCTGAACCGCGGAATCTGGCGCAAGGTCGAGTACGTCCCCGAATCCACCACCAGGTACTTCGGCGAAGTTGCCGGCACCTTTGCCTCAAACAGCCGCGTTTCCGCGGTATCGATGGCGGCTTCGGTGATCGCAGTCCCCCCCGTGCCCACGGGTGAGTTCGCGGTGAACTGGGCATAGAGCGAGAGAAGATCGCCTTCGATCTTTTCCGCGATCGCCACCAGCGCCGGCTGCATGTAAAGCGAGAGCAGGTCGGGAACCGCCAGCACTTTGGAAATGTCCGGAATCTGGAAGCTCGCTTCCACGTGCGTATCCAGGACGATCTGCGCGTTCTGCAGGTTCGGGTTCTGCGTCTGTACCGAACCGCCTTCCGCGATATTGTTCGCCGTCATGACGGGAGGAATCGGCACGTTCACCGTGTCTCCCGAGTTCGCCAGAGTCGGCTCGAAGTCCCGGTTCACGAGGTTCCCCATCACCAGGTTGCCCATCAGCGCGGGCAGCGCGTCAGCCGCGACAAGCTTCACGATCGCTTGCGCAAGATTTGCCGAAGTAATTGTTGGCATTCGTCTCTCTTCTCCTTTTCACTAGCTCTTGAACGTTTGCGACACGAGAGTGGAAATGGCGCGATGAATGTCCCGCCGCTCTTCCACGCTCATTCCCGGCCGGATGGCATCGAGGTCCGCGCGAGTCCCGGCCGGGTCTTGTCCCCCTCCCGAGGTGCCAGATCCGCCGGCGATCCGTGGGGGCAGGAACTCGGGGTTCTCGTCCACGAATCGCTTCACGAAATCCTTAAGCGGCATGTCGCCATCGCGTCCGCGCGCGACATACTGTCCGTCGCCGCCCTGCCGGATCTCATCCTTAATCACTCGAAACGCAAGGTCCACCTTGGTGACGCCAAGCTGCTGCAGTTCGTCCTTCACCGCGCTGGTCATGCGAGTGCGGGCCACTTCCTGCTCGCTCTCTCTGGCCTTTTGCAGCAAATTCTTCACCTGCGATTCGAGCTGCTCGCGGCGGCGGCGCTCCTCCATGAGTTCCGCCCGGTGCGCGGGCTCCGTTTCCTCGCGCTTCCGTCGCGAGAATTCTTCAATCGCTTCCTGCACAATGCCCCGGATGTCGGCGGGGCTGCGCCGTTCGTCCGGCGCTCCTTGCTCGTTGAAATCACTCATTCTCGTTCTGCCTGCTTTCTTCATCCAGCCGTTCGTTGATCTCGCTGGAGATTCTGTCCTTGATTTCCTGCCGAACGTCGCAGAGATACTTGTGGGTAAGCCTCTTGTAGATCTGCCGCCGCAGGGTGTCCGACGGAATCGCGAAGTTCATCAGCTTCTGCGCGTCGTCGGTCTCGTTGCTGAAATCGCCGATGTCGAACTCGTCCAGTCCGGTCACGTTGAGGACCAGTTCGTCCTTTCGCGCCTCGTTGATCGCTCGCAGAATCCGCTTGGAGAAGTCCTTCACCGTGTCTCCGTAGCCGCGCAGCACTTCCTGCGTCACCGTGAAGTCGCGCTGCTTGCTGAGCCCGGATTGCCCGAAGGTCTGTGGCCCGCCCGCTTGGTTCAGCAGATAGCAGACCCGGTAGATCTCTTCCTTCAACCGCTTCAGGTTCTCTGCCGCGATCTCGTAGACGCGTCCCGTCGGCTCCGTCCACCCGAATTTGTCGTCCGCCCCCAGCTTCAGGTAGTAGCTTTCGCCCACCACCTGTTGCCACTCGCGGTCGGAGTAGATCACCGGCATTGCGAAGAGCCCCATCGCCAGCGCCCAGGCCTGTGCGTTTGACTTGTTGAAGTGCTCAAGCTGCAGCAGCGCCGCTTTGTTCATCAGCCACAATCCGTCTGAAACCCGAAGTTCGAACAGCGGGACCTGCTCGAGCGCGGCGAAGCCGTGCGGGCCCTCGTCGATCAGCACGGGCTCGCCCGTTCCATGAGCCCGGTAGATCTGGTATTCGCGCTTGTTGTAGTAGTGCCAGCGTGTCTCCGTTTCCCAGTGCGGCTTCGGATCGCTCTTCACCACCATCCGTTCCTGCCGCAGCACCACCCATTCATAGCGGCCCACTTCGTCGTAGGCCCAGTTCACCAATTGTTCCGGTGTGAATTGGGAGATATACGCTCTGGAAAGCCCCGATGCGTCTTCTTCCGCCCGGTTGGCCGGTTTCGTTAGCGGCTTCGGAAAATCGACCAGCGCATAGCTGCTGCCGTAGATCAAGGCCGACGTGAGCTGCTGCCGCAGGAAATCTCCGAACGCGGTCCCCTTGCGGTCGCAATCGTCGAGGAACTCCCCAAAGAACCGTCTTCCGCGCTCCCGGCCGTTCTCATAGGTGACAATCGGCTCTCTCCGGAAAAGCGTTGAGGCGTACCAGTCGATGATGGACCCCATGTAGTTCTCATAGAACACGCGCGCAAGCCTTTCTTCGTAAACCTCTCCGGGTTCGCGAAGACGCCGGTAGAGATACTCGGCGGCGTTGCTCCGCAGTACTTCGCCCCCCAGATATAAGTGCTTGTACATCCGGTAGGTGGGTGCCATCCGCTTGTAGTCCGGATGCGGGCTTAGCTTGAATTCCTGTTCCATCTCCTAAATTCCTTCGCTTCGCGATCGTTTCCGCCCTTGCGGACGCACCTCTCCCCTGGCGTTCCCGTTGTGGGCGGGCTCGCTCCTCATTCGGCTACATGTAGAGGGGAGTATTCTTCTGCGGCCTCTCGCCGATCTTCATCCTGGGTGAGAACTCTTCCCAGATCAGATACCCGAGGGCGTCCGAACTGTGGCTCCGTTTCGCATCCGCCTCTTTGTTTACCCGGATGCCGTCCTCATGGAAGCGCAGTTGTTCAAAGTCGAGCAGCAGAGACTGGCACTTGTGATCGATAACCAGCCGCGGCTTGCCCTGTGCCGGTGCCAGCAGGCTGTTCACCAGGTGCAGCCGGTCAAGGATCGCCGGGTTCTTCTTCGCAACTCGCATCTGCACTTGCGCCCAGCGCCCGCCATGGAGAGAAGCCTGTATTTGCGAGTAATTATTCGGCCCGTTTGTTTGCATTGCGCTCCCGCTTGCATCGCCATAGATCACCAGTGTCAGCGGCTTCTCTCCAGGCTTCCTCTGTCCGTAGCGGCGGTTCATCAGGTCCGCTATTTCCGCGCTTGTGCCGCGTTCCAGCACCAATTCGTCCACCACATACAGGTCGTCTCCATAGCGCTGACAAATCACGGAGCAGAACGGGCTCACATTGAAATCGAGCGACCAAAGGAGCGGCCGTTCCGGGTCCAACTCCACCGCCTCTTCGTGAATCTCCCGCGCGAACCCCGGGTAGACGCGGCGGTTGTCGGATATGAGATACTCCCCCAGCACCTCCTGCCGGTAGAAGGCGTCGCTATAGGTCCGCTGCAGCCGGTCGTAGAACCCCGGATCGGTTTCGAGGATATGCTTGTTCTCTCGCGGGTTCGCGAAAGTCACCGCATATTCGGGATTCCTGTCCTCGACAAATCGCCGGTAAACCCAGTCCTTCCCCTTTGGAGTCCATACCGCAAATCCGCAGTGCCGTACAGCCTTCGGTTCCCGGAGTCGGCCTTCCAGCCGCAGCCACGCATCTTCTTTGCAATAAGTCAGTTCGTCAATGCCAAACCACGCCAGGTTCGTCCCTCGCAGCCGTTCATACTCATCGAGAGACCGCAGCAGAATCTTCGATCCGTTCTGGGTGAACTCAACAATGGACTCGCTCTTGTGATGCGCAAATGGAATCTCGTTCTCTTCAAGAACGTTCAAGAGCGCCCGCCTTGTCGCATCGCGCAGCATCGGATACGTGGGCGCTCCCAGCAATCCCATCGTTCCGCTGTTTATGAACGCCAGCCGGATTGCTTCTTGGCAGAGTGCCTGGCTCTTGCCCGAGCCAATCGGTCCGGAGAACCCTTTGAATCGGGCCTTCGACCGGTGAAACTGTGCTTGCGATCGGAGCGGCTGATACCGGATCAGCTTGAGTCCGCATCCTTCTCTACCTCGTCGGACGGATCTTCCCACCGGACAACCACCTCCTTCAATTCTTCCGTTGAAGCGGCACGCGAGATTTCAAGAAGCGTCGCCAGCTTCAAGTAGTCGCCCAAACCCACCTTCTTCGGCTCTTCCGCGTCTTCCAGCAGCGTCCACTCCATCCGTTTCCGAAGTGTCTGCAGGAACGGCTCCGTCCCCGCCGTGTCGCCCTCGTCTCCTCCCTCTGGCTCAATCTTCCAGTCGCGCTTCATTCACTTGTTTTTCCTCAGTCAGGTAAGTATCGGTCCACGCTCCTGTCTGCCCAACATTGCGCCTGTGCGCTTCTCCCCGCGGTTTCTATTCACTTCGTCCCGCCGGGACGTGCCGGGCGCGACAACTCACTCGATCCAAGAGTACTCAGCCCCGTGCCCGATTTCGCGACAGGCCGCTCCGATCCGCCAGAAAACAAAAGAGATAAAATTCGAAAACTTCGGTGACTCCAAATTCGGACCCGCCGATATCGCACCAATTGCGATTCCCATGCGCATCCGGCTCCTCCATACACCGCCCCCTCGCCCTGCTTGAAGCGCGTAATAGTCCGATAAGAACATTTAATGGACACGCCTCCTTGCATTTACGCAATTTTTAGGCTACCTTTGAAATTGGTTGAGGAAATCCGGCGCAGCCGCCCTTCAATCAATCGGGTTTGTCATTGTTATGGTCATCCCTTTCCGTTCAGTGGTGCCGATTCCGGTAATTATCGTAGGCGGACTCGCGCCTGCCTGAACGGACCATGTTCTTCATCTGGGCCGTTGGCGGGTAACCACCTTGCCAGCGGCCTTTTTTGGTTTACGAGCGCCTGAATCGCTCACCGTTCGTATACCGTGGCGTTTCGCGCCGGAAGACTTGCTCCTTGCAGACTCGGAATTCTGATTGCGCTCCAGTAAGGAAGTTCTCTATGTCGTCTCTGATGAACGGTGCCCGTATTCTTCTTGATTGCTTGGTTCAGGAAGGCGTGGAAGTAATTTTTGGATATCCCGGAGGGGTGACGCTCCCCCTCTACGATGCTCTCTACGACCATCCAATTCGTCACGTCCTCGTGCGCCACGAACAGAACGCGGCGTTCGCGGCGCAGGGCTTCGCGCGCTCCACCGGGCGCGTGGGCGTCTGCTGCGCCACCTCCGGCCCCGGTGCCACCAACCTGGTCACCGGCCTCGTGGACGCGCTGCTTGATTCCATTCCCCTGGTGGCCATCACCGGCCAGGTGTCCAACAAGCTCATCGGAACCGATGCCTTCCAGGAAGCGGACACCTTTGGCATCACGCGCTCCTGCACGAAGCACAATTACCTCGTGAAGGATATCGCCGACCTCCCCGGCATCATCCACGAAGCGTTCTATATCGCTTCCAGCGGACGTCCGGGGCCAGTCCTTGTCGATATTCCCAAGGACATCTTCATCGCGCAGGCTCACTATCAGCCGGTCAAGTCCATCCATCTCCCTGGCTACAAGCTTGTGCTCGATGGCCACGCCGGGCAGATCCGGCGTGCCGCCCAGATGATGTGGGAGGCGGAGCGCCCCATGGTCTACGCGGGCGGCGGCATCATCCACTCCGGCGCCCATCGGGAGTTGCGGGAACTGGTGGAGATCCTCGACGCCCCCGCGGTCAACACGCTGATGGGCCTCGGCGCGCTTCCCGGCAGTCACCCGAACTTCATCAGCATGCCCGGTATGCACGGCAGCTATGCCGCGAACATGGGCATGTACAACACGGATCTCATCATCGCTCTTGGGGTTCGCTTCGATGACCGTGTCACTGGCCGCCTCAAGGATTTCGCACCGTACGCGAAGGTCATCCACGTCGATATCGATCCCGCGGAGATCGGCAAGATCCGTGCCGCCGATTTGCCCATCGTGGGCGATTGCGCGCGCGTCCTCAAGAAGGTGAACAAGGCGTTGCGCGAGTTGGAACCCGAAATGGCCGAGACGAAATCGGCGGCCCGGATTGCGTGGTGGAAGCAGATTCGCGAATGGAAGGCGGAGCATCCGCTGGAGCCGGTTTTCTCCGATACCGAGATCAAACCGCAGCACCTCATTTCCGAGATCAACCGCCTTGCGGACGGCAAGGCCATCGTCTGTTCCGACGTCGGCCAGCACCAGATGTGGGCCGCGCAGCTCATTCGCTATGATGCTCCCCGGCTCTGGCTCAACTCCGGCGGCCTCGGCTCAATGGGCTTCGGGCTTCCATCCGCCCTCGGGGCGCAGGTGGCCTGCCCGGACAAACTGGTTTTTGCCATCCTTGGCGATGGCGGGTTCCAGATGTCCCTGCCCGAACTGTCGACGATTGTGGCCGAGCGGCTTCCGGTAAAAATTATCGTTATGAACAATGGCTTCCTGGGCATGGTGCGTCAATGGCAGACGCTGTTCTTCAACAACCGCCTCTCGGCTACAACGATGTCTTCTTTCCCGAACGCGGAGCACCTTGGCGCGGCTTTCGGCATGCCCGGCCGCACCGTGAAGAATCCCGGTGATTTGCGTGGAGCCTTGGAAGACGCTGTCGCCGAGCCCGGTCCCTACTTGCTGAACGTGGAAGTCAGCCCGTTTGAGAATGTCTACCCCATGGTGCCCGCTGGCGGTGCCATCAACGAAATGGTGCTCAGCCAGCCGAAGCCCGTCGGCGTTCCCGAATAGCGCGCAAGGCACAAAAGGAGACCGTTATGCTGCAAGTGATTTCATTGCTCGTCGAAAACAAGCCCGGCGCTCTCATGCGCGTCACCGGGTTGCTGAGCGCTCGGGGCTACAATATTGAAAGCCTCACCGTGGCTCGCACCCTTGATCCGGAACTCTCCCGCATGACTATTGTTGTCGATGTCGACCACAGCCTTTGCAAGCTGCTCATCAAACAGATGAACCGCCTTGTGAATGTGCTGCAGGCATCGGACCTCACGGAGTCTCCCTCCATCTGCCATGAGATGGTGCTCATTCGTGTGCGCACTTCCAGGGAGTCGCGTACCGCTGTTCTTAAGGAAGCGGAAATCTTCCATGCGCGCGTCGTGGATTCGTCGGTCGAAGGATTCGTCCTTGAAGTCACGGGTGCCAGTGAGAAACTCGAAGAATTCATCGCGGTCCTGCAGAGTTACGGCGAGATTGATGTTACCCGGTCCGGCGTCGCCGCCGTATCGCTCGAGGCCAAGAAACTCAAGCTGGCGCCCCCCATTTCCACGGGCAACGGCGATTCGGACAAATTCTCGGAAAAGGACGAAGTTGTAAATGCTTAACCGTTACTACGAAAAGGATGGCGATCTTTCTCTGTTGAAGGATAAGACCATCGCCATCATCGGCTACGGCAGCCAGGGACACGCGCACGCTCTCAATCTGCGCGATTCCGGCCTCGATGTCGTGGTCGGGCTCTACGAGGGCTCCAAGAGTTGGAAGAAGGCCGAAGCCGCGGGGCTCAAGGTGGCCACCACCGCCGAAGCCGCTCGCCTGGCCGACACCATCATGATTCTGGTGTCGGATCACCTGCAGTCCGACCTTTACAAGAACGAGATCGCGCCCAACCTGAAGCCCGGCGACACCTTGATGTTTGCCCACGGTTTTGCGATTCACTTCAAGGAAATCGTGCCCCCGGACTTCGTCGACGTGTCCATGATCGCCCCCAAGTCCCCCGGCCACCGCGTCCGCGAATTGTACACCGAAGGTGTCGGCGTTCCCGGCCTGCTTGCCGTCCATCAGGATGCCAGCGGCAAGGCCAAGGCAAACGCCCTTGCCTACGCTCTTGGTCTCGGTTGCCTCAAGGCGGGCGTGATCGAAACCACCTTCAAGGAAGAAACCGAAAGCGATCTCTTCGGGGAGCAGGCCGTGCTTTGCGGCGGCGTGAGCGAACTCATTCGCGCCGGCTTCGACACGCTGGTGGAAGCGGGCTACGCTCCGGAAATTGCGTACTTCGAATGCCTGCACGAACTCAAGCTCATCGTGGACCTCATCTATGAAGGCGGCCTCGGCTACATGCGCTACTCGGTCTCGGACACCGCGGAATACGGGGATTACACCCGCGGGCCGCGCGTCGTCAATCAGGCTACACGCGACGAGATGAAGAAGATCCTCGGAGAGATTCAGTCCGGCCAGTTCGCCCGCGAGTGGATCGGCGAAAACCGTGCCGGCCGCGCCAAGTTCCTCGCCATGCGCAAGGCCGGGCAGGAACTGAAGGTGGAAGAAGTCGGCAAGGAACTCCGCGCGATGATGCCCTTCCTCAAGAAGGCCAAGGAGCAAGGTGTTCCCCAGGAAGCGGAAGCCGCCGCCTCTTAATCTGATGGCCGTTATGCGATGCGCGCACTCAAATCAGTGAGCGGCGCGCTCCGTATTCTGCCCCATGCCGCGGCCGCCTAACCGGGCGGCCGCGGGAAACTTTGAATGGCCGGGATGTTGCGATGAACAAGGTCTTTGTACTTGATACCACCCTCCGCGATGGCACCCAGGGTGAAGCGGTTTCCTTCTCTGTTGACGACAAGATCGCCATTACCCAGAAGCTCGATCTGCTCGGCATTGATTACATTGAAGGCGGCTGGCCGGGTTCCAACCCAAAAGATAAAGAGTTCTTTGAGCGTGCCCGCAATCTGAACCTGCGCCACGCAAAGCTCTCAGCGTTTGGCTCCACCCGGTTCGCGAAGAACTCTATCGACAAAGATCCGAATGTTCGCAGTCTGCTGGAGGCCCAGACTCCCGCGGTCTGCATCTTCGGCAAGACCTGGGATTTTCACGCCCGCAAAGCCCTGGGCATCAGCGAAGAGGAAAACCGGACTCTCATCTTTGAGACCGTGGACATCCTCCATCGCGATGGCCGGGAAGTCGTCTTCGACGCGGAGCATTTCTTCGACGGATATCGTGCGAACCCCGATTTTGCCCTCCGTGCTCTCGATGCCGCCAAATCCGCGGGAGCCGATGTCCTGTGCCTCTGTGACACCAACGGAGGCACCATGCCGGAACGCGTGGCGGAAGTGGTCGCCGAAGTCAGG
Source organism: Bryobacterales bacterium (assembly GCA_039812845.1). Taxonomy (GTDB): domain Bacteria; phylum Acidobacteriota; class Terriglobia; order Bryobacterales; family Bryobacteraceae; genus JACTMJ01. The sequence continues at coordinate 55,154 of JBDIBK010000006.1, forward strand.
AAGCGTTTCGATGGCGTCCTGGGTATTCACACCCACAACGATTCCGACGTCGCCGTTGCCAACTCGCTCGCTGCCGTCCGAGAAGGCGTCACCCACGTGCAGGGCTGCCTCAACGGCTATGGAGAGCGTTGCGGGAATGCCAATCTGGCCTCCATCATCGGGAACCTCGAACTGAAGCTTGGCCGCACGACGATCGGCCGCGAGAATCTGGCCCATCTCACCAATGCCTGCCGCTTCATCGCGGAACTGGCGAACCTTCCCCTGCGCAACGATCTTGCCTACGTTGGCCCCAGCGCCTTCGCCCACAAAGGGGGAATCCACGTCTCCGCCGTCCTCAAGGATTCCACCACTTATGAGCACATTGCTCCGGAGACCGTCGGCAATCGGCAGCGGGTTCTGCTCAGCGATCTTTCCGGCCGCGGCAACGTCTCCTACAAGCTCAAGGAGCATGGCCTCGCGGAACGCCTCACCGAAGAGAACCGCCGCGCGCTGCTGGAGAAGATCAAGCAGATGGAATATGAGGGCTACGAACTCGAAGCCGCGGAAGGCACTTTCGAGTTGCTGGTCCGGGAAGCCCTCAACCCCGGCGTCCGCTTCTTTGAAACCGTGAACATCGAAACCACCACGCGTCTGTCGGAAACGATGTCCTCGCTCACCACCGCCACCATCACCATCAAGACGAAAGCCGGTGTCCACTCCGCCACAGCCATTGGCGAAGGCCCTGTCAATGCGCTGGACGTGTGTCTGCGGGATTGCCTTTCCTCGCTCTACCCCGCCATCCGCACGGTCCGCCTCACGGATTATAAAGTCCGTGTTATCGACGGCAAGAAAGGAACCGCCGCCAAGGTCCGTGTCCTCGTGGAATGGTCCGATCACGAAATGTCCTGGTCCACCATCGGGGTCAGCGAGAATATCATCGAGGCCAGTTGGCGCGCGCTCTCCGATGCCCTTCGCCTCGAACTTATGCGCATCCTCGATTCGAGCGACGAGCCGGAAAGAGCTGTCGCGGAATACTGCTGGGGCGTCTGACTCTTCCCACTCCGGCACGAACTATACTGGAAAGTTCGTATCCCGGAAGGAGGAGTTCCCAATGCCGTTTGGCAGTCACAATCCGCGCCGCGCCGTGGAGACCATCAAGAATTCAGGCCACGCCATAGGGCGGATCTTGTCCCGGCGAACGGTGCTTCAGGCTCTCTTGCTCTGCGCGCTGGCTCTCCCGCTCGCCGCCCAGGAGCGCGTTGGCGCGGTACAGGTTCGGGTCTCCACGGACCGGCCGGATTGGCTCTATCAGCCGGGGCAGCCGGTTCGCTTCCGCATTGTCGCTATCGAGGATGGCCACCCGCTCACCGGGGTCCGTGTCACTTACCGCGTCGGGCCGGAGATGATGCCGCCGCGCGTCGAGAAGACCGTCGAACTTCCCGCGGAAGGCCTCGTTGTCGACGGCGGCACCATGAACGAACCCGGCTTTCTGCGCTGCATCACCACCGTCGAGAAGAACGGCAAGACCTATCGCGGGCTCGCCACGGCCGGATTTCAGCCGCAGTCGATCAAACCAACGCAGGTTGATCCGGGCGACTTCGATGCGTTCTGGGCGAAGGGCAAAGCCGAGCTGGCCGAACTGCCCATCGACGCCAAAATCATCCCTCTCCCCGAGTACGGCAATGCGTCCGCCGATTGCTATCAGGTGAACCTGCAGAACGTCGGGATGAGCGCTTCGCCGTCGCGGTTCTACGGCATCTTTTGTGAGCCCAAAGCGCCGGGAAAATACCCTGCGCTCCTTCGCGTGCCCGGTGCCGGAGTGCGTGCGTACAGCGGTATGGCGGAACTTGCGGGGCGGGGAATCATCACGCTCGAGGTTGGAATCCACGGGATCCCCGTGACAATGGAGCCCTCGGTCTACACTTCCCTCTCGGCGGGCGCTCTGGCCAACTACAACACCTTTGGCCTCGATGATCGTGACCGCTACTACTACCGGCGCGTGTACCTTGGCTGCGTTCGCGCCAACGACTTTCTCACGAGTCATCCGAAATGGGATGGCCAGAACCTGGTTGTGACGGGTGGCAGCCAGGGCGGCGCTCTCTCGATAATCACCGCCGCGCTTGACCCGCGCGTAAAGGGCCTTGCCGCCTACTACCCGGCGCTCTCCGACGTCACCGGCTATTTGCACAATCGTGCGGGAGGCTGGCCCCACATGTTCCGGGAATCGTCGGGGCCGCGCGCGCACCGCTCGCCCGACAAGATCAAGACAACCCAGTACTACGACGTCGTGAATTTCGCCCGCCGTGTGAAGGTGCCGGGCCTGTACACCTGGGGCTTTAACGACGAGACCTGCCCGCCCACTTCGATGTACGCCGCCTATAACGTCATTCCGGGTCAGAAAGAATTGCTCCTGGCCCTCGAAACCGGCCACAACAATATCCCGGAGCAAGTGGCAATGGTGCAGGCATGGCTGCTCCGCTTCCTGAACGTGAAGCCAGCCGAAAAGTAGCGGGCAGCCCGCGTTGCAGCCGTCTGCCGCGTGCTCGAAAGAGCCATCACCG
>JBDIBK010000007.1:0-52261 GCA_039812845.1 Bryobacterales bacterium
ATCAGATCCGCCGAACTCCCCGCCACTTCGAGTTCGGTCATCTCCCGAATGCCAACGGCCATCGCTTCCACTTCCTTGGCCGACATGCCGCCATAGGTGAGGAAGCCCTCGTAGACCGGCAGCCAGGGCCGGATCGCCTCATAGTGCCGCTTGTTGTTCGTGGCGATCAACCCGCCCCTCACGCTGCAGCTCTTGCGCCCGGACAGGTAGCAGACATCCGCGTAAGTCATCATCTCCCGGATGATGTCGCGAATCGAAGCGTTCTCATACTCCGCCTCCCGCTTGCGGATGAAGTAGGCATTCTCGGAGATCAAGCTGGCATCCACCACCACCGGGATGCCGTGCCGCGAAGCCATTTCCTTCACTTCGCGCAGGTTGGCCATGGAGAACGGCTGTCCGCCGATCAGGTTCGTGGTGGCTTCCATGCGGACAAACGGAATGTTCTCCACACCCCACCTGCCGATTGCCTCCTCGAACTTGGCGAGATCGAGGTTGCCCTTGAATGGATGAGCGCTCTGCGTGTTCAGCGCCTCCTCGCCGAAGATCTCAAGCACCTTGCCGCCCGCCAGCTCGAAATGGGCCTTCGTGGTGGTGAAGTGGTAGTTCATCGGGATCACCTGCCCCGGCTTCACAAAGACCTTGGAGAGCAGGTGCTCCGCGGCCCTCCCCTGGTGGACCGGCAGCAGATACTCCAGGCCGAACACATCGCGCACGGAATCGGCCAGCCGGTAAAAGCTCTCCGAACCGGCATAAGCGTCGTCGGAAACCATCATTGCGGCCAATTGGTTGTCGCTCATGGCATTGGTTCCGCTGTCCGTCAGCATGTCCATGAAGATGTCGCGAGTGCGGAGAAGAAAGGTGTTGTAGCCGCCTTCCTCAATCGCCCGCAGCCGTTCCGCGGCCGGAGCGAGCCGCGCCTTCTGAACGATCCGGACCTTGTGCATTTCGATGGGAATCTCTTTCCCGTTCGAGAGCCTCACACTCATGCCATAACCTGCTTTCCGATCTGAATCTCCGTTTATTGCCGAAACTCGCCGTCCGCCGGGCGCTGAATCCCGCAAAGACTCGATGATAGCATGCGCCCCGCGCCCGCCCCTGTTCAACTCCTCCCGGTTTGGCCGCCTCAAGGGAACCTAGATATGATCGGAGAAAATCCCGAAAAGAGGTTAACCAATGAATCGCCGTTCCTTTGTCGCCGCCACCCTCGCCGCGCCCGTTGCCGCCTATGGCGTCGTCCCCGAACCCGCGCCGGGCCGTCCGCCGCTGCGGTGTTCCGCCAGCGGGCAGTTTCGCGTGCTCTCGATCTCCGACCTCCATTACCACCCGGCTGTGGATCCGCAGGGCATCGCGCTCACCGAAATGCTCATTGAAACGGAGAAGCCCGGCCTCGTAGTGGTGAACGGCGATTGCATCTCCGGCCGCCAGAGCAAGAGCGTGCGGGAACTGCGGTCCGCGCTCGCGAATGTCGCCGCTGCGATGGAGAAGCACCGTGTCCCCTGGGCCGTCACCTTCGGCAATCATGACCAGGAACATTTTGAGGCCACCAAGCTCGACAAGCACGCCGTTCTCGAGATTTACAGCTCTTATCCGCACAACCTGAACGGCGCGTACGCGCGGGAACTTTACGGCGGGGGCACGAAGCACATCCTGATCTGGAATGCCGACGGCACCCGGCCCGTGTATTGCATCTGGCTGGTCGATTCCAACGACTACTTCACGGACGGCAAGAACCATCCCTATGACTGGATTCACGCCGACCAGATCCAGTGGTATACACGAAATTCCATCGAACTCGAGAAGCGGTACGGCGGCAAGGTTCCGGGCCTGATGTTCTTCCACATTCCGCTCCGCGAGTTCAACGAGATGGTCAACACGGTCGGCATCATTGGCGCGCGCCATGAGAATGAGTGCCCTTCCCCGGTCAACAGCGGCATGTTCTCGGCGCTGGTGGATCGCGGCGATGTGCGCGGCGTCTATTGCGGCCACGATCACGTCAACAACTACGTCGGACTCTGGCGGGGAATCGAGCTTGGCTACGACGGCGTCATCGGCTACAACGCCTACCCGCGGCTCGCGCCCGACGATCCAGGTCACCTGCACATCCGCGGCGGACGCATCTTCGAGATTACCGACGGGAAGCCCGCGACACACCGCACCTGGATGCGCTTCCGAAGCGGAGCGAAGAATTGGGAAGCGGAATCGGAAGGCGTCATGAAGAGCAGGCTCAGTTCGTAGAAGCGCCCCTCGGCCATGCGCGAATTGCAACGCACGGGCTGCGGGACCGTCCCCAGCCTCGTGCCCGCTTGCCCCGTCCGCGCGCGGGCAAGCGGCCTCCTCGGAGAGCGGCTTCCCCACACCGGAAACACTTTCCGCGATCGTCTCCTCCTAGATGAGGTGGCGCTCGCTCTTGTCAGAGCCGTCCGCTGCGCTTTGCCCCGCCAGTCTTGATGGAAGCAATGGCCCGCACTGGAACCCGTGCAGTCCCTTTCGTGCGCGGTTCCCATCCCGTACATTGGCCGCGGCGGTGAACCCCGGCGTCGCTGCGTCGCCAGAGATCTGAATATGCCATGACTGCCCAGTATCGTCAGAATCCGGAGCGGAGATCTTCCATCTCCGAAGCTCAGCCCGAATCGCGTGCCGACCTGCTTCGGGGGCAATTGACATCGGCTCCGAACCGTCTCGATCTTGCCCGTTGGCTGCCCGCGAAATCCGGCACCATGCCCCGCATCAGGATCGGGTCCCGCTGGGTGAGCGTCCTTTGGGTGCTCCCGCTCTGCGCCGCTCTCTTGATCGCTGCCATCCCGGCCGCACAGGAGTTGCGGACACTCCCCGCCGTGCAGGCATTCATCCAGGCTTATCCCGGCGACGTGGACGCCGCGGTGCTTTCCGGATTCCCGCTCTGGGTTCGGCTCGCCCATTTCTTCAACCTTTTTCTGATCTTCTTCATCATTCGATCTGGCATTCAGATCCTCGCCGACCACCCGCGCGTTTACTGGAATCGAAATTGCGTTCCGGGTTCGGAGTGGTTCCGCTTTCAGCATGACGTTCCGCTTGACCGAATGTGGACATCCAAGGATGATTCGGTGGAAGTGCCGCGCTGGCTGGGCCTTCCCGGCGTGCGCCACACCGTGGGCCTCGCCCGCAAATGGCACTTCTTCATCGACTTGCTTTGGCTCGCCAATGGGCTGATCTTCTACGTGCTGTTGTTCAGCACGGACCAGTGGCAACGCCTAGTTCCCACGTCCTGGAGTGTGTTCCCGCAAGCGCTTTCCGCGGCGATCCAGTATGCTTCGCTGGACTTTCCCGCGAATCACGGATGGACCCGCTTCAATGGATTGCAGCAGCTTGCCTACTTCATCACCGTATTCGTCGCGCCGTTGCTTGCGCTGATCACCGGCCTGATGCAATCGCCCGCGATCTCGAACAAGATCGGCTGGGCCGGGCGCACCTTCCATCGGCAGATCGGCCGCACCATCCATTTCTTCGTGCTCTGCTGGTTCGTGCTCTTCATCGCGAGCCACGTCACGATGGTGTTTATTACCGGGCTCCGGATGAACCTGAACCACATGTTCTGGGGGAGCGACACCGCCGGCTTCGCGGGGCTCTGGGTGTTTAGCGCGGGGATGCTGGTCGTAGCCGCTGCCTGGCTTCTTGCCTCGCCGTTCACCCTCAAACACGCGCGCTGGATCCAGCGGGCGGGCGAAGATACCGGAGGATGGCTGAAGGGCTTGGGGGAACTGTGGAACCCCACCAATCAGTTCCCGGAGAAGGACATCTCCAGCTACTTCTGGGCGAACGGCACCATGCCGGCGTCGGAAGAATATGCCGCTCTGGCCGAACGCAATTTCGCGGACTACACCCTGCGCATCGGCGGCCTCGTCGAAAACCCCTCGGTGTTCCGCTATTCCGAACTCAAGGCGATGCCCAGGCAGGAGCAGATCACGGAACATTTCTGCATCCAGGGCTGGTCTGGCGTTGCGAAGTGGGGCGGCGTTCCGATGCGCCGTCTCCTCGAACTCGTCAAGCCTCGCCCGGAGGCGCGGTATGTCGTGTTTTACTCGTTCGCAGACGGAGCCGAGGGCGGGCGCTACTATGACGTACACCGGCTGGAAAATATGCTCCACACCCTGACGCTTCTCGCCTATGAAATGAACGGAGAACCCCTCGGCGTGGTGCATGGAGCGCCCCTGCGCTTGCGGGTCGAGAACGAGCTCGGCTTCAAGATGGTGAAGTGGATCGAATCGATTGAGTTCGTCGAAGACTTCCGGCACCTCGGCGCGGGCTGCGGAGGCTACAACGAAGATCACGAATTCTACGGCTATCGCGAACCGATCTGAACGGCGGCTTGCAGGTCCACGCCGAAACAAGCCGAGCGCGCGAGATCGCTATCGGGCTTTCGGAATGGGTGCCTCCCTGGGTATTATGGACATGGAGGTCTGATTCCACAATGAAACGCTTGTTCCTTGCCGTGCTTGCGGCGCTTGCTCTTGGCCAGGCTGTTTCCGGCCAGGCATCCGCGCCCGCGCCGAAGATTCAGACGCTGATCATTACCGGACAGAACGGCCACGACTGGCGGGCGGTAACCCCCGAATTGCGAAGGATTCTCGAGGACACGGGACGCTTCGAAGTCCGCGTGGCAGAGGAATTCCGGGGTGCCGGTCCCGAGACCCTCGCCCCTTATGACCTCGTCATCCTCAACTACTTCGAGCGCCGCAACCGCGATCTGTGGTGGGGAGACCGGACGAATCAGGCGCTGCTCGATTTTGTGAAGAGCGGCAAGGGTCTCGTCATGTATCACTTCTCAGCGGCCGCATTCGATGGCTGGACCGAATACGAAAAGCTCTCGGGCGGCAATTGGCGCCCCAACCAGGGCCATCACAGCGCGCAGCACGATTTCATCGTCAAGATCACAGACCGGAACCATCCCATCACGCGCGGCCTGAAGGCGGAGTTGCCGCAGGTGCATGACGAGTTGTACGCCAACCTTCGCTGGCAGCCCGATGGCACCTATCATGTGCTCGCCACGGCCTGGGACGATCATGCCCTCTACGGCGGAAAGGCTCGCCAGCCAATCCCAGGCCCAGGGCTCGATCACCCGATGCTCTGGACTGTCCCTTACGGACAAGGCCGAGTATTCGGCAACGCCCTCGGTCACGACGTTCCCGCCGTCCGCACGCCCACGTTTGTCGTGACCTTCACACGCGGCGCGGAATGGGCCGCCACCGGCACCGTAACGCTGCCCATCCCGCCGGATCTGGCGGAGAAATAGCCAGACGCCGGCAGGGACCGGGATCGAAAGAACGCCCCGAATTCGCTCTCCCCGCTCATGAGCGGCAGTCGGCTTCTCCATCGGGAGAAAGGTGGCTGCGGCAAAACTTGTCGACCAAATGGAAAAGCGCGTCCGGCAGACGCGCCTTTCGATCCCGCGGAGATGCGGAGTCGCTAGTGAGCCGCCGCGCCTTCGGCCGGTTTTGCGGATTGTCCCGCTTTCGACTCAGACTCGCCCTTGGGAGCTACGACGTACAGCGGGAGAGGAGCGGGCTGGTAGCCCGCGGATACACCCGGCTCCGACGGGGTGGCCGGCTCGATCTTCGCGCGGGTTTCCACATCAAAGAACGTGAAACACATGAAGAGCGCGACAAAGAAGAGCGAAGAAAGGAAGATGATTGCATTCATTCCCCGCTCCCACAAGAGGTGCATAAAAATCAGCGCCACGAGGCTGGCTTTGACGGTGGCGATAGCCATCGCGATCATCAGGTTCACCGTATTCGAGCCGAAGTTGATACCGGCCGCAAGGACGGTAATCGCCGTGAGCACAAAAAGGGCAAGGATATTCGCGACGTACCACTTCGTGTGGTTATGAGTGTGAACTTCCTCCCCACGATGAGGGAGGCTTTCCATGGCTTCGTTTTCTACGCTCATTGCAAATTCTTCCTTTTAGCTCACCAGATAGAGAAGCGGGAACAGGAAAATCCAGATCATATCCACCAAGTGCCAATAGAGCCCGGTCAGATCGATCGGAGTGTAGTACGCGCTGGAGTACATTCCCTGATGGGTTCGCCAGATCAGATAGGCAATCACGGCCATGCCGACGAGGATGTGGATTCCGTGAATGCCCGTCATCACGAAGTACATGCTGAAGAACAGATACTCACCGGGCACGCTGGCGCCTTTATAGCTAAACAGGTTGCCCAGGAGAAGCCCGTCGTGAAACTTGTGGCTGTACTCAATGTACTTCACGCACATGAAGACGCCGCCCAGAATGAAGGTGGCATAGAGATAGACTAGCGCTGGCTTGATACGGTTGAGCGCGGAGCTCTGCACGGCCATCACCATGGTGAAACTGCTCACCAGCAGCACGACGGTATTAAGGACGCCAAGGCTCCGGTCGAGGTGATGATGCGCCTCGATAAAGGCTTGGGGATGCCTAGTCTGCAGGATAAAGTAGGCCAGAAACAGCCCGGAGAACAAAAGGATCTCCGTCACCAGAAAAAGCCACATCCCGATCTTCGAGGCCTCAAATTGCTGCGCGGAATTGTGGAAATGGTGCTGCAGATGCTTCGAATGGGAAGACGCGCGCGGATGCGCCTGACCTCCGACAGGGATAGCAATATCGCTCATGAATGGGACTCCATTTGTTCAAGTCTGCGGGCTGCTTTGAAGTCGTAAGGTCCGTGTGTGACCACCGGGACATGATGGAAATTATGCGTGGGCGGAGGCGAAGAGACCGTCCATTCGAGCGATGCCGCGCCCCATGGATTATTGGGTGCGTCGTAGCGCTTCCGGAACAGCGGCACTATCAGAGTCGCGGCCATAATCACCAGACCGATGCCGAGCACGTAGGATCCGATCGTGGACGCAACATGCAGGAACTGAAACTGGTCGAGATAGTTATAGTAGCGGCGGGGCATTCCGCGCGATCCCACAATGAATTGGGGAATAAACGTTCCATTGAAACCCAGGAACACAAGCAGGCATCCGATGGCAGCCCAGAACTCGTTGTACATGCGTCCGTACATCTTCGGCCACCAGTAGTGGAGGCCGGCGAAGAAGGCGATCAGGGTGCCGCCCATCATAACGTAGTGGAAGTGGGCGACGATGAAATAGGTGTCGTGGAGGTGAACATCCACGGCCACCGTGGCCAGAAACAGGCCCGTCAATCCACCAATCCCGAAGAGCAGCAGGAACGCAATCGCATACAGCATGGGAGCTCCCAAGCTGATCGAACCGCGATACATGGTTGCCAGCCAGTTCCAGACTTTCACGCCCGATGGAATCGCCACCACGAAGGTGAGGAACGAGAAGATCGCGCCGGCGAATTCGCTCTGGCCGCTCACGAACATGTGGTGCCCCCAGACAAAGAAACTCACCACGGCGATACCGACGCTCGACCACGCGACCGCCTTATATCCAAAGATCGGCTTGTGGGAAAAGGTGGGAATGACTTCGGAGATGCAGGCCATTCCGGGCAGGATCATGATGTAAACCACGGGATGCGAATAGAACCAGAAGAAGTGCTGGAAGAGCACGGGATCTCCGCCCAGGCTTGCGTCGAAGATGCCCACCTGGAAGAGACGCTCCATCAGCAACAGCACCATCGTGATGCCAATCACCGGCGTGGCCAGCACCTGAATCACGGCCGTGGCGTACATGCCCCAAACGAAGAGCGGCATGTTGTACCACGAGAGGCCGGGCGCCCGCAGCTTATGGATGGTGGCGATGAAGTTCACCCCGGTGAGGATGGAGGAGAATCCCAGGACGAAGGCACCCATCGTCATGATGCTCACCCCGCCGCTGATGGTGGAACTGTACGGCGTATAGAAGGTCCAGCCCGTATCGAGGCCTCCGCCGATGATTGCACCCACGGCGAGCAGCGCGCCGAAGACATAAAGGTAGTAGCTCAGGAGGTTCAGACGCGGAAACGCGACATCCTTCGCCCCGAGCATCATGGGCAAAACAAAATTGCCGAGGGTTGCGGGAATCACGGGCACAAGCACCAGGAAGGTCATGATCACGCCATGCAGCGTGAAGAGCTGGTTGTAGACTTCCGCGCTGACGATGGTCGTCTTCGGCGTGAGAAGCTCCGTGCGCAGGGCAAGCGCGAGCACGCCGCCGACAAAGAACATGGTCATGATGGTCCAGAAGTACATCAATCCGATGCGCTTGTGATCCACGGTAAACATCCAGTTCAGCAGCCCCGGATTTTCCGTGAGGAAGTTCCCCTCCGGCTGATGGACCGCGGCTGGGGTTCGTTGCGTTAAGACTTCCGCCATGGCTTTCCTTCTCTTCCCGATTACTTCAACGATTTCACGTACTCCGCGAGCGCCTGGATCTCGCGCTCCCGAAGCAAGCCCTGGAACGAGGGCATGATGGCTTCATAACCGGCACGCACTTTGGCGGTCGGCTGAAGGAGGGACTCCCGGATATAGTTCTCGTCGACAACCGCCGGCTGCGCATTGCTGAACTGGTGCGTCTGGCCCCAGATCCCCTTAAACGAAGGCCCCTGTATCCGCGTCCCGTCGATGGAGTGGCAGGTATTGCAGCCCTTATTCACATAGAGCAGCTTCCCGAGTTCCGGCAGCGGCATATTCATCGCTTCCTCCGCCTTTTGCTCAAGCCACTGCTGATACTGTTCTTCCGTGTCGACGACGACCTTGGCCAGCATGTTCGAGTGATCCCGGCCGCAGTATTCGGCGCAGTAAACCTGATGCTCGCCCGGCTCGTCCGCCTGGAACCACAGTTGGGTATAGCGGCTGGGGACGATGTCGGCTTTGATCCGGAAGTCTGGCAGAAAGAAATCGTGAATCACGTCCTGGGAAATCATCACCAGCTTTACGGGACGCCCGGCCGGGACGTGCATTTCCTGCCCGAAGCTCATTCCATTGGGATAGGTGAACTCCCATGCCCACTTCTTGGCAATCACCTTGATCTCGAGCGAATCCGCCGGGGCGACGCGGGCCTGCATGTAGGTATTGAATCCCCAGAACGCCATCACCACCAGCGGGATGCTGGGAATGACGGTCCAGATAACTTCCAGCGCCGTGTTATGGGTGATGTCCGGGGTATCTTCATTCTTTCTGCGGCGGCGGTACTTATGAATAAAGTAGCCGAGCGCAATGATGATAATGGAGTAAAAGAAGATGCCGAAGTAGGTGATAAACATGTAAATGCTATCAACCTCACGGGCATAATCCGATGCCTGGGTTACGGGCATCATTATTTCTCGAAGCCAATTCATCGCGTCGTCACCAGTTCCTGATTCGAGAGCTTCCCTTTCGCCTTCTCCTGTCGGTGCAGCCTGAAGAGCATGTAGGCGATCAAAATTACGATCAACAGGCCGCCGGCGCGCATAAACGTCATGGCGAACACGACGTAGGACCCCGCCGCCGGGTCATAGTGATAGCAGAGCAGCAGCAACTGCTCCGCGCTGAACGAGAAGTGTTCCTGTTTCGCTTCCGCCAGCGCGAGCCGCAGGTCAAGCGGTTTGTATTGAATCCCATATAAATAGCGCGACACCTTGCCGTGCGGCGTCAGAATCATGATCACCGACGGATGCGAATATTGCTGGATTCGCGGGTCGTATTTGTACTTGAAGCCGATCTGTTCCGCAAGCTTCTTTGCGTTTCCGTTGTCGTCGGAAAAGAAATGCCATCCGGGAGCCGGCTTTCCAAAGTTGCTCAGATAGACGGCCCGCTTCTCTCGCGCAAGCTGCGAGGTTTCCGCGGGGTCTATGCTGATGGTGAGCACGGTATAGTCCGCGCCCGGCTCCCACGGGATCTTTCTCATCGTTTCCGTTTGCCCGTTCAGCACCAGATTGCACAGCATGGGGCAGCGGTAATAGACGAGGTTTAGGAGAACCGGCTTCCCTTCGGAAAAGTACCGCCGAAGCGGCACTTTCTGACCAGTTTCGTTGATGAAGGTGAGATCCAGATCAATCGTTTCCCCGGCCTTCTCATCCACGCCTACGCCTTCGTGCATCGCGAGCGGAGTGTTCGCCTGCGCGCGCGCCACCGGCGTGGCGACGAAGACGGACACCGCAGCCGCCAGGCTACTTAGGAGCAGGCGCCACAGGCGCTTGCGCGGCAGCGTCATTGACTCCTCCCATCGATCTCGGGTTCGCAACCACGGTAAACACTTCCTTCACCGGCTGGCGCGCGGCGGGATGGGGCGGAACGCCGGCCTTGGCTTCCGCGACGACCAGGTCCATCGCGCGCTGAATCGGAAGCCGGACAATGCCCTTCTCCCGATCGACAAACTTGTAGGAGTAAAGTTCCGCGTCCTCGCGGGCGCGCAAATTCCGGTAGTCTTCGCTCACCGGCTCCAGGATTTTCGTGAATTCCTCCCGCTGCTGCACGGAGTCAAAATAGGCCTGTACGGCGAACAGAGTAACCACCAGGAAAACGACGATCGCGACGCCGGACCAGGCGATGAAGCCGATCTGGACATCGGTCTGTTCATAGCCTTTCGCTACCGACTGTTCGAATCCTTCCGGCTTGTGATACTGGTCCGACATGAATCTTATTCCTTCAAATGATTGATTGCGTATTTGCTAGACCTGGTGAAAATGCAGGGACCGCTCGAACCGAAGATCTCCCACGGGAACAATGTGCTGCTTCGCCAGGCGCATCCAGAAAAAGAGCCCGAACGTGGGCGCGAGAGCGAGCAAGCCCGCGGCGTCCAGCCAGTGGAAGTTCACGCCATCCAGATAGAAGCTGCCCATGATCAGCCAGTAGACGTCGACGTAGTGCATCGCCACCAGCAGGGCGGCCATGCAGCCGAGCACCGTGAGGTTCCGCTTGGCCCAGAGCGTCACAAGCAGGGCGAACGGGATCAGAAAGTGCCCGAAGATGAGGAGCTGCGACACATACTCCCAGGACCCCTGAAAGCGGTGCTGAAAGAAAATGGTTTCCTCAGTGAGATTCCCGTACCAGATCAGCATGTACTGGGAAAACGCGCAGTATGCCCAGAAGATGTTAAACGCATACAGCCACTTGCCGAGGTCGTGATAGTGCTCTTCGGTAATCGCCCGGTTGAGGATGCCGTTGGAGCGGAACGCAAGGCTGATGAGGATGAGCAATCCGGTGAAGGCGGTGGCGCTGCCCGCGTACATGTAGAGGCCGAACATGGTGGAGAACCAGTGCGGCATCAGGGACATCACCCAATCCACCGCCGCCAGGCTGAAGGTGAACGTAAGCAGGAGCAGGCCGAAGGCGCTCAGCCGCCGGCTTTTGGCGGTATAGGAAAAATCGCGGTCACTATCCTGCGCGGTGCTCCATCCCCACAGCTTGTAGGCAAGGAAACTCCAGATCGCGAAGTAGATCACGGCGCGGGCGATAAAGAAGGGCACGTTGAGATACGCCGCCTTCTCGAACAGGTACGGATCCTTCGCCACCACGGCCTCATGAGTCCATTCATAGAGCCCGTGCAGGTCGAACAGCAGCGGAATAAAGAACAGGGCGGCGATGGGGATCACCATCATGATACTTTCGCTGATGCGGCGGAGCACGACGCTCCACGTTGCGCCGCTCGCGTGCTCGACCATTACGAAAAAGAGCGCCCCCACGAGAAACGTAAGGCAATAGACGTAGTTGAGAAGGTACGAGCGGAAGAAGCGCTCATGGTCGAGAAAGTAGCCTGCGATGAGCAGCAGCCAGCCGACGGCGGCCAGGCCCATCAGGATGACGCGCACCTTATTGTACGCGCCCTCGCCGAGGCGGAATGCGTCGCCGGTATAGGTTTGGGCGGAATGGGAAGCGTTTTCGGCCATGGCTATCTCAACTCGCTCCTTAACTCTGTGGGGACATCGGCAATTTTGCCAGCGGCGGCGCGCTGAAGGGCGCGCGTGTATGCGACGATCGCCCAGCGGTCCTTCTCCGGGATCTGCCAGCGGTAGCCCGGCATCGTGCGGCGTCCGTTGGAGATCACATAGAAAATCTCTCCGTCGGAGAACCCGGTGATTCGTTCGTCGATGAGGCTGTTGGCCACCCAGCCCTGCGTGCGGATGCCGACGATGCCCCGGCCGGATCCGGTTCTGTCATGGCAGGGAGTGCAATAAATGTCATAGCGCTCCTGGCCGCGGGCCATCAGTTCCGCGCTCAAGGGCAGCGGGTTGTTCACATAAAAGCCTCCCTGCTGCCCGGTGTAGAACGCGTCGTCTTCCTTGAGCAAACCAACCGCCACGGTGCCAGGCACCGGAAGGCGGGTGCCGCTGCGGTTGGCGAAGAACGCGCTCATTTCCTGCGTGCCCACCTTCGGCTGGCGCGCCATATCGAATCCCCAAAACTCCACCGGCGGAGCGCTCGAATATCGCGTGCCGCAGCCCGCCAGAGCGAGCAGCAGAAGCGAGGCGCACAGCGCAATTGCACCGCGGTTCCGAATATGAGACAAGCGGCGCCGGTTACGCATCTTCATGCACAACCTCCGTATTCTTCCCGCCCAGCTCATTCAGCAGTTCGACGATGGCGACCGGCTCAAAGTGGTTCCCATCGCGCTCCACCACCAGGACGAAACCGTCGTCGGTAACGCGGGCGTAGTTGGCATAGTTAAAAATCGGATGATTGAATCGCGGCAGGCCGTTGAACGCCAGCATGCCGAACACCGCGGCAAAGGAGGCGAACAGCACCATCAGCTCGAATGTGATGGGCACCGCGTACTCAATCGCGAAGTAGGGCTTGCCCCCAACAATCAGGCGGTAATCGACGGCCGAGGTCCACCACTGCAATCCCAGCGCGGTGAGAATGCCGGCTGCGGCGGCGGCGCCGATCACATAGCCCAGTTTGGAACGCCGCTCGCCAAGCGCCTCGTCAATCCCGTGGACCGGGAAGGGCGTGTAGGCATCGAGCTTCCGGTAGCCCATCTTGCGAATGCCGCGAATGGCGCTAAGAAGTTCGTGCGTGGTGTCGAAGGTGCTTGCCACCGCGTACGGCTTCCCGTGGGCACTGCCTGGGATGGTGTCGTGCGCATCTCTGGTTGAAGTCGCCATGGTATCCCTCCTTAGTGGTGTGCGCCTTTCTCAATGTCCTGGGAGATCGCATGCTTCACTTCGGCAATAGCGATCATCGGCACGAACTTGATGAAGAGAAGGTAGAGCGTGAGGAAGAGCCCCATGCTGCCGATGAAGGTGCAGATATCGACGTAGGTGGGGTGGAAGTAATCCCAGCTTGAAGGCAGAAAATCCCGGTGCAGCGAGATCACGATGATCACGAAGCGCTCATACCACATCCCGATGTTGACGAAAATCGTGATGATGAAGACCGCGGTGATGTTCCGGCGAACCGCTTGCCACCAGAGGGGTATGGGAGAAACGACGTTGCAGAGAATCATGGTCCAAGCCGCCCAGGCGTAGGGGCCGGTGATGCGGTTGTAGAAGGCGAAGCGCTCTCCGTCAACCACGCTGAACCAGGCGATGAAGTATTCCGACGCGTAGCTGTAGCCAACGATCATCGACATCGAAAGCATCACTTTGCACATGTAATCGATGTGTTTGAGCGTGATCAGATGCTCAATCCCGAGGGCCTTGCGCGTGATGATGAGCAGCGTAAGCACCATGCCGAATCCGCTAAACACGGCACCCGCCACAAAGTAGGGCGGGAAGATCGTCGTGTGCCAGCCCGGCAGGATGGAAACCGCAAAGTCAAAGCTGACGATGGAGTGCACCGAAAGCACGAGCGGCGTCGAGAGACCGGCCAGCACGAGGTAGGCCAGTTCATAGTGCTTCCAGTGGCGGGCCGAACCGCGCCAGCCGAGACAGAAGAAGCCATAAATCTTGCGGCGGAAGCCGGTGGCCCGGTCGCGAATGGTGGCCAGATCGGGCAGCAGGCCCACAAACCAGAAGAGAACGCTCACCGTCAGATAGGTGCTTACCGCGAACACGTCCCACTCCAGAGGACTCTTGAAGTTCGGCCAGATCTGCATCGTATTGGGATACGGCAGCAGCCAATAGATGGCGCGCCAGGGGCGGCCCGTGTGAAACAGAGGGTAGATGCCGGCGCACAGCACCGCGAAGAGCGTCATCGCTTCGGCCGCGCGGTTGATACCCGTCCGCCAGCGCTGCCGCAGCAGAAACAAAATCGCCGAGATCAGCGTGCCCGCGTGCCCGATACCGATCCACCAGACAAAGTTCGTGATGTCCCAGGCCCAGCCCACGGGAATGTTATTGCCCCAGACTCCAATGCCGGTCGCCACCAGATAGCCCAGCATCACATAAAGCATCAGCATGATGCTGGAGGTGACCGCGAACAGCCCGAACCAGAACTTGGAGGGCCGGTCTTCGACGACGCGGGCGACCGACTCCGTGATGGAGTTATAGGTCGGCTCACCGGTCACCAGCGGCTGATCGATCGTCGTGTTCAACAGGTCGAGTTGTGTATTCGGTTTGATTGCAAGGTCTGCCATCGGTTACACCAGCTCCGGATGGGGGTTTCTCAATTTGCCCAGATAGGTGGTCCGGGGCTTCACGTTCAATTCCTGAAGTACGGCGTAATTGGTATCGAGCGCTTTCGACTTGCTGACCGCGCTGTTCGGATCGCTAATATTGCCGAACGTAATGGCGTTTGTGGGACATGTCTGCTGACACGCCGTGACAATCTCGCCATCGCGGATGGAGCGCGCTTCCGTCTTGGCCTGGATGCGCGCGTGGGAAATTCGCTGCACGCAGTAGGTGCATTTCTCCATAATTCCGCGCATGCGGACGGTGACATCCGGGTTGTATTGCAGCGAGGCGATTTCAGGCGCCTTGTTGCCGAGCGACATCCAGCCCAGGCGCTTGTCGTGATAGTTGAAGAAGTTGAAGCGGCGCACCTTGTACGGGCAGTTGTTCGAACAGTACCGCGTGCCCACGCAGCGGTTGTACACCATCTCATTGAGGCCTTCGGGGCCGTGGACTGTGGCCGCCACCGGGCAGACGTTCTCACACGGAGCTTCCTCGCAATGCACACAGGCCATCGGCTGGTAAACCAGTTCGGCCTCTTCGACGGAGCCGGAATAGTAGCGGTCCAGCCGAATCCAGTGCATCTCGCGCCCGTGCAGCACCTGCTCCTTGCCAACGGTCGGGATATTATTCTCGCTCTGGCAGGCCACCAGACAGGCGTTACAGCCAATGCAGGCGTTGAGATCGACGGTCATTCCCCACTGATACTCGCTCGTGTATTTCGGGTTCTCGTAGAGAGCGAACTCGGGAACTTTGTGGGCGATTTCCTGGACGGCGTGAGGATCTTTCTGGAACTCGTCGAGCGTCACTTCACGCACAATCTCGCTGCGCGTGCGGAGGGCATCGGTGAGCGTGCCGTGGTCCTGTGTGGAGGCAATCTCGAGGCTGCCGGAGGTCTTTGAAACCGACGCACCAAGGGCGATGGAGGGTGCTTCGGAGGTGCGCAGCGGGAAGACATTGAAGCCCGCCCCTTCGCCCACCTGGCCGGTCTTGGCCCGGCCGAAACCCATCGCAAGGGTGATGGAGTTGTCGGCGTGGCCGGGCTGCACGATGGCGGGAATCTTCAACTCCGCGCCATTGCGCTTGATGCTGATAAATTCGGCCTCGTAGGAGGAGTCCGAGATATTGATCTGGCGGACGTCCGTGCGCAGCCCCAGCTTGCCCGCCGTGGCCTGGCTCAGCAGGGCGACGTTATCCCACGTGATCTTCGTAATCGGATCCGGCGCTTCGATCAGCCACGCATTGTTGTTGAAGCGGCCGTCGTAGGCGTGGCTGCTGGGAACAAAGACGAGTTCAATCTCATCGTCGCCAGGCGCGCCGGAAGCCCGGCCAATCGCTTCCGTCACCGCCGCTTTATTGACCGCGGCCGTTACCGGGACGGCGGCGGTGCCGGCGATGATACCGTCGTGGACCGCCTTGCGCCAAGCCTTCTCGTCGGCAAGCTGCCCCTTCCAGGTGTCGCGAACCAGCGCATAGCCTCGCGTGGCCGGGGCCGCGAGAATGGTGGCAAGAAATTCAATCTGACTCTTGCCATCGAAGAGCGGCTGGATCATCGGCTGCTGGATGGAGGCAGTGCCATCAAAACCGCGCCCGTCTCCCCAGGTTTCGAGATAATTGGCACCCTGCAATACCCAGTTGGAAGCCGCCGCCGTTTCGTTCTGGTCCTCGCCGAGATAGATGCGCGTCTTCGCCTTTGCCATCGCCGCGGCAAAGTTCAGGTCGGCCGGAGCGTCATACGCAGGGTTGCCGCCCAGCACCACCAGGGTTTCGACAGCCCCGGAATTGAGATCCGCCGCAAGCTGCTTGATCGCGGCGATCTCGCTGGGGGCTTCGGCCGCGGGGAGCAGCGTAACCGTGACGCCAAGATTGCCGAGCGCCTCGTTGACCAGCAGCGCCAGCGCGTGAACTTCGGCGGGCTGCCGAGGCCCAACCGCGAGCACGCACCTGCCCTTGTTGGCGCTGAGATCCTTCGCGAGCACTTCGACGAACTTCGAGGCTCTCTCCGAAGCTGGGAACTTGCGGCCCGCCGCGGGAAGCACGCCCAAGCGGACGGCAAGCGCCTGGAGCACGCCCATCACGTCGCTCGCGCGCATCCGCAGCCGGTGGTCCGCCATCGCGCCGGTGATGGAGTATTGGCTCTCCACGGCGTACACGCGGTTCATGCCGTCTTCCCGCCCCCGAACGCGGCGGCCGTCGGCCCATTGCCGCATGTTCAGGATCGTGGAGGCGTCGAGACCGAGAAAATCGAAATCCAGAGCCAGGATCGCCTGCGCTTTGGAAAAATCGTAGTTCACCAGGACGGGACGCCCGAACGCGATCCGCGCGCCTTCCCGCGCGCTATCGACGGGCAACGCCTCGTATTCCACCCACTTCGCGCCGGGGAACTTTGCCAGCGTCTCCGCCTTCAACCGCAGATACGTCGGCGAGCCGATGCGCTGGCTGATGAACCGCAGTTTCGCGCCGTCGCCGCTAAACGCGGCCGGCACTGCGGCTACAAAGTTGTCCCAGCCAACGCCATTGCCGTCGTGGGTGTGCTGCGCGATCCGGTCCGGGTCATAGAGGCCGAGGATGGAGGCTTGCGCAAACGCCGACGCCGCGCCCAGGCTGTGCGGATGCAGCGGATTCCCTTCGATCTTTGTGGGCCGCCCGTCGTGCGTTTCCACCATCACGCCGGCCGAAATACCGTTCATGGAAAACACGCTGTTGTAGAAGACCGGCTTGCCCGGAACCAGGTCCTCGGAACCGTTGGCCAGCGGGAGGATGTGCTCTTCCGGCCGGCGGCAGGCGGTGAGCCCCGCCAGCGCCAGCGTGGCACCCATAAATTTCAGCAGCGTGCGGCGGGACGCGCCTTCGGGCAACTCGGAAGCGCCTTCGGGGAACTCCCGATGCGCCCATTCCTGGAATTTCGCCGTGCCCGCCAGTTGACTGGCGCTCCGCCAATACGATTTTTCCGGCTGAGCCGTCTGGATGGATTCAATGTTGACGATCATCGGTGGCACCCCGCGCAGTCTACGGGCGGATTGATCCCTTTCTGAGCGATCAGTTCCCGTCCGATCTCTTCGGCGGGCCGGTCTGGCTGCCAGTCCAGTTTCGTGACAAATTCAACGGGACGGATGTTCGGAGCGGGATTGCGATGGCAATCGAGGCACCAGCCCATACTGAGGGGCGCTACCTGGGCCACCTTGATCATCTGATCCACGCGCCCGTGGCAGCTCACGCAACTCACGCCTTGCGTTACGTGGGCCTGGTGATTGAAATAAACGTAATCCGGCAGAACATGCACCTTGACCCAGGGAATCGCCTCCCCTTTTCCGTAGCTCTCCCGCACCAGCGTCAGCTTGGAACTGTTCGTCTTCACCTTGTGGTGGCAGTTCATGCAAGTCTCGGTGGTCGGCACCGCCGCGAAAGCCGCCCGGTCCACCGTGTTATGGCAGTACCGGCAGTCAATCCCGAGATTGCCCGCATGCAGCTTGTGGCTGTACTCCACCGGTTGTTCCGGGCGATAGCCCGCATCCTTGTTGCTTGGCAATCCCAGGTAAATCGCACCAAGAGCGACAGCGCCGAGGCATAGCAAACCAAGGGGTACGAAGACCCGCAACCGCAGGTCAAAAGACTTCTTAAATGTTTGAGCCATTGGAGGTCGAAAAGATGTTGTTTAAGTGTACCGTTCAGGGTCGAATTCCGCAACCAGAACAAAAATTCTTGTATCACGGTAATCGATGAGCACCGGTTGCGTTCGGAGTCATCAAAATTGCAGCAAATCGCGAGAAGATGAATCCGGATGGCAGAAAATCGCAAGTCTCCCGCCTTTTCCAGCAAACCCGTCCTGCAAAAACTCGAAAAACGCCTCGGCGACCTGCGAATCCGGCTGAAGCTGATGGTGTTCCACAGCGTCTTCTTCAGCCTGCTGACGCTCACCATTTACCTCTCCGTCATTTCCGTGCTGGAGCGCCGCCTCGACGGAGCGTATCGTCGGGAAGCCCAAATGATGCGCGCAACGCTCTCCTCGAATCCCGAAATGTTCCGGATTCTGGAAGCGGACATCGAGTACGCACAGGGCTCCGCCTCCCAACTCGGGATGCCTCAAGACGTCCGCGAGTGGGTGGAAGCGCATCCAGGAGATGTTTGGTTCAACCCAGAGAAGTCCGACTATTTATATCACAAGGACCGGTCCAGCGACCTCTATCAGCGCGTGAGGCTGCCCAAAGAGCAGTACCGGGAGCTGGTCAACAGCGCGCGCTGGGCGATCACCGTTGTCCTGGGAATCACCTACCTGCTGGGAGTTTTGATTCTGGAAGTGTTCGTCCTGCCGATCTTCGTGTACCGCCCAATCCGGTTTCTGCTGGATGCCGACGACGCCGCCAGACGGGGAGACCGCGAGAAGGAACTGGTGCCGGAGCGCGAGATTCCGGACGACGAGCTTGGAGATCTGATGCGGTCCCGCAACAGGATGCTCACGCTGGTTCGCGACCACGAGGACGCCCTCGCCGAGGCACTGCGCCGCGAGGAAGCACTCTCCGCCGACCTGCTCCGCAAGAATGCGCAGTTGGAAGCGGCAAGGCGCAGTTTGGCCGACCAGGACCGTCTGGTGAGCCTCGGCCTGATGTCCGCGAGCGTCGCGCACGAGTTGAACACGCCGCTTGCCGTTCTGAAGGGGAGCGTGGAAAAACTGCTCGAAACCGCCGCGGACGAACCCACGCGGGGCCGACTTGCGCGGATGAACCGGGTGGCGGACCGGCTGCGCAGCATCAGCTCGTCGCTCCTCGATTTCGCCAGGGTGCGCAAGACGGAGATGGCTCCGGTGGATCTGCGCGAATTGATCGACGAATGCTGGGAGCTGGTGTCCATCGACGAAAAGGCTTCTCATGTGAACCTGCACAACCGGGTGGAAGCCAGCCACTGGGTTTTTGGCAATGCGGACCGCTTGAGCCAGGTTTTCGTAAACCTTCTTCGGAACGCGCTGCAGGAGACGGGCATCTCAGGCAATATCCGCGTGAGCAGTTCGATCGCATGCGCCGTGAGCTGGAGAGACTCGCAAGGCGAGCCGAGCGCCGCGGGCGGGAGAGTGGTGATTCGGGTGGAGGACGACGGCGCGGGTATTCCGGAATCCGTGCTTCCGCACCTGTTTGAAGCGTTTGTGAGCACGCGCCTCGATTCTCGCGGGACGGGGCTTGGATTAACAGTGGCGGAGGGAATCATTCAGCAACACAATGGAAGCATCCGCGCTTACAACCGCGCCGATGGGGGTGCCTGCCTGGAAGTCCAGCTTCCGGCCGCCGCCCAGCCATCGGCCAGAGCAGCCTTAGGAACCGAGAGATCTTTGCCATGAGCGATGCCAGCGTTCAGGAACACCCAACCGCGCCCGTGAACCGGGTGGACGTGGTTGTGCTCGACGACGACCAGGATTTCATTCAATTCCTGAGCGATGTGCTGGAGGACGAAGGGATATTCGCCGTCCGGAGCTTCACCGACCCGCGGGAAATGTTTGCGGCGTTCGAATCGAAGCTGCCGGGCATCCTGCTGCTCGATATGAAGATGGGCGAACACCGGGGCGACGCGGTGATGGGCGAAGTGCAGGCGCGCTGGCCGGGCATCTGCATCATCGTGGTGACGGGCTATCCGACGCTGGACGATATGCGGGCCAAGTTCCAGCAGAACGTATTCGACTACCTTCCGAAGCCGTTCTCCATTGAGCAACTGCGCGCCACGCTCAACAGGGCGATTGAGGCCTTTGGGCTGGGGCGAAGCCGCCAGGACATCCTCCGGGAACGCCTCGGTCCCCGCATTCGCATCCTGCGGACGGAGCGCAACTGGAGCCTCAAGGACTTCGCGGCGGAGACTGAACTGAGCGTTTCCCAGCTCAGCTCCATCGAACGCGGCGCGCACCTGCCGTCAATCGAAAGCTTCCTCTCGATTTGCGATGCGCTTGACCAGAAACCCAGCGACATTCTCGCGAGCATCGAGTTCTGACCGGAGAGGGCGACTCCGCCAGCGTTAGCCCACTTCCAGGCTTACCGTGACCGGGCAGTGGTCGCTGCCCATAACTTCGTTGAGGATATCGGCACCGGCCAGCCGCTCGCGATCCTGCCGGTGGATGGCAAAATGGTCAATCCTCCAGCCGATGTTGCGCGCGCGGGCGCCAGTGCGCTGGCTCCACCAACTGTACTTCACCGTGTCGGGATACAAGTGGCGGAAGGTGTCCACCCAGCCGTCTTCGAGAAAGCCTGCCATCCAGGCGCGTTCTTCGGGGAGGTAGCCGGGGCTGGTTTCATTCTCGTTGGGGCGCGCCAGATCGATGGGCTGCGGGGCGACGTTGAAGTCTCCGCCGAGAAGAACGGGCTTCCCCGACTTCCGCAATTCCGTCACGTAGCGGTGAATGGCGGAGCAGAATCTCACCTTGTAGTCGATACGGCGGCCCGCATCCTGGCTGTTCGGGAAATACGCGCCCACCGCAATGTAATCGGGGAATTCTCCGGCAATGACGCGGCCTTCTCCGTCGAACTCCTCAAGACCCATCCCGAACTCGATGCGCCTCGGCTGCTCTTTGGCAAACAGCGCCACGCCGCTGTACCCCTTTTTCACCTTGGCCGGATTCCAGAACTTGTAGTAGCGCGTATCGAGCAGAATTTCGGGCGGAATCTGCGGGAGGGTGGCGCGGACCTCCTGCAGCAGCAGGACATCATGATCCTGCGCCTCACACCAGTCGCGGAATCCGCTCTTGGCGCAGGCGCGCAGGCCATTCACATTCCAGGAGGCGAACGATCGGATAGCCATGGGGCTAGCGTTCCCCCAATGCGTTCACGCCCGCGCCAAGCACTTCGAGGATGCGGTCCACATCGTAGACGCTGCCCGCCCAGGTTCCGCCGCTCACCGATTGCAGCGCGGCCCAGAGGCGGGTATCGTCCGGGAGGCGGTCATCCCGCTTGAGCGCCGGGTTCGGCCCGCGCGTGGCAAGCAAGCGATTCCCCTCTTCCACGCCCACGGCGTTGCCGTTCTCGCCGATCAGATTTACGCTGCCCTCCAGGCGCATGCGGTCCACCGCGATCTCAATGATGTCGCCGTCGCGCACCTTGCCGAGAGGCCCGCCGGCCAGCGCTTCCGGCGTAATGTGGCCAATGCAGGCGCCGGTCGAGACGCCGCTGAAGCGGGCATCGGTAAGCACCGCGATATGCTTTCCAAAGGGGAGATGCCGGAGCGCCGAAGTGATCTGATAAATCTCCTCCATTCCACTGCCCATCGGGCCGCGGCAGCAGAGCACCAGGATGTCGCCGGGGAGCAGTTTCTTCTCTCCGCGCCCTTTGACGGACTGAATGGCTTCCGTCTCCGTCGTGAAGACCTTCGCCGGACCTCGCTTTCGGTAGACGCCATCCGCGTCCACCACCGCGTCATCGATGGCGGTGGACTTGATGACGCTGCCGCCGGGGGCAAGATTGCCCACCGGGAAACAGACGGTGGAGGTGAGCCCTTTGGCGGCGGCGCGTTCCGGCGACATGATGACATCGTCGGGATGAACCCCCTCGCGAGCCTCTAGGCGTTCGCGCAGGACGCGCCTCCGCTCCGAACCCTCCCACCAATCGAGCGCCGCGCCCAGCGTCAATCCGCTTACCGTCATCACATTCAGTTCGAGCAGGCCGGCGCGCTTCAAGTGCAGCATTACCTCCGGCACGCCGCCCGCCTGAAACACGCGCACGGTCGGGTGGAACATCGGCCCGTTGGGCAGGGCATCGACCAGCCGAGGGACCTTGCGGTTGATCGCGGACCAGTCTTCCACCGTAGGCCGCCGGACACCCGCATGATAGGCAACCGCCGGGACGTGAATCACCAGGTTCGTGGAGCCGCCAAACGCCGCGTGCACGACGAGCGCGTTGCGGAAAGCCGCTTCGCTGAGGATATCCTTCATCGCGATTCCGCGCGCGATCAGGTGCAGCACGGCCTTGGCGGAACGCGTGGCCGCATCGAGCCAGATGGGATGCCCGGAGGGCGCGAGCGCGGCGTGCGTCAAGGACATGCCCAGCGCTTCCGCCACCACCTGCGACGTGGCCGCGGTGCCGAGGAACTGGCATCCCCCGCCGGGCGAGGCGCACGCGCGGCAAGTGGCTTCCTGCGCCTGCTCCATCGTGATTTCACCGTGCGTATAGCGCGCGCCGACGCTTTGCACTTTGCCCGCGTCCTCGCCCTCGTCGGGGAGCAGCGCCACGCCGCCCGGCACGAGCACGCTCGAATACTTCCCCTCCCCGGCAAGCGCAATCATCATCGCGGGCAGCCCCTTGTCGCAGGTGGCCACGCCGACGACGCCGTGCCTGGTGGGCAAGGACCGGATCAAGCGCCGGTAGACGGTTGCCGCGTCATTCCGGTAGGGCAGGCTGTCGAACATGCCCACGGTGCCCTGGGTGCGCCCATCGCAGGGGTCCGTGACATAGCCGGCGAATGGAATGGCGCTGCGCCGTTTGAGTTCGAGCGCCGCCGCGCGCACCAGCAAATTCACTTCCCAGTGGCCGGTGTGGTAGCCCAGCGCGATGGGAGTGCCGTCTTCCGCGCGAATCCCTCCGTGGGTGGAGAGCAGAAGCACTTCCTTGCCGTTCAACTGCGTGGGGTTCCACCCCATGCCGACGTTCAGGCTCTTCGCGAAAATATTGCCCGAAGGCCCATCGGTGAGCATCTCCTCCGTGAGCGGCACCTGGCCCTCCCGCGCCGGAGCGGTGGACTGCAACTCGAACAGAGAATCGTCGAGAGAATCGAGAATTTCGCGCGGCGTATCCAGCATAAACAGCTATTGTATGCCGCACCACAATCCAAACCGCCGTCCGGAACGCCGCGCGCCGGCGATCCGCGGTAGAGTGAAGCGGGAAGCAATGCAAGCGGGCGTCAGGAATCAGGTCGGGGCTCTCCGGCGGGGCCGGGGAATCGGTGCGGCGGCGCTCGCGGCGCGGGTGGGGGTAAGCCGCCAGACCATCTATGCGATCGAAGCGGGCTCCTTCGTGCCAAATACCGAGGTGGCGCTGCGGCTGGCGCGCGAGCTGGAAGTGACCGTGGATGCCTTGTTCTCGCTCGAAGCGGAAGAGCCCCTTCAGCGGAAACCGGTGGCGGCGGAGCTGTTGAGCGTCGCCACGCCCGCGGCCGGGGCCGCCGTGCAGGTCTGCCGGGTGGGCGAGCGGCTGGTGGGCGTCCCGGTGAACGCCGCGCCGTATTTCCTGCCGGAGGCCGACGGCATCATCGCCAAGCTGGGGCGCAGGGCCGGCGCGGCCGACCTGATCATGCTCTCCCCAGAGGAAAGCTCCACGAAACGCCTGGTTCTGGCTGGCTGCGACCCCGCCACGGGCCTTCTGGCGCGGATGGCGGAGCGCGACGCCGGAATCGTGGTGGTCACCGCCGCCGCATCCAGCCGGATCGCGCTGAACTGGCTGCGGGAAGGCAAGATCCATATCGCGGGCAGCCACCTCAAGGACGAGGAGACGGGCGAGTTCAACCTGCCCATCCTGCGCCGCGATTATCCCGGAGAAGATTTCGCCGTCGTCACCTTTGCCCGCTGGGAAGAAGGCTACGTCACGGCAGCCGGCAATCCCGCCGGCATCCGCGCGATCGAGGATTTGAAACGGCGCAAGATCCGGCTGGTGAACCGCGAACCCGGCTCCGGCAGCCGCGCGCTGCTCGATCAGCTTCTCGCGCAGGCGGGCATTCCCGCTTCGAAGGTGAAGGGATACGGTCGGGTCGCGTTTGGCCATTTGGCCGCCGCCTATATGGTGCATGTGGGAGAGGCGGACACCTGCATCGCCACGCGCGCCGCCGCGCATGCCTTCGGCCTGGATTTCATTCCCCTGCAATCCGAGCGGTATGACTTTGTCGTTCGCCGCGAAAGCCTCGACCTGCCCGCCGTCCAAAGCTTCATGGACGTTCTGCTGAAAGCGAAACTGCGCCGTAAGCTCGAAGTGCTGGCCGGTTACGACACGTCGCAAACGGGCGTCGTCCTGGCCTGAACGGCCCCCGCCCCGATTCCGGTTCTCAACCCTTGTTGCCGCCGGTATACTGAGTGTGGCAATCGTCGCCCAGCCCGGATACGAAAGGATTCCGCCCCATGATGAACCGCCGTCTGTTTCTCGCGATCGCCGGTGCCCTGCCCCTGCGAGCCGCCCGCTTCTCGAAGCCGATCGGCATCAATCTCTACACGGTGCGGGACTCGCTCGCCAAGGATGCCGCGGGCACGTATCAGGCGCTTCACGCGCTGGGCATCCGGGAGCTTGAAGTCCGCCCCAACCATTTGCGGGATCATGGCGCGCTCATCCGGCGGAACGCATTGAGGCCGGTCCACATGTTCATCGAATCCGCGGTGATTACCGGGGACTGGGAGGCGGGCCTTGCGATGCAGCGGGCAATGGCGAAGCAGATGAACCTGCCGGAACCGAAATCCGATCAGCCGAAGCCCACGCTGGCCGAGATGGCGGCACTCGCCAAACAATTCGGCGTGGAGCGCCTGGGGATCAGCTACCTGCTGCCGGGCGAACGCGCGAACGCGATCGGCCATATCAACCGCGCCACGGAAGAGCTTGCCAGGCTCGGCCTGGGCTTCTACTATCACAACCACGCCTGGGAATTTGACGGCGGCAAGGGAGAGCGCTTTCTGGACCGGCTCCACAAGGAAGCCGACCCCAGGGTCAAGCTGGAATTGGATCTCTTCTGGGCCACCGTCGGCGGCGACGATCCGGTGCGGCTTCTTGCAACCTGGAAGGGCCGCGTGGCCTCCTTGCACATGAAGGATGTCGCCCGCGACGCGCCCCGGCAGAAGACCGAAATGAGCATCCCCCGAACCGCCTTCAAAGAGATGGGGGTGGGCATCCTCGATTGGCCGCGCCTTCTTTCCGCCGCCTCCGCGGCCGGGGTCGGGCACTACCTGATTGAGCAGGATTACTCCGAGGGCGACCCGATGGAGAGCGTGCGGCGCAGCGTCGCTTTTCTGAAGCAGGTCGAGATCCCCGGCTGAAAAGCGTGCATGCGAAGGCCGCTTCACGAGAGCGCTTGCGTGGCTGCGCGCCAAGAAAGATTCTTGCGGGATCGCGGGCGTGGCCGCAGAATGGAAGTGGCGATGCGGTTGCTCATTCAGCTCCAGGAAAACCGGCAGCTCCAGGCGGCCAGCCCGGAACCGGCCGCGCTGCCCGAACGGGTGCGGCAGGTGCTCGAAGACGCCGGCGCAACCAATGTGCGCGCGTCGCACCCGGAACTCCCCGGTCTGTATACGGCGGAGTTGCCGGACCAAGCGGCCATTGACGGCGCGATTGCGCGTCTCCGGAAATTGCCCGAGATCCGCCACGCGGAACCGGATTCCTTCGGCATGACGTTCTAGCGCAAGACCGCCCCTTCCCCTTACGCGGCCGGTGGCACGAGAAGCGTGCTTGCGGGTGTGAGATAGGCCGAGGGCAGGTGCGAGATCGGCATTCGCTCCACCCGCGCCTTGCCCCTGGGATTGAAGGGCGCTTCGTAAATAGTGGCCAGGTGCATCGGGGAGTAGATCCGCGCCAGCGCGTCCACCAGAACCGGAAACGAACTGAGGTCGTAGCCGTCGGATTCATACGTCCAATTGCCGATGGTGCCGATCTGCCACAGCAGCAGGTAAGCGGCGCGATCCACCGGCGGCGCGTGCATCAGGAAGCTGGTGGCTTCGTAAGCCTGGCAGCCATCGCCGGGGTCGATGCCCAGATCCGCGTAGAGGCAATCGGCGGCGGAAATGCCCGGCAGCATCCGGGCCGGGAATCCGGCGGCGCGGGCGCGGCGCACGGATTCGTGGGAGGGGTAGGTAAACACTCCAGGGTGCCCGTAAAATGCCGCCACCGTGCGCTTTCCCTTCTCCAGTTCGGCCATGAGTTCGAGCACCATCGCCTCGTACGTAAAGCTCCGCTCCATGCCATCGGCATAGAGATCCGTCATCGTCTTCGCGTTGGGGTTGATCGCAAGCAGTGCGTCCTCCTGAATCGGCTCACCTATGACGTGCAGCAGAGATTCGGCGGAGGCCATCGCGGCAACGGCCTCCAGGGTTAATTGCGTCACCGCGCGAATCCCGGTGCCCACCACCGTAAGCGACGGCCGGGGAGCGGGCACCGGCTGCACGGCGTCCATAAGCCGGCCAATCAACGCCGCTGCGTCTTGCAGCTCGGATGTGTATTTCATGGGCGGTATCCCTTTCAAGCGGGGCGCGCGCGCCCGCCATGGTTACTCGGCGTAGGCACGCCACGGAACTTGCGAGCCCGCATCCGGATGCTTGCGCGTATCGTGAACTTCCAGGCTGCCGTCTTTCCCCCGCGACGCCCAGATGTGATGGGAACCAAGGAGAGAGGCCGGCACGTTGTGGAAGCCAACCTCCAGCCGATCTCCGGCGACGAAGTCCGCGGCGTTTGAGACCGGAAAGAGGAACTGCCCCCAGTGCATCGCCGGCTGCCCGGGCGCGTTCGAGAGCGGCTCCGTCCCCGGCATTTGCGCCTCAAACCAGGCTGCGAACCCGTTCACGCCGGTTCCGGTGAGTGGGAAAGAAATCTCGGCCGCGTAAGGGGAATGCGCCTCGGCTGCGGGCATCAGCGCGCAATCGGTAACCCAAAGCGGCGACGGCTCCGCACGAAGCGCATCGGCGGAAACCGGCTCCTTCAGCCAGACCACTTCGTGCGGGGAAAAAGGCGCGAGCGCGCTCAAGTCCAAACCGTACGGACGCCCCCGGAACCGCAGCGCCTGCTCGGCCGCCTTATGGGCTACCGGCGCGAGGAACGCGGTAACAACGGAGGGAATCATCGCCCCTCCCGGCTTCAGGCAGCGGTCCCGTGCCTGCAGCACCGGAGCGAGCATGTTCTCGTCCACGCCATAGACGCCGAGCCATTCGGAAACGATCACATCCACCTGCTCCGGTATCCAGAGATTCTCCATATCCAAGGGGAGCACCTGGATGATATTTTCGAAACCGTTCTCCGCGATCAGGCGCCGGGCCAGCGCGGCCGCCACCGGCGCACGTTCCACCGCGTACACGCGGGAAGCGCCCGCCTGCGCCGCGAACAGGCTCAGGATGCCCGAACCGGCGCCCACATCCAGCACGACATCTCCCTCTTGAACCGTGGAACGAATCGACCGCTCGAAAGAGCGGGTTCTTGGTTCATCGCCAACCATAAGGCGATGGATATCGAGGTTGTCGTATGAGAACACGCGTACTCTCCAGGTGCTATTTACTTACCACGGAATCTTGGGACATACAAGCAAGTACTTTATTAAATTAACGATATGGCTCATACCGAAGACCGGCTCTCATTAACATGGTATGCAGTTTACTCCTGTTACAAGCTTAAACGGTCTTCATTATGCAGCATCCTCGCGCGGGGATCGCGCGGAAACGGGCACGTCCCGCGCGGGCAGGCTGGGGAATCGCTTCGCGGGCAGGTTGTTAAATTGTCGCCGAAATATGTTCAGGAAGGGCGCATGAATTAGATTTCCCTTGATAGCAGCCAAACGCGGTTATAGAATCACGACAATAGCGAGACTACTCAGCCATCTGGATTAACCCTTCAGATCTCGTTAGCGTCCCAGGTTAAATACTAGAAGCCTGGGATTTGCATGTATAGATGCAGGGAGTCTCACCATGCCTAAAGCGAAGCCTACTGGCTCTACCTCCCGTCACGCAGACAGCGCACCCTCCTATACCGGAGATTTCACGCTTCGAAATGACGCCGGCCCGTCGTTGCTGCAACCCGGCGACGATAATATCGTGAAAGGAGAAATCCTTCTAAAGCTGGCTCCCGCGGCGAACAGCTCCGTGCGTTCGAGCATTCCTTCCGGACCGCTGGGGACCCGCATGTACGGCATACCCGGCAGTTTCGGGATTGCCGAAATCGATTCCGTGCTCGAACGCTTTGGCGCGCAAAGCGTCGTCAAGCTGCACCTGCCCGCTTCCCCCGTGACGGCGGCCGCCGAGGACGAAGCGTTGGGCGGCACCTATAGGGTCCGGCTGAGCGCCGATGCCGATGTCGTGGCGGCGGTCGCCGCTCTTTCGCAAAACGCCTCCATCGAAGCCGCCGAGGCAAACCGCTGGCGAGAGGCGACGGCGACGCCCAACGACCCTGGCTTCCCGCAGCAATGGGGGCTCCCCCAGATCAACTGCCCAACGGCTTGGGACGTTACGACGGGCGCGGCCTCCGTGGTGGTCGCGGTGGTCGATACCGGGGTGGACCTCGACCATCCCGAACTCGCGCCGCTGCTGCTGCCAGGGCAGGATCTGGTCGATCTGGCGGGCGCTTCTCCGCCCCCAGGGACTCGCTTTGAGGGCGATTGGATGGGGCGAGACGCGGAACCGCAAGACGAGGTGGGGCACGGAACCCACGTGGCGGGCACCATCGCCTGCGTCACCAACAACGCGTTCGGCGTGGCGGGCGTCACCTGGCATTGCTCCATCCTTCCCGTGAAGGTGCTCACCCGCGTCGTGCAGATCGCCCCGCCCAACCGAGTGAGCGGCGTGGGGAGCGCGGCGGATATTGCCGCCGGCATCCGGTGGGCCGTGGACCATGGCGCTCACGTTCTCAATATGAGCCTGGGCGGCTACGGCGACACCTTTGTCGAACGCGACGCGGTTGCCTACGCCGTCTCGAAGGGGGTCACCGTCGTGGCCGCCATGGGCAACGACAACACCAACCAGCCCTCTTACCCGGCGTCCTATCCCGGCGTGATCGCGGTGGGTGCCGTCGATCAAAACAATCATCGCGCGGTCTTCTCGAACTTCGGACCGCACATCGGTGTGGTCGCGCCGGGAGTCGACATCTATTCCACGGTCTGGAATGACGGATTCGACACCAAGAGCGGCACGTCCATGGCCTCGCCGCACGTGGCTGGCGTTGCCGCGCTGGCCCTCTCCGCGAACCCGGCGCTGAGCGCCGACGAGGTACGAAACATCCTCAAAGAAACAGCCGTACCTTTGCGCGACGATCCCGCCGACCCGGTGCCAAACGACCGCTATGGAGCCGGACTGGTGGATGCGGCGGCCGCCGTTCACCGTGCCCTGCCACAACCAGCACAGACTTTACCAACCGTTACGAGGCCAACCATGACCACTTTACCTACATTGCCGACATTACCCACGCGCCCGACATTTCCAACGCTTCCGACCAGGCCCACTTTCCCAACCAGGCCAACTCTCACGCTCCCAACCCGGCCCACATTGCCGACCTTCCCGACGAGGCCCACCTTCCCAACAAGGCCAACCCTCACGTTTCCGACGCGGCCTACACTGCCGACCTTCCCAACAAGGCCGACATTCCCGACCCGGCCCACGTTCCCAACGAGGCCGACATTCCCAACCCGGCCGACCTGGCCAACCCGGCCCACGCGTCCCACGTTCCCCACGTCCCCGACCCGGCCCACTCTGCCAACCCGGCCGACTTGGCCGACCCGGCCCACACGGCCCACGTTCCCGACGTTCCCGACCCGGCCGACTCTGCCGACGCGGCCCACTTGGCCAACCCGGCCCACGCGTCCCACGTTCCCGACCCGGCCAACTCGGCCCACGTTCCCGACGTTCCCGACGCGGCCCACATTCCCAACATTCCCAACGCGACCCACTCTGCCGACGCGGCCCACATGGCCAACCCGGCCGACCCGGCCCACTTTCCCCACATTTCCAACGCGACCCACGCTCACGTTTCCAACGCGGCCCACACTCCCAACGTTCCAGACGCGGCCAACCGTGACGTTCCCCACGCGCCCAACCCTCCCGACGGTCGTTCGCCCGGGCCCCGGCCCGATCCTCCAGCCCGCGGAAGCCTCAGCCGGATATGAAGGCTACTACGATCCTTACGGGCAAAGCGGCTACGAAAGCTACTACGATCCCTATGCCGCCTCGGGCTATGAAGGCTACGAGGATCCCTACGGGCTCACCGGGTACGACTACGAGGCCTACGACCCCTACGCCGCCACCGGCTATGAAGGGTACGAAGACCCTTACGCGCAGAGCGGATACGAGGGCTACGACGCTTACGGAGAGACCGGATACGAAGGATACGAGGACCCCTACGCGGAAACTGGCGAGGGCTACTACGATCCGTACGCCGAGACCGGATACGAGAGCTACGAAGACCCCTACGCCGCCTACTACGATCCTTACGGGGATCAGACCGGATACGACGAATACGGAGGAGGTTATGAGGATTACGGGGCTTACGACGATCCCTATGCGGGCTACTATGACCCCTACGGATACTCCTAGGCTCCGGCTGTGATGAAACTTGAATCAGTGAAGACACTCGATTTCCTGTATCGGCGGGGCTTGCTAAGCTCCGCCGATCTGGAATTCGGCCGGCCCACGGTGAACGAAACTTCGATTTCCCACCGGTCCTGCATTGTCTCACTGCAAGGCAGGCCGCGGTGGTTTGTAAAGTGCGGGGATCCCGTGCGAAGCCACGGGCGGGACCTCGGCATGGAGAGCACGGTGCACCGGCTGGCCGCGCGGCATCCGCCACTTGCCGCGGTGGTCCCGCGCTGCCGGCTCATCCGCGCTGATGGAAATCTGCTGGTGATGGAGGCCGTTTCCGGCGAGCGTCTAACACCGCCCCTTTTCGTGAACAGCCATCGCGACGCCCTCCGTGCGTACGGCGCGGCGGTCGGGCGCGTTCATAGAACCCTGCCCCCGCGCTTTGGAGCGGCGCCCTGGATGCTCTCCGCCCTGCAGCCTCAATGGGGAGCTTACGACTGGCTGCCGCCCGCTTGCGGCGCATTCCTCCACCGGCTGGCGGCGGTGCGCGAACTTCGAGAGGCATTCGATCGCTTGCGCCTGCGATGGCAGCCCGATTGCCTCGTCCACGGCGACCTGCGCTGGGCCAATGCGATTTTCGACTCCGCGCATTCCCCGCCCTGCGTGTGGCTGGTCGATTGGGAACTCGCCGCCACGGGTGACCCGGCCTGGGACCTGGGCTCCGTGATCGCCGATGTGGCGGCCTCGAACGCCATCGAGAACCGGGACCCGTCGGATTGGAAGCGGATGCTCGCGCTCTGCGGGCCCTTCTTCGCGGCCTATCAAAACGAAGCGCGGCTCGCGCCGGAAGCGTGGCGCAAACGGCTGGAGCGAAGTGTGCGCTGCGCCGGCATTCGGCTCGTCCAGACCGTGATCGAGTTCGGCCATGATTCTCCCCCCGCCCTCCTCCAGGCGGAGCGGCTATTCCTGCCCGCAATCCACGCGTTTCTCCTGGAGGCCGAAGCGCCACCCGGAAGCGTGCACGATGGAGGAAGTTCCGAGGGGCGCGTATGAACGGCCCTGGCCTTGCGGGAACGAAACCGCCCGACTTGCCGGGCGGCGTCTTGCCAAGCAGCGTGCGGGAAGATCTCGCGTCCGCGCTCGGAATGGTTCGGCTGCACGAAGGCTGGCTGCGCGTGGACGGCGTTCCCGTGGCCCAGGCCGGCCCTCTTTCCGACACGTTCCCGCGCGCCCAGCCCGCCCTCGCCGCGGCACTCTATTCCCGCTGGTTCGCGGCGTGGAATCCGCCCGCCGAATCAGGTTCCTTGGCACTCTCGAATGGGAAGTTCTTCGCGTCGCTGCGCGCGGCCCATGCGGCCGCGAGATGCTTTGAGCCGGGGTGGGTGGCGGCCGCGGAGCATCCCCCGTATGGGGTGCTGGCCGTTCGGGGCGAGGATTCGCTCCTTGTGGCGGCGGAAGAATATGTCAACCTGCTCCGGCCGGGCCGCGCCGCAAGAGGGGGCGAACCGATTGCAATCCTCGCCCGGCGGGATGTGGCGGAGCCCCAAGAAGGTTGGTGGATGACCTGGAGCGCCATCGGCCCCGCACCGGAAGAGGATATGCTCCGCATCTACTGGAACTGCGGCCCGGAAGCCGTTCAGCCGCTCATCCGGCGGATCACGGAGGCGGCCGGCAGCGCGCGGGTGCGCTATACCCTGAAGTGCCCGGCTTCCCCCTTGCTATTCGGGCGGAGGGATGGCACCGTGCTCTACTTTTCGAAACGGGATTGGCCCGCCCTTCGGGAGCCCTTAGAGCGAATCCATCGCGGCCTGGCACCCTCCCTCAAAGACGCCACGCCTCCCATGACCTTTCGCCTTGGCCGAGGCGCGGCTCTGGTGGAGGATCCCGCCAACGGCCACAGCTTCGGCCAAACCGTTTCCTCGGCGGTCGCGAGCGGCATCCTCGAATCCCTCTCGCTTGGCGAATCGGATCTCGACTCCCGCGTGGCAGTGCTTGCCAGCCGGCTGCGCGCGCTCGGAATCGCGCCGGAGCGGCCCTACGCCAGCGGCCCGTCTTCAGAGATTGAATGGCGGGCGTGGTGACGCGGTAAGCGAAAGCGAGCCGGGCGAATCCCCATCGAAGGCGCTCACAACGCGGGCTATTCGTAGCGCAGGGCTTCAACCGGATCCAGACCGGCTGCCTTCACGGCGGGCCAGACGCCGAAGAAGAGCCCAATGGCCACCGAAGCGCCAAAGCCCGCGAACAGCGCCCAGGCGGGGGTAGGCGCTTTCAGGCTGGGGACCAGCGCCCCCACCACGAAGACCACGCTGAGCGAAAAGACAATGCCGACGATGCCGCCCAGGCCGGTGAGAGTCATCGCTTCCATCAGAAACTGCGACACCACATCGCCCCGGCGCGCGCCAATGGCCTTGCGGATTCCGATCTCGCGCGTGCGCTCCGTGACGCTCACCAGCATGATGTTCATCACCCCGATGCCGCCCACCAGAAGGCCGAGGCCGGAGAGCGCAAGCGACACCATCCAGATGATTCCCGTGATCTTGTCGAACTGCTCAATGATGGAATCTGGAGTGGAGAGATTGAAGTCGTTCTTCTCCTCGGGCTGCAGTTTGCGCAGACGCCGCATCATCCACTCGATCTCGCCGAATGCCTGATCCCGCAAGCCGGGATAGGCGCGGGCGACGATCATGATTCGTTCGTCGTTGCCGGGGTAGCGCAAGCGCGCGGTGCGGAACGGGATGAGCACCTGTTTATCCGCGCCATTCTCCCCAAAGAAGCCGCCCTTGGCTTTCTCAAAGACGCCGATGATGCGGTACTCGGCACCGCCGAAAATGGCCGATTTGCCAACCGCGTCGCCCGCCGGGAACAGCACATCGGCCAGCACCGCGCCAATCACGGCGATCTTTTCGCCGCGGCGGGCCTCGGCCTCCGTGTAAAGCCGTCCGTCGCGCAGCGTCCGGCCGCTGTTCGAGAGGATATTCGCCTCGCTGCCGACGATCGAGAAATCGTCCGTTTCAATTCCCGGCACCTTGGCAATCATCGGGCGGCCGCCCTGAATCGGTGGAACAAAGAGGTTCATTCCAATAGTCTGGACCGTCGATGCCGTGGCAACGCGCAGCGCATCCACATACTCGACGCGGAGCGGGCGGCGCAGGCGTTCCTCGCGGCTGGCGCCTCCCCGGCTCGGGTCGCCGCTCGTCCGAAAGATGAAGATGTTATCGGGGCCCAGTTCGGTGAAGAAATCGACAACACCCTGCCGCAGCCCGGCCAGCAGCGACGCAACGGACACCACCGTCGTGATGCCGATGACGATGCCCAGCATGGTGAGTCCGGAGCGGAAGCGATGGCTCCAGACGGCGTCCATCGCCATGCGAAAGTTCTCGAGAGCCGATGCGTTCTTGAGTTCCATTATTCCGCCCTCAGCGCTTCCACGGGGTCAAGTTTCGCCGCCCGCACCGCCGGGTACAAACCGGAAACGATGCCCACAATGCTCGATACTCCCAGGGAGAGGCTCACGTAGAAGACCGTAATGGACATCGTGAGTTCGAAGGCCTTGCCGATGATCAGCGTCAGCGCCGCTCCCACGAGGATCCCGATCAATCCGCCCACCGCGGCCAGCAGCACGGATTCCAGCAGAAATTGAAGCCGGATGTCCCCCTGCCGCGCGCCAAGCGCCTTGCGGATGCCGATCTCCTTGGTCCGCTCCGTAACGCTCACCAGCATGATGTTCATGATGACGATCCCGCCCACCAGCAGCGAAATCGCCGTGACGGGGACAACCACGGACGAGATCAGGCTCATGATGCTCTCAATGAACCCGCGAATGGCGTCCGGTGTGAGCGTGTCGAATTTGTCCAGTTCGCTGGGTTTCTGCTTGTAGCGAACCCGCAGGGCCACTCTGGTGACGTCGAGCGCCTCGTCGAGCGTAAGGCCGCTTTCCGGCTGCGGCTTCCCGAAAATGGACATATTCCGCTCGGTGCCCCATATGCGGGTAAGGGTGCGGTACGGAATGTAGACGGAGTTATCCTGCGAGCGGCCAAACGCGGAGCCCAGCTTCTCCTGCACCCCGATGACGGTGAATTCGCGGCCACGGATCGTCACCGTTTTGCCAAGAGGATTCGTTCCGGGGAACAGGCGCTCGGCGATGTCGTAGCCAATCACGCCTACTTGCTGGCGGGCTGCGTCTTCCTGTTCGGAAAAGTAGCGCCCCTGAGCCACATTCACGTCCCGGATTTCGGGAAGGGTTGCGAAGGACCCGACGACGACGCCCTCCTCGTAAGTTTCCGAACCTCGCTTCACATCCACGATGCGATTGGAATAAGGTGAATACAGAATGCGGTCTCCCGTGACCTCCTCAAGGTAAGTGAGGTCCGCCCAATCGATCCGCCGATGGTCCTTCAGCTTGTCGAAAAACTCCTTCCGGCTGCTGGCGTTGGTTACCTGCGCCACCAGGAAGGTTTCCCCGCCGAACGCTTTGGCCGTGCTTTCTTCCGCGTAAGTGCCCAAACCGTCGATAGCCGCGCCCACCAGAATCACGGAGCCAACGCCGATGATGACGCCCAGCAGCGTGAGAAAGCTCCGCAGCTTGTGCGCTCGAATGGAATCGACGGCCAGCCCGAAAGAGGTGGAGAATTTGTACCAGAAAAGCGAAAGCCCATCGAGACGCCGCGGGTTCCAGGTGTCGGAGGGTTGGGACATGCGGAAAGTACCTTCTCAGGGTAACGGGAATCCGGTTCTCCGGCAAATGGCGTTGCCGCGCCCGGCGTCTCCCCGGCAATTCGAGCGGGCTCCCGCCTTCGGAGAGCCTCACCTATCTTCTCTGGCGAATTGCCGCCCAATAGGATTACGTGCACAATGCGGAAAACGTTCGGGGAACGGCCGAATTCTCTCGCGGCGAGGGGGCCGCCTACCAGTTTGCGCGGGTTCCGTCGGGAAGATGCATGCAGATATCCCGCCAGTCCGTTCCCTGCTTCGCCGCCCGCTCCACCTCGGCCCAATTCACCTCGATACCCAGGCCCGGCTTCTCCGGGACGGCGATGTGCGCGGAATCGTCGGTCTCGAACATCGGCCAGTCCGATTCAGCGAGATAGCGCAGCCAGGGATCCACGTCCCCGCGGGCGCCGTGGCTGTTGTAATGAATGCCCTTGGACCATTCCATAATCCAGCCGGCCGGCGACTGCGCCACCACGTGCAGCGACGCCACGAACGCAATCGCCGAAAGAGGGCAGTGCGGCGCCACGGCGATGCCGTTCGCCGTGGCCAGCGCGGCGATATCGGCGGTGGGCCGGATTCCACCGACATGCACCAGATCCGGCTGCAGGATATGCGCGCCCTTCGCGGCCACCACATCGGAGAATTCCGCCACGGTGCACATTCGCTCGCCAGTGGCGATGGGCACGTGGGTTATCGAAGCGATTTCGGGAAGCCAGCGGTTGTACTCCGGCCGAACGGGTTCCTCATAAAAGAGCGGTTCCACCAGTTCCAGTTCGCGGGCAAGCCGGCGCGCGTTCGGAACGTTGCAGCGGCCATGGAAGTCAAACGCGATCTCAATTTCCGGCCCCACCGCCGCGCGCACCGCCATGGCGCGTTCCACCGCCATCCGAACCCCGCCATAAGTGTCGATCGCCGCCATCGGGGGGCAGGCGTTCAGCTTCAGCGCGAGCGCGCCGAGTTCCACCACCTGGGCGGCTTCCTCCGCGGATGCCTTGGCGTCGTTGTTGTTGCCGCCGGCCCAGCGATACACCTTTACCTTTTCGCGAACCTTGCCGCCCAGCATGCGGTGGATCGGCTGGCCGGTCGCCTTGCCGTTGATATCCCAGAGCGCAATTTCGAGCCCCGCCAGCGCGGACGCGAAGTGCGGGCCGTTGTGATAGAAGTGATGGTCGTAAATGCCGCGGCTAAGCCTTACAAGATCGCGGGCATCCTTGCCCACGACGTATTGCGAAAGCTGATGCACCAGGGCCTCGGTAGCCTCCAGTTGGCCTTCGAGGGTGAACTCGCCGTAGCCGGTGATCCCCTGGTCGGTCAGCATGCGCAGCAGCCCCCAGCGAGGCGCCACCTTAAGGGTCTCTACTCGTTCAATGAGAATACGGCAATCTGGGCGGGGGAGGGGGGATGCGTCTTCCATTGTGGCTCCCGGTATTGTATACGGTTAGCGATCCCCGCACCACGGGGCAAAGTCGCCTACAAGATCAGCATGCAATCGCCGTAGGAAAAGAAGCGGTATCGCTCCGCGACGGCATGATTGTAGGCGTTCAGGGTTAGCGCCGTTCCGGCGAACGCGCTCACCAGCATCAGCAGGCTGCTCTTTGGAAGGTGGAAGTTCGTGAGGAGCGCATCCGCCGCCTGGAACCGATAACCGGGATAGAGAAAAAGGCTCGTTTCTCCAGATCCCGCCTGAACCCGGCCGTCGCGGCAGACGCTCTCCAGCGTGCGGGTGCTGGTGGTGCCCACGGCGATGCGGCGCTTCGCCAGGTTGATGGTTTCCGCCGCTTCCGGCGTCACTTCGTATCGTTCGGCATGGAGCCGGTTCTTCTCCACGGTCTCTTCATGCAGAGGCTGAAACGTGCCCAGCCCCACGTGCAGCGTCACCACGGCGACGGTGGCGCCCGCGTCGCGGCACGCCGCAAGCACGTCCGGCGTGAAGTGGAGGCCGGCGGTGGGGGCCGCCACGGAGCCGCGCCGGTCCGCGAACACCGTCTGGTAACGCTCACGGTCTTCCGGCGCATCCGCACGATGAATATACGGCGGCAGCGGCACATGCCCGTGCCGCTCGATGAGCGCAAACAAATCGTCTTCCGCCTCGAACCGCAGCGTCCGCTCCCCGAACTCGCCCCGCGCGACGATCTCCGCCGCGAAGCCTTCGGCGAACGTGATTCGCTCTCCCACCGGCAGTTTGCGGCCCGGCCGGACAAGCGCTTTCCAGACGAGCGGGTCCTCGGCGCGTTGGCGGGTAAGAAAGACCTCCACTTCGCTCGAGAGATGCTCGCCGCGATGGCGGTTGTGCGCCCCTATCGGCAGCGCGTTTACCCCATGGCGGTGGCCGAAAAGGCGGCACGGAAAGACGCGGGTGTCGTTGAGGACAAGGCAATCCCCAGGACCGAGAAGGCCGGGAAGGCTCCGGAAGCGCGCGTCTTCCCAGCGCTGCCCGTTCCGGTGAAGCACCAGCATGCGCGAAGCTGAGCGGTCCTGGAGCGGCTGCTGCGCGATGAGTTCGCCGGGCAGGTGGTAGTCGAATTCGCTAACGTGCATAAGCCGATCGGAACCCGGAACGCGCGCGCGTTAGCCCTTTGCCTGAAGATTGACGTCCGGCTCCCCCTCCGCCATGCCGGAAGGCAGCGCGGCCTCTTCTTCGGATCGGCCAACGCGGCGGAACATCCGGCGCGGGCGCAGGCTCACAAAGACATTCTGGCATTCGTAGCACCGATAGGCATCCCCGCCCAGCGAGAAGACCAGGGCGTGGCGCATCGAACGCCGCACGAAAGCCCGGTTCCAGACCTGAAGGTGCTGGGAGTAGCAGCGGGGGCAATGCGCGAGAATACAATGGGAGGTGGGCCACACGCGCTCACGGCGGCGTCGCCCGCAGCGGGTGCATTTGTACAGCACATCGCCAAGCGCGTTCCGAATATCGTCAAGAATGCCGGCGGAGGTAATCAGCCACTTTTCCCCGCCGCAGCGCTCACATTCCATGGTTCTTTCTAATCTACCGCAACAGATGTTAACTTCAGACTCTGCCGCGCCGGTCTCAAGCGGAACCCGGCCCAGTGCCCCGGCATCCCTATGATATTGAATTCGCGCATCCTTGGGATCGAAACATCGTGCGACGAAACCGCCGCCGCCGTCGTGGATGCCAGCGGGCGAGTGCATTCTTCCATCGTTTCCTCGCAGCTCGACATTCACCGCGTCTACGGCGGAGTGGTGCCGGAACTCGCCTCCAGAGAGCACCTGCGCAACATCGTCCCCGTGGTTCGCCAGGCCCTTCGGGATGCCGAGATCGCGTACCGGGATCTGGCCGCCATCGCGGTGACGGCG
Source organism: Bryobacterales bacterium (assembly GCA_039812845.1). Taxonomy (GTDB): domain Bacteria; phylum Acidobacteriota; class Terriglobia; order Bryobacterales; family Bryobacteraceae; genus JACTMJ01. Next base: position 38,658 of record JBDIBK010000007.1, read on the forward strand.
GGTCCGGGTTTGGCCGGGGCACTGCTGGTGGGCATCACGTACGCGAAAGGGGTGGCGTTCGCAGCCGGAATCCCCCTGATCGCGGTAAATCATCTCGACGGACACATCCACGCGGTGCTGCTTGACGCGATGCGGGAATCCAGGGAAATCGAGTTCCCCGCGCTGGCGCTGATCGTGAGCGGCGGCCATACCCATCTCTATCTGGCGGAGCAAGGCGACGCGTCCGGCGATTTGCACTATCGCCTGCTGGCCCGCACGCGGGACGACGCCATCGGCGAAGCTTACGACAAGGTGGCGGTAACGCTTGGCTTCGGCTATCCGGGCGGGCCGGTGATCGACAGGCTTGCGGCATACGGAACGCCGCGCGGCGAGCCGTTTACGATTCCTTCCATGAAGGGCAACGCACTAGATTTCAGCTTTAGCGGCTACAAAACCGCCGCCATCCGCTGGCGCGACGCCCATGCCCTGGAGGGCGAGGTAAACGCGCGCCGGGAGTTGCGCGAACGCGAAGCCACGCCGTCGCTCGAACAGTGGCTCGCGGTGACGCCGCAAGCGACGCTGGACGTGCTGGCATCCTTTCAGAATACCGCCGTGGATAACGTCGAAGCGAATTGCCGCGCCGCGCTCGAAATGACGGGCGCGCGCTCGCTGATCGTCTCCGGCGGCGTGGCCTGCAACTCCGCGCTGCGCGCCCGTCTGCGCGATGCGCGCTTCCCGGTTCCCGCCTGGTTCCCCGAACCGGTTCTTTCCACGGACAATGCGGTGATGATCGCGGCCGCAGCCTTCCCCCGGCTCGCCCGCGGGCAGTTTTCCGGCGATTCGCTCAACCCGCAACCTGCGATGCGGCTCGAATCGGCATAGCGGGAACCGCGCACGGAAGAGCGCTCAGCCCGACTCACGCTAGAATCGTACTTTCATCCGTGTGCATCCCAACAAGCAGAAGTTGAGCCATTTTCATGCCGATTACACATCAGTCCGCTCCCAACCCCACGCAGAAGATCCCCGGAATCGCCCATATCATCGCGGTGGGTTCCGGCAAGGGAGGTGTGGGAAAAACCACCGTGGCCGCCAACCTCGCGCTGGGGCTGGTCGCCCTGGGGCACCGCGTCGGCTTGATGGACGCCGACGTCTATGGCCCGAACATTCCGCTGATGATGGGCATCAGCGACCGCCCTCATACCGTTGCGGAACGGATCCAGCCCATTGAGCAGTACAATCTCAAGCTGATGTCGATGGGCTTTATCAGCCCCGGAGACAAGCCGCTTGTCTGGCGCGGCCCCATGCTCCACGGCGTCATCCAGCAGTTCCTGCGCCAGGTGGAATGGGGCGAACTCGATTACCTCGTGATCGATCTGCCTCCCGGAACCGGCGACGTGCAGTTGACCCTCATGCAGACCGCGCCGATCTCGGGAGCGGTGATCGTCACCACACCATCGGATTTGTCGCTCGAAGACGCCCGCAAGGCCGTGAATATGTTCCGCCAGGTGAACGTGCCGCTGCTGGGTCTGGTGGAAAACATGAGCTACCTCGTGGTGCCGGGCACGGACCAGCGCATCGACGTCTTCGGCACCGGCGGCGGCAAGCGCACCGCGGTCGCCATGAATGTGCCGTTTCTCGGCGAGGTGCCTCTCGATCCCGAGATCCGCAAGGGAGGCGACAGCGGCCGGCCGGTGGGCATCTATGGCGATGGCGACAGCCGCGCCATCCCCTTCATGAAGATCGCGCGCATCGCGGTGGAGCGCATGGAGGAAGTGGGCGAGATCAAGGGCCCCAGCTTCAGCATCGGCGAATAGCCGCCACCCCGGAACTAGAGCTTCTTCAGCGTGACGCTCAGCCCGCCGCCGCCCGAATAAATAACCGTGTCGAGCGCCGGATCCGCGCGAACCGCCGCCAAGTATTCCGGCACCATTCCGGTGTTGTGCGCCAGCAGCAGGCCGCCCGGCCTTAGCGCGGGAAGCAGGGTCTTCAGATAGCCGACGTAGCCCTCTTTATCGGCGTCGAGGAACACGACGTCCACCGGACCCTTCACCCTCTTTGTGGTCTCGTGGGCATTGCCCTGCACCACGGTCACTAACTGCGAAACGCCCGCTTTGGCGAAGTTCGCGCGGGCGGTGGCGGCACGGCCTTCGTCGAGTTCGTGCGTCGTAAGATGTCCGCCGGTCTTCGCCAGCGCGAGCGCGAAATACAGGCCGGAATAGCCGGTGGACGTTCCCACCTCCACCACGCGTTTGGCCCCGCAGCTCTCCGTGAGGATGCGCAGCATCTTTCCGTCGGAGACCGGCACGCTCAGGTACGTGCCGCCTTGGGAGTGCATCTCCTCGAGAACGCCCTGGATGCGGCGCTCCCCGTCGTCTTTCGGCGCGGAAAGAGTTTCGCTCTCCGCGCCGGCGAAGATACCGCGGCGCCCTCTCTGCCCGAACGCCGGCGTCACCGCGGCAACCGCCCCCAGCAGGGCTCGGCGCATCACGGGAAGATGCGAATTGCCGAAAATATGCATGCCTGTACCCTCCCCCTGCGTAGACGCTTCCCGCGGCGCGCAGGTTATCGCGCAGTCCGCGGAGAGAGAAGGATCACCGCGCGCCTTGCGCTAGAATTCCATGACGGCGCGCGCGATCCAGAAATAAATCACCAGGCCCGTGACGTCGGAAACCGAAGTGATCAGCGGGCTCGAAGCCACCGCCGGGTCCATCTTGAAGCGCATCAGCACAAAGGGAAGCACGGCCCCCATGAGGTTCGCCCAAACCACGATGGCGGCCATGGAGAGCGCCACCGCCAGCGCCAGATGCCAGTCTCCCCGCCAGAAACCAAGCAGCGAGGTGCAGAGGCCCATGGCCGCGCCCAGCGCGCAGCCCACGAAGAGTTCCTTGCCGATGGCGCGCATCCAGTCCGAGAGATCGAGGTCGTCGGTCGAAAGCGCGCGCACCACCAGCGTGGCCGCTTGCGAACCCGTATTGCCGCCCGTGCCAAGCAGCAGGGGCATGAAGAACGTGAGCGCGATCGCCGCTTCGAGCAGGCCGCTGTACGCGGCAATCACGGTGGAGGAAAGCAGGTTCACGCCGATCAGCGCGAGCAGCCAAGGGAACCGTTTGTTGAACAATTCGAGCAGCGATGCCTCGCGGTAGCTCGATTTCAGCGGCGTCACCGCGACGCCCTTCTGGAAGTCCTCCGTCGCCTCCTCTTCGGCCACATCAAAGATATCGTCCGCCGTAACGACGCCCAGCAGAACGTTGCGCGCATCCACCACGGGAATCGAAAACACGTCGTAACGGGTGATCATGCGGACCGCCTCCTCCCGGTCCGCCAGCGGCGAAAGAAAAACGCCCTCGCGCGTCAGCAGCTCTTCCACGCGCGCCTCCGGATGCGCCAGCACGAAACTTTCGAGCGGCACGGCATCCACGAACTGCCAGCGGTTCTCCATCACATAGATGGTTGCGATCGTCTCCGCCTTCTGCCCTTTGACGCGGATGTGCTGGAGCGCTTCCGCAACGCTCCAATGGCTGCGCACCGCCACGTAGTCGGGCGTCATCAGCCGCCCCACACTCTCTTCCGGGTAGCCGAGAAGCTGGCGGGTTTTCCAAAGGTCCTCTGGGGGCAGCAGGTTGAGGAGCTTCTGCACGGCTTCGCCCGGCAAATCTTCGAGGAAATGGATGCGGTCGTCGGGCGCAAGGTTGGTGACGAGGCGGCGGGTTTCTTCCACCGTCAGGTCTTCGAGCAGGCGGTTCTGAAGCTCCGGTTCGAGAAACGCGAATACTTCAGACGAGGTGCTGTGCGGCAGCAGCCGGAACAGAATTGCCCGTTTCGCGGCGGGCAGTTCAAACAGGAGGTCGGCGATTTCGGGTTCCGGCCAGCCGCCGATCAGTTGGCGCAGTTCATGCCATTTCTCTTCCTGAACGAGGGTGTCCGCATGTTCGATTGCCGCCGTATTCCGCAAGACGAGCCCCTCCTTTCAGGGAATGGAAACGTCGCTGAGGAATGGTTGCAACCGGGCGGGATTCGCCAGGAAAGGGCTCTCGTTCCGGCTCTCCATCGCGCCCGCTCGCCCCGCCGGCACGGCTCTTCATCGCAATTCCCTCACCATCCTCGCATACTTCGGCGTTTGCGCCCAAGACGACGGCCTTCCCAGCGGGAAGCGATTCGGCTGATAAACGGAACGAAGCGGAGTTAGCCGAGCAGCGCTACGGCTTCCCGATGAACGTCGTTGAGGATTTGCATCTGTTCCGCGCTGAGCCGCTTTGTTTTTTTCCGGCAAACCGGCTCAATCGGAACCCCGTCGAGGCGCGCCAGAATCTTTGCCGTTAGCGGATACGCCATGCCCAGCCGCTTCTCGTTCCGGGTGAGAAACTCCTGCGCTTTGGCCGATTTTCCGGGCTCGAGGGCGTGGTGCGTGGCGTAGGCCACGATGTTCGGATAGGCGTTGCCCGCAATCCCGCAGAACCCGTCCGCGCCCCGCTGGATGGCCTCCACCAGGATGGGCACGTGCGCATTGAAGAGCCGGAACGGGCTGCCCTTGATCGCGGCGCACTTCGCGGCAATCGCTTCCACCTGGAGCGATGTGTCCTTGAGGAAGACGAAGCGGCCGGTTTTCGCGGCCCAGCCCATCATCTCCGGCGTCAGCAGCCGCTTGTATGGGCTCGGCACCTCGTAGGCCCCGAAGGGCACGTCGCCCGTGGCATCCAGAATGGCCTCCACCCGGTCCCGCCACAGCGAATCCGGCTCGGCCTTCTCCGCCATTTGATTGGTCATGAGGATCGCGGCGTGCGCTCCCGTATCCATCAGGCGCTTGACGTAAGGCGCCACGGTCTTCGTCTCCCAGCCGGGAAGCCCGGCGGAGACCACCGGGACCTTTCCGGCTCGCCTGGCGACGCGCGCCGTCACCTTCAGGCGCTCCTCTTCGGTCAATGTCCAAACCTCGCTCGAAGCGCAGCACGGGAACATGCCGTCCGCACCATTCTCCAGATACCAGTCGGTGAGCGCATCGAGCGCGTTCCAGTCCACGGACTGGTCCTGCTTGAACGGCGTCAGCATCGCCGGCCACATCCCCTTCGGGACCATGGTGTTGTTCATCGAGGCGGTTTTTCTGGCTGCGCTCGCAAGCAGCGGCGCTGCGGCCATTCCCAGAGCGATTCGGCGGCTGATTTGCATGGGTACAGTTTATCGGATCAAACCGGCCAGCCCAAGCAGGTTTCGCCCCGCGCTCACAGCCGCTTCCGCTTCGCGCTCCCAATCGGCCCCGCTCCGTGGGGCGCGGTGCTTCAGGCGGTTGCGCCGGAAAGGAGCGCCGCAAAGTGCGGAGCCAGGCGGCGGTAGGTCTCTTCGAGCGATTCCGGCAGCACCCGGGTTTCGCCGATGGTGGTCATGAAGTTGGCGTCGCCGGGCCAGCGCGGAACGATATGCAGATGAATGTGCTGCGCCACGCCGGCCCCGGCGCATTCGCCCAGGTTCCAGCCGACGTTCAGCCCGCCTGGCCGGTAGACCTCACGCAGGATCCGCTCCGCATTTCTCGCGAGCAGAATCGTCTCCTGAAGCGCGCTCTCCGGCAACCCGGAGAGATCCTGCGCATGCACATTGGAAACCACCATCAGGTGCGCGGTGGAATAGGGGAAGCGGTTAAGCACCAGATAGTTTTCCCGCGCGCGTCCGAGCACGAAATTCGCGGCATCGTGCTCCGGTTCGGCGGCGATGCGGCAGAATATGCAGCCTTCCTTTGGCCGCTGCGCGGTGACGTATTGGTATCGCCACGGGCTCCAAAGAACATCCATGAAAATCTGACAGGCTCTAGAAGCTGAAAGACGAGGGCGGTGCGCCCGATCCCGCGCTGGAACCAGGTTCCGCCGCGGCACCTTCGCCGTTCACAAGGTCCTTCAGTTCCTTGCTGGGCTTAAAGTAGGGAATGCGTTTGGCTGGAACGTCGACGCGCGTGCCGGTCTTCGGGTTCCGGCCCACCCTCGGCTGGCGCTGCCGGGTCCGGAAACTGCCGAATCCGCGGATCTCGATCTTCTCTCCCTGATGAAGAGACCGAACAACACTGTCGAAAATCGTCTCGACGATGGTCTCGGAATCTTTCCGCGTCATCTCTACGACTCTGGCAACTTCGTCAATCAGATCCGCTTTGGTCATGAAACCGTCTCCAGCCGAATGCCCGCCGTCAAATTCGCGCCGGGCACAGTACATCCCATATTATCATGAGTTTAGACGCAGACTTGCGGCGCGGTCCGGATTCCCGGCGGGAAACGTCGTCGCATCGGAAGTTTCCGATCGCGGCAATCCGTATCCGCCGCGGACAGGGCGGCTACTTCGCCTTGTTCTGGATCGTTTCGCCGATCGTGGCGGACGCCCCATCCGCCGGTGCTTCGCCCTGCGCTTCGGTGACCTGCTCTTTCGGCTCAATCGCGGTGATGCTCAGCCCGATCCGCCGGTCCTCCTGCTGAAGCTTCACGATCTTGAACGGGCGCGTCATTCCAACCGCGATCACCGGCGAACCGTCGGGAAGCGTGAAATGCGATGGAACCCCCGACGTATGGCAGAGGCCCTCCACGTTAGGGAGCAACTCCACAAAATACCCGAAACTGGCCTCCCGCACGACCGTGCCTTCCACCACGTCGCCAAGCTTATGGCTCGCGAAAAAGGTCTCCCAGGCGTCCGGCTGCAATTGCTTCACACCCAGGGAGAGACGCCGGTCGTTCGAGTCGATGTTCAGGATCACTGCTTGCAGAACCTGGCCCTTTTTTACGATCTCCGACGGATGCTTAACCCGCTTCGTCCAGGAAAGATCGGAAATATGCACCAAGCCGTCGATGCCCTCCTCAATTTCGAGGAACGCCCCGAAATCCGAGAGCTTTCGCACGCGCCCTTCCACCACGGAGCCCACGCTATAGCGGGCGTCGATCGTGGTCCAAGGGTCCGGCTCCAACTGCTTGATCCCCAGCGATATCCGCCGCTGGTGGGAATCGACGGCCAGCACCACGGCTTCCACCTGCTCGCCCACCTTCATCACTTTGGAGGGGTGCTTCATCCGGCGCGACCACGTCATTTCCGAGATATGCACCAAGCCTTCCACTCCCGGTTCCATCTCAAGGAACGCACCATAATCGGTGATGCTCACCACGGTGCCCACGACGCGGTAATTCACCGGATAGCGTGCGGGGACCGTCTCCCAGGGGTCTGGAGCCAGTTGTTTGAGGCCAAGCGAAACCCGTTCATGCGCTTTGTCGAACTTGAGAACCTTGACGCTGATCTCCTGGCCCTGCTTCAGCACGTCGGAGGGCTTGCCGATGCGCCCATAAGATATGTCGCTCACGTGCAGGAGTCCGTCGATGCCGCCCAGGTCCACGAACGCCCCATACTCCGTGAGGCTCTTGACGATGCCGCTCACTACAGACCCTTCGGCAAGGTCCGCCAGCGTATGCTCCTTGCGGGAAACCACTTCCTGCTCAACGATGGCTCGCCGCGACACCACCACATTCGAACGGCGGCGGTTCATCTTTAGAATCTTTACCGGGATATCCCGCCCGACGAACTGGTCGAGATTCTGCACCGGACGCACATCCACGTGCGACGCCGGCATAAACGCCTTCAGCCCCACATCCACCGTGAGGCCGCCCTTGGTGCGCGAGAGCACGCGCCCCAGCACCGGCAGGTCGTCCTTCAGCGCCTTTTCGAGGTTGTCCCACGCCCGAAGCCGGCTGACCTTCTCATGGGAAAGGCTGATGTAGCCTTCCTTGGTGTAGTCCACGCCGCGAACAACCACCACATCCAGCGAATCGCCTACCGCCACCCGCAGGTTGCCCAGATGATCTTTCACCTGCTCAATGGGCACCGATCCTTCCGCCTTCTGGCTGATGTCCACGATCACTTCGGTGTCCCGAATCTCCAGAACCCGGCCCTCAATCACATTCCCGTCGCCGCCGTGGGAGGGCTGCGAATGTTCGTCCAGCAGCCGTTCCATCTCAAGGAAATTATCCTCGGCGGCGGCCTCCTGCTCCGCCTGCATTCGGGCGGCTTCGTCGCCGGAATCGTCGGAGGCGGGGGCGGGCACCGGCAAGCCCGGCAAACCGTGAGTGGAGGCGTCCATTTCCGCCACGGGCGCTGGCGGATGCGCGTGTTCCGGCCGGAAGGGAGCGGCATCGCTCGCGGAAGGGGCTGGGATTGGCACGGAAGGCGATCCGGCGTCCTCATTTCCCGCCGTGTTTTCCGCGGCGGGCATCTCGCTGCCGGCCGCGTCAACGGAGGGGATGGAATCGGCGTGTCCCACATTCACGGACGGCGCGCCGGCCAGTTCCTGGCTGCCACCCGGAATGTCCGCTTCCGGCGCAGGTTGAGGAGACTCAATCAGATCGTGATCTTCAGTATTCATGGTCTCGATCTCGAAACAAGCGAGAGTGGATGCTTCATTCGGTTAGATGACGCAGCCACGAATGTGTGTCGCTTTTCCGTTCGAAAACAGCGGCTGCACGCTGGCACGAATTGTTCTTTCAACAACCTGCGGAACGCGCGCTCAGTGCGCGGGGACGAGAGGCATTTGCGCGAAAGCGTGACCCAACCTTATAGCAGAACTATAGCCAAGGGCCTACCGCGTGTCAACCGGGGCGATGGCGGCCAAAGCCGCTCGCGACGGAAAGCCCGGACGCGCCTCACGCCGAACTCGCGGGCTTCGCACCCCCGGCTTCGGCGCCCCACTGCTAGACTTCCATCACTTCCTTCTCTTTCGCCTTGGAGACGGAATCCACCTTGGCGATCGTGCCGTCCGTAAGCTTCTGAACCTCGTCGAGACCCCGCTTTTCTTCATCTTCGCCGATCGTCTTCTCCGCGGTCAGCTTCCTCAGGGATTCGTTGGAATCCCGCCGAATGTTGCGAACCGCCACGCGGTGTTCTTCCGTGGTGACATGCAACTGCTTGACGAGATCCTTCCGGCGCTCCTCGGTGAGAGCGGGCACCGGCACTCGAATCAGCTTGCCGTCGTTCGAGGGGTTAAAGCCCAGGTCGCTCTCCATGATTGCCTTCTCGATCGGCCGGATCATCGAAGCGTCCCAGGGCTGGATGGTGATCATCGTCGGTTCCGGCACATGCAGCGTAGCGACCTGATTCAGCGGCGACGGCGTGCCATAGTAGTCCACGCGAATCGGCTCCAGCAGGTTGATTGAGGCTCTGCCGGTGCGGATCAGCGAAGCGGCGTGCTGCATGTCGCTCACCACCTTCTCCATACGCGATTTCGCACTGTCGGTGACCTGTTTCACGGATTCAAACTGCACGTCGATTCACCTCGTCTTGAATTGCCTATTAGATCATTATGAAACACTCGCCCGTTACGGGTCTCGGAAGAAGAGCGAGGTTCCGCGCGCGGTCCGCTAGCGAATGGTGGTGCCCACCGTTTCTCCGCTGGCCACGCGCAGAATGTTCCCCGGTTCGTTCAGGTTGAACACGATAATTGGCAGGTTGTTGTCCCGGCACATGGCCACGGCGCTCGCATCCATCACGCCCAGCGCCTGGGCCAGCACTTCGCGATAGCTCACCGTCTCGTACCGAACGGCATCGCCGTTCTTGCGGGGGTCCTTGTCGTAGACGCCATCCACGCCCGTCGCCTTGATCACCACTTCGGCCTGAATCTCCAGAGCCCGCAGCGCCGCCGCCGTATCCGTGGAGAAATAGGGGTTGGACGTGCCCCCGGCGAAGATCACCACCCGGCGCTTTTCGAGGTGGCGCAGCGCACGCCGGCGGATGTACGGTTCCGCCACCTGCTGCAGTTGGATCGCCGTCATCACGCGCACGGGAACATCGAGTTTCTCGAGCGCATCCTGCAAGCCGAGCGCGTTCATCACGGTGGCGAGCATGCCCATATGGTCCGCCGTGACGCGGTCCATGTTTTTTGCCGCGGCGGCCACCCCGCGGAAGAAATTCCCGCCTCCGACGACGATGCCGATATCCGCGCCCCGCTCCCAAACCGCTTTCACTTCCCGCGCCAGTTCCGTCACGCGCTCCGCGTTCAAGCCAAAGTGCTGGGACCCGGCGAGGGCCTCTCCGCTGAGCTTCAGAAGGATTCGCTTATAAACCGGCACAGTGCTCACTCTCCGCGCGGGGAACTAGCCCCGGCAATTCGGATCCACAATCTCCGCCCCTCCGCCCGGCTCCCTGCCCCGCTCCGTGCGGAAATGCGGCAGCGGCGGTTGTGGCGGAAACAAAAAAGGCGCCTCCGAAGAAGCGCCTTTCCGATTCTCTATTCCTCCGCCGGACTGTCGTCGCTTCCGGCCTTGTCGCCCACTTTGAAGCGAACAAACCGCGACACGCTCAGCTCATCGCCCAGGGCCGCGCCTTTCTGCGACACAAGCTGGTTCACCGTCATCGAATTTTCCTTGATAAACGGCTGCTCCAGCAGGCAGATCTCCTCGTAGAACTTCGCCATCCGTCCGTCCACGATCCGGTCCACCATCTTCTCCGGCTTGCCCTCGGCCAGAGCGCGGCTGCGCTGGATCTCCTTTTCCTTCTCAAGCACCGACGGGTCGACATCCTCCTTGCGGATAAACATCGGGTCCGCCGCCGCCACCTGCATGGCAATATCTTTGGCCAGTTCCTGGAATTCCGCCTTCGTCACCGTGTCCGCTTTTGCCGTGCTTACTTCCACCAGCACCCCAAGCTGAGAGCCCGGATGAATGTAGAGCCCCAATCCGCCGGTCGCGGAGCCGCCGTTCTCTCCCACGGCCAGGCGCGCCAGCCGCGGAATTCCCTGGTTCTCGCCAATCTTGGCGATGCTGTCGGAAATCAGGCGGGCGACGGTGGTGGAGGGGTCCTCAATGTAGGGCTGGCTGTGCAGGAGTTCCACACCGGCGTCGCCTTCTGGATAGGGGCCATGCTCGGCCACCTGCCGCGCCAGATTCGCCGCCATCGCCTGAAACTCGTCCGTGCGCGCCACGAAATCGCTTTCACAGTTCACTTCGATCAGCACGCCCAGCGTGCCGTCCTCGCTCGCGAACGAACCGATCAGCCCCTGCTTGGTGGCCCGGCTGGCTTTCTTGGCTGCAGCCGCGATTCCGCGCTTGCGCAATACGACTTCCGCTTCCGCCAGATCCCCATTCGCCTCGACGAGCGCCTTCTTGCACTCCATCATGCCCGCGCCCGTGCGCTCGCGCAGCTCTTTCACAAGTTGAGCAGTAATTTCCGCCATGCCATCAAACCTCTCTTTGATGCCCGCCCGGGAGACCGTGCGGGCGCGTTCGCAGTTAGTCGTTGTCCCGGACGTCGTACTGGGCGTACTTGTCGTCCTCTTCCACAATCGGTGCGGCGGCTTCCGCATCGGCCGATTCCGCCGCCGGTCTCACTTCCGTGGAACGCGTCAGCGTCTCGGACATCAACTGCCGGGAATAGTCGGGATCGGTGTACTGCGTGTAATCGATCGGCTCTTCTTCGCCTTCCTCACCGGCCATCGCGGAGCCGAAATCCTGCTCCGTGGCAAGGGCGCGGCCTTCAGCGCAGGCGTCGGCGATCTTGCTCGCGAACAGCCGGATGGCTCGCAGCGCATCGTCGTTGCCGGGGATGGGGTAGTCCACATCTTCCGGGTTGCAATTCGTATCCACGATGCCCACCACCGGAATGCCCAGCTTGCGGGCCTCCCGCACGGCAATGTGCTCTTTTGAGGAATCGATGACGAACATCACATCTGGAAGGCCGTCCAGATTCTTGATGCCCGCCAGGTTCTGCTCGAGCGACTTGCGCTCACGCTCCAGGCGGACCACTTCCTTCTTCGGACGTCCCGCGTAATCGTCTTCCGTGGCCATGCGGTCCAGCTCGCGCAGCCGCTTGATCGATTGCTGGATGGTGACGTTGTTGGTGAGCAGGCCCCCGAGCCAGCGGTTGTTCACGTAGTACATCCCGCAGCGGTTGGCTTCCTCGGCAATCGCCTCCTGCGCCTGGCGCTTGGTGCCCACGAAGAGCACGCTCTTGCCCTGGATGGCCATCTCGCTGACGAAACGCATGGCTTCCTTGAACAGCTTCAGGGTCTTCTGGAGATCGACGATGTAGATCCCATTGCGCTCACCGAAGATGTATTCCTTCATCTTCGGATTCCAGCGCTTCGTCTGATGCCCGAAGTGGACTCCCGCTTCGAGCAGTTCTTTCATGGTGATTTGGGGCACGATTGAATATCCTCGCTAACTTTTCCGGCAAAGTTACGGTGGACGCGCACAATGCGTGGGCTGGCGCCGTGAAACCGATTCCATCCACGGGGCAGGCGCCGCAAAAGCGCCGGCCGGCGTCTCATCGGGAACTCTCCTCCACACGTTCCAGAGGGAACGGGGGCAAAATCCCCGAAACTTGTGGGCTCGTTTGCCGCGATCCCACGGAAATTCGGACGGGGAACCGCGATTGAACCGCGGCCCCAAAGAACAGGTGCAATTAGCGCTTGGAGAACTGGAAGCGCTTGCGGGCGCCCTTCTGGCCGTACTTCTTGCGCTCATGCTGGCGGGGGTCGCGCCGCAGGAAGCCGCTCGACTTGAGCTTGCCGCGCAGTTCCGGATTGAACACGCACAGAGCGCGCGCGATACCCAGACGGGCCGCGCCCGCCTGGCCTACTACACCGCCGCCATGCGCGTTAATCAGCACGTCGAAACGGTCCGCCATCTCGACCGCCTGCAGCGGCTGCTTCACCATCATGCGGGCCATTTCCGACGGAAAATAATCCGCCACGCTGCGGCCGTTCACCACCAGCTTGCCTTCGCCCGGCCGCAAAAATACGCGCGCGATCGCCGACTTCCGCCGGCCAGTACCCAGATATTGAATAAACGCGGGTGCCACTCAAGCTCCTTATGCTTCTCTTAAACTCAATCAAACCCGTGGACATCTCCCGGCGCGCCGGGGCCAACGGGGCCGCTTATTTCGCGGCGGCCAGTTCCACAGGCTTCTGGGCCTGCTGTTTGTGCGTGGCGCCCGGATAGACGCGCAGCTTGGTCAGCATGTGCTTGCCAATCTTCGTCTTGGGCAGCATTCCGCTCACGGCCAGCGTGAGCATCCGGTCCGGGCGCTCCGCCTTCATCTTCGTCGCGCCCACTTCCACCAGCCCGCCGGGGTAGCCCGAGTGCGAACGGTAGACCTTCTGCTGCAGCTTGTTGCCCGTGAGCCGGATCTTCGAAGCGTTTACCACCACCACATGGTCGCCCGTGTCGATAAACGGCGTGTAGGTGGGCTTGTGTTTGCCCATCAGAATGCGGGCAATCTGGGACGCCAACCGCCCCAGCACCGCATCGGTGGCATCGATGATATGCCATTCCTTCTGCGGAATGCCTTTGGGAAATGTAGTCGTTTTCATGGCTCGGCGCGGCTCTCCTTCAGGACGCAATTCGGCAATAAAGAACCTTACAGTAGTCGGCCACCCCCAACCGAACCCGGCACGCAAACCGGTTCCATTCCTCGAAGGAAGCGTACCCGTTGCCGGTGTTACCCTGCTTGGAGTCAGACGCGCGGCGAACACCGCGCATCCCGTGTGCTCGACATCCGGAACCGTCAGACCGGCTCCGGCGAAAAGACGCTGCGGGCAGTCGGGCGGCTGGAAGCGGCTCTGGCCCGCCCCGGTTCTTCCGGACATACCCCGCCCTGTAAGGACGCCATCTACCAGTTAACCA
>JBDIBK010000008.1:0-51876 GCA_039812845.1 Bryobacterales bacterium
GTTCCGCGCTGCCCCACAACAATGCGCCGGATGGCCGCGCCGCAGCGCGGGCAGGGTTCGCCCTCGCGCCCGTACACTTGGTGGCGCTCCTGGAAGGCGCCGCGCCTGCCCTCGGCGTCGGCGTAATCGGAGATAGAGGAACCGCCTTCCGCAATTGCCTGCCGCAGCAAGGCGCGCATGGCCGCGTGGAGGGCGGCCGTTTGGCCGTCCGGCACGCTCGATGCCGGCGTGAGCGGATGAATTCCGGCCTGAAAGAGCGCTTCATCCGTGTAGATGTTGCCCATTCCGCGCAGAAACGCCTGGTTGAGCAGGACGCTCTTCACCGCGCCCCGGCGCGCATGCAAGGCGTCCGCGAACTCCGCCAGGGAGATCTCCAGCGGCTCCGGGCCGAGCGCCAGCGCGCCGGGATCCGCGATCAGTTCGAAACGCCCGAACTGCCGGACGTCATCGAACACAAGCAGATCCGCTTTGCCGCCCCGCAGCCAGAGCGTGGCGCGGGGATGGGTGGCTTGCGCTTGATCGAACAGCAGTTTTCCCGTCATCCCGAGATGCACGCGCAACAAACGGCCGCCGAGATCGATGAGGATGTTCTTGCCATAGCGGCGCACGGCATGAATCCGGCAGCCGGGCAGCGCCGCTTCCAATTCCGACTGCCGCCCGCGAAAAACGCGCGAGGCGCTGGTGGCGATCCGCTCGACCTGGGAACCGCGGAGGCGCGGGGCCAGCGAACGCACGACCGTCTCCACTTCCGGGAGCTCAGGCATCGGGAAACTCCACGCAAATGGCGCCGTCCCGAATCTCCACCGGGTAGCGGCGGATGGCGGCGTCTTCGGCATGCACGCACTGGCCGCTGCGGCAATCGAATTCCCAGGCATGCCAGGGGCAAACCAGGAACGGAGGGCTAAAGTTGCCCATGGAGAGGGGCCCATTGGCGTGCGGGCAGCGATCTTCGAGCGCGAAAAAGGCATCCCCGATGCGGCACACGACCACCGCCCCGTGTTCCCTGGGGAACGCCACCATCTCGCCGTCGGGCAGAGCGTCCACCGGACCCACCGTTTCCCAAGCCATAACCGATTGTCCCGAAGTGGCGCGGGGTTCCGCCACTGGTGCGGCGAGGCCGTGCGGCGGGGAACGGTATAATCCCAGATGAATGGACGTGTATGAGGAAATCGTTCGGATGCGGCGGCAGGGGCGGAAGTGCGCCCTGGCGACCATCATCGACGTGCGCGGCTCCATTCCCAGCCACCGGAACGCAAAGATGCTGATTCGCGACGACGGCAGTTTCGTGGGCACGGTGGGGGGCGGGTGCGTGGAGGCGGAAGTCTGGGATGCGGCGAGGGAAGCGATGGAGAGTGACCGCCCTCGCAAGCTCGTCTTCAATCTCGGCAACGATGTGAGCTACGAGACCGGTTTGATCTGCGGAGGCCAGTTGGATATTTACGTGGAGCCGGTTTTGCCGATGCCCGCACTGCTGCTGTTTGGCGGCGGCCATATCTCGAAGAGCATCTGCCGGATCGCCAGCCTCGCCGGATTCGAGACCACCGTTATCGACGATCGCGAGAGCTTCGCCAACGCGGAACGGTTCCCGGATGCCCAGGCCACGCTGAGCGGTGAGTACGAATCTCTGTTCGGTGGATTGAATGCCAACGCGAATACGTACATCGTGATTGTCACGCGAGGCCACCGCGACGATATGCGGATCCTCCGCTGGGCCGTCACGACGGACGCCCGGTATGTGGCGATGGTGGGCAGCAAGCGCAAGGTGATTTCCACGGTGAAAGAACTCGAGAAGGAAGGGCTGGCGCGCAGCCTCTTCGAGAAACTCCATGCACCCATGGGCCTGGATATCGGGGCCATCACGCCGGAAGAGATCGCGGTCTCCGTGGTGGCGGAAATGATTGCCGCCCGCAGAAATCCGGATACGGAGTGGAGCCGTCTCTCGAAATCCCTCTTTGCCCAGGATGAACGGAAGGCGCTGCTCAAATAGCGGAGGCCGGGAAACCGAGGCGATTGGAATGCGACGGGAGTGGACAGCCGCCGAGAGCGTGAGAGGCGACTGCCCGGCCATCCTGCTTGCGGCCGGCGCCTCCCAGCGAATGGGCACGGTGAAGGCGCTGCTGCCTCTCGCCGGCGGCGTTCCGGCTGTGTGCCATCTGGCGCGGCTTTATGAATCCCAGGGCGGAGACTGCCTGGTGGTGACGGGCTGCCACGCGGAGGCGGTCGAAGCGGCGGTGGCGGGCTGTGGCAGCGGCAGGGCGGTGCGCAACCCGGAACCGGAACGGGGCCAGCTTTCGAGCCTGCAGTGCGGTTTGCGGGTGTTGGCGGCCCGGTCTCCGCGGCCGCAGTGGTTCCTCTTCGCGCCGGTGGATTGCTTTGATGTGACGGTGGAGGCGCTGGCCGCGCTACGCGAGGCCCGGCGGCATGCCGCTCCGGACACGCTGTTCTGCATTCCGGAATACCGCGGCAAACATGGCCACCCAGTAGCGGCACGCTGGGCGATGGCGGAAGCGTTTCTGGCGCTTGCCCCAGAGGATAGTGCAAGAACAGTGGTGAGGCGCTACCGCGATCGCAGCGTGTATGTGCCGATGGCGGAGGCGGGGACGCTGCTGGATTACGACACGCCGGAGGCTTTTGGGCGGCGCGGCTCCGGCTCCGCCGCACCGGTTCCCGGCGACGGGCGGCTGCCCGGTTCGGGGAAGAACCGGGTCTGAATTCGGAAAGGAATTGCGTGCTTTCGAGGCGAACAGTTGTACGGATCTCTCTGGCTCTGGCGACGACGGCGGCGTTGGCGCTGGTGCTGGTGCCTTACCTGCCGGCGGAACGGTTTCGGGGCCGGGTGGAGCAGGGGCTGGAACGCGCCTTGCAGCGGGACGTGAAAATCGGAGAGCTGCGCTTTTCGCTCTGGGGCAGGCCGGGCTTCACGCTGAGCGATGTCGTGATCGCGGATTCGCCGGAGATCTCCGCCGAACCCTTCGCGTATGTGGGCGAGGCGCGCGTGGGAATTGCGCTGGCGTCCCTCTGGCGCGGGGAGATGACGTTTTCCCGGATCACCCTGTCCCAGCCCAGCGTGAACGTGGCGCAAGCGCCCGACGGCGCGTGGAACTTCGAGCGGATGCTGCGGAGCGGAGTGGGCGCGGGCAAGCGGACGGAAGGGGCGCTGCCGGAACTGCGGGTGCGCGACGGCCGCATCAATTTCCGGAGCGACCTCAAGAAATCGATCTACTATTTCCGAAGCGCCGATTTGCAGCTCTCCCAGGAGGAGCGGGGAACCGGTGCGTGGCTGCTGGAATTTCGGGCGGAGCCAGCCCGCACGGACAGTTTCGCGCCGCGCTTCGGCACGGTGAGGGGCCGGGGACGGTGGCTGCCGGCCGCGGGCAGGAACGGCGAATTCGAGGTGGACCTCGAAATGGAACGCAGCCCGCTGACGGAAGTCGCTTCGCTGTTTCGGGCTCCGAGCGGAGGGCTGAGCGGATTTCTGTCGGCGCGGACGCACCTGAGCGGGCCGGCCGAGGCGCTTGAGATTCGCGGAAATCTCGAATTGAGCCAGCGCGGGGACTGGGGCATGTTCTCCCTGGCCGGCGAGACGGCCCGCGTTCCGCTGAAGGGGCTATTGGATTTGCCGGCGAGGCGAATCCATCTGGAGGCAAATCCCGTGGCCGAGCCCGCTTCCGTTCCCGGCGAGGAAGGCCAGGGTAAGGGTGGAGAGGCCGCGAGCCCAACGCCGGGTACGGCGGGTGGAGCCAGCGGCCCCGCGATTGCGTCCCCGATTGCCCCCTTCGCGGCATCGGTTGATTTTAATCCGCTCTCCGCGCCCGGCGAGTGGGTGGCGCGCGTCGCGTTCTCCGACCGGCCGGTGGTGCAGGTCGTGGGATTGCTGCGCTATCTGGACGATTCATTCCCCGACTATCCTCAACTGGAGGGCAACCTGAGCGGCGAACTCGATTATCGCAGCGCTGGCGGTTTGCGGGGCGCGGTGAAGTCGGAGCGACTGCTATGGCAACCGGACCCGGCGTTCGCGCTCCGTTCCCTGGATCTGCGGTTGGAAGGGGAGCGGATGGAGGGCCGGGGACTGCTGGATCTGGAACCAGTCGATGCGGAGCCAGCCAGCCCGGCGGTGGATACGGCCGGGACGGGCGAGCGGGCCGGGAAGGAGGGGGCGGACGGCGCTGCGACCGGCAAGCTCGTGGCGACGACGGAGAGTACCGGGGAGTTTCCCTCGTTCGGATTTGCGATGGACCGCCAGGACGGCCGTCTGCAGGTTTCGCTCGAAGGCCGGCAGCTCTCGGCCGCGCATTTCGACGCTTTGGAAAGGCTGGCCCCCATCACAACCCGCCCTCCGCTGCTCGAAGGCACTCACTGGGAGGCGTCGGGGAATGCGGAATGGATGCGCACGGGGTATCGCGCCCGTGGAGGCTGGCATGGGCGGCTTCTCGTTCGGGGGCTTTCGATTCCGGTGAATGGCCTTGTTTCGCCGGTTGTATTCAGCGTGGCCCCTCTGCAGTTGCACGACGACGCCTGGAAGCTGGCGGGCGCAACGGCGAAGGTGGGCGGCATTCCGGTGAAGGTGGATGCAGCGGAGAGCGCAGCGTCCCACGCGGGCGGGCTGGCGGAGCGCCCGGTGGTACTCTCCCTCGCGTTTGACGAACTGAGTCTTGCCCAATTGCAGGAACAGGTGAAGCTGCAAGCCGCCGATTCACGAGGGTTTCTGAGCCGCACATTTTCGACGGGGACTCCCGCCGCTCCGCTCTGGTTGAGAAACCGTTCTCTACTGGCAAAAATTTACATCAAGAAAGTACTTATCGAAGATTCTAAGTACTACGACTTCCGCGGAGACCTCTTCTGGGACGGAACGGCGTTGGAGCTGCGAAACATATCGGTACAGTCTCGTTTTGGGGTGCTGCAGGCGCAAATTCGGCCTTATCTTGACGAGTCGCCGATGCGTTGGAGTTGGACGGCGATTGGCCGGAATCTGCTCTTTCGGTCGGGGGAAGTGGAACTGCGAGAAGATTTCACCGCAAGCGGCGGTCTCGATAGCATGTTAAGCAAGAGCGAGGGGCGGACGGAGATCGTATGGCGGCGGGGGGCGAGCGCCGAGTGGCCGGCTCCGTCGGTGACGCGCGTGTCTCTAAGGTGGTTGCCTGGGGTGGAAGATCCATCGATCTGCGCGCAGTGCGTGGAGTTCCGCTCCGCGGGCGATGTGTATCTCGGCACCTGCGAACGAGGTAATGGTACGAACTACCGATGCTCGCTGCAAGATCCGCGAACAGGGCAAGAACACGAGATAAATCTGCCGATAAGCCTGTTTGGAACTGGAGCAAACTAGTGTTAAGTAAGACTGAGGCGGCGTCTTCGCGAATCCCGCATCCATCGGTGGATGGAGCGGACGCCCGGGCACAAATGCAGCCTGGGGAAGGGCCGTTGTGGCGGTGTGGAATGCGGGGGCGGGAACCGTCTCCTGTCGGCTAAGCGGGGAAAGGCACAAGCGCAATGAGTACGGCAGCGGTAAATTTCAACGATCCACGCGAGGACAGTCTCACGAAGTCTCTCGCGGAACGCGAAGCGGCAATCAAGGAACGGCTCTCGGCGGCGTGGCAACTGCATATTGCGCGCGTGCAGGAGGAATTGGAATCGGGCTGGCAGAGCCACATCGCGATGGCGGTGGAAGGCGCGCTCGTGAATCTGCAGGACCCGCTGCGGGAGGAGATCCAGCAGGCGGCGCGCAAGATGTCGGACGCCCAGGCGGACGAACTGCGCCGCGCGAACGAGGAGGAGATCCAGCACGCGCTTGAAGCCTCGAGGCAGGGCGCGGAAGAGGAGAAGCTGCACGCGCTGGAGACGCTGCGGTCCGAACTGGCTGAACAGCACCGCGTGGAACTCGAACAGGCGCAGGAAGCGTTCCGCCAGCAGATGCAATCGCTGCACAAGGCGGTGCGCCGCGCGGAGAACGCGGAAGGCCGGGACGATGTGGTGGCGGCGCTGCTAGACGGGGTGGCTGCATACGCCGAACAGGCCGTGCTGCTGCAGCTCGACGGGGACATGATCACCGGCATTTGGGGCGTGGCCGGCAGCGAAGATCCGTACGAAATGCATTCCCTGGAGATTCCGGTGGAGCGCGCGCCGGCACTGCACAATTCGAAGCAATCGGGCGAGCCTCTGGTGGCGATGCGGCTGGAATCCGAGTTCTCGGGCGAGATTCTCACCTATCTCGGAGACGCGGCCGATGAAAAGATTCGCGTCTTTCCCGTGATCAGCCGGGGCCTGGTAAAGGCCTTGCTGCTGGTGGAAGCGGGGACGAAGCCCTTCCACGCCGGGAGCGTCGAGATCCTGACGATGACGGCGGGGCACAGATGGACCGCGAGCAAGGAAGCGGCGGAGCCCGCGCAACTGATCGCGATCCAGGGCAGCCAGGAGCCGAAGCCCAAGGAAAGCACGCACAACTGGTTCCAGCTCTCTCCGCAAGAGCAGGAGGTCCATTTGCGCGCACAGCGCTTCGCGCGTGTGCAGGTGGCGGAGCTGCGGCTTTACCAGAGCGAGCGTGTGCGGCAATCCCGGCGCGACAACAATATCTACGGCGTTTTCCGGAGCGAAATTGACCAGGCACGGGAGGAATTCCGCACCCAATTTGTGGAAACCTGTCCGTCTATGTTGGACTACTATCATATGGAGCTAGTCCGAATCCTGGCTAATGAAAATGAGAATGTGCTGGGACCCGAGTATCCGGGTCCGCTTGTCTAGACCGTTTTTCCACTTCCTGCTCATTGCTTTCCTCTGTGCAAGCGGCGGCGGGCGGACTTTGGAAAGTCTGTCCTCCGCCTACGCGAAAGCGGCGACGCCCGCCAACCGGGCGGCCCTGCTGCGTTACGCCGCGGCGCATACCAGGGACACCGACGGCGCGCTGGCGTACTTCGCGATGGCGCGCGCGGAATCCGATACCGGCGCTCACGAGGCCGCGCTGAACCACCTGAAATCGGCCGCATCCCGCCTTCCAGAAATTGCGGATTATTTGGCATTTATTCAGGGCTCCACGGAATATCGGGCGAAAGATTATGAGAATGCCGCGAAAACATTGGGGAAATTGGGGCGCGACCCCGGCACGTCGCCGCTCCGTCCGGACGCCGCTGTGCTCGCCGCCAATGCGCTGCTCCAGTTGGGCGACGCCGATGGTGTAATCCGGCTTCTGCGGAGCCCCGGCCTGAAGGCGCTCCAGCCGCAGTTCGATTTTCTTTTGGGCAAAGCGTACATGGTGCGGGGAGACGCGGCCCTGGCCGCGCCCTATCTGCAGCGAGTGGCGTACCGATATCCCCAGCGGCCCGAAGCGCCGGACGCGCAAATTCTGTTGGATCAGGCGAAGGGGTCTCTGGGCGCGGCGTACCCGCCACCCACGGCGGCCGATCTCCTTGGCCGCGCGGAGGCGCTGCGGGCAAACCGCCGCTATGACGATGCCCGCGCCGCTTTCGAAGCGGTGATCCCGCAACTGATGGGGGACGACCGCGAGCGGGCGGAACTGCACATTGCGGTGATCGAGTATGAGCGGGAGCGGACGTCAATCGCCCGGCAGATGTTTGAATCGCTGGCTCCGCGGTCCCCGGAAGTGGACGCGGAACGGCTGCACTACCTGGTGCAATGCGCGCGCCGGCTGAAGCTTGAGGAGTCGATGCTTCGATATGCCAAACTGGCGCGCGAGGCGTACCCCAACTCGCCATGGACGATGGACGCGCATCGCTGGGCGGGCAACTATTACCTTCTGAAGAACGATACTAAGGCCTACGTTCCGCTGTTCAGGGCTTGCGCGGATGCGCGCCCGCGGGACCCCGAAAGTGCGTACTGTCATTGGAAGGTGGCATGGGCGGCCTATCTCGGCCGGGAGCCGGCCGCGGCCGCTCTGCTTGAAGATCATCTCGTCCGCTATCCGCATTCCGACAAGTTCGCGGCCGCACTCCTGTTTCTGGGGCGGCTGGCGGAGCGGGCTGGGAGCCTCTCTTCCGCGCAGGCCTATTACAAGGAACTCCTCACGGTGGAGCCGCTTTCCTACTATGCGGCGCTGGCGCAAGAGAGCCTGGATGGCCGGCGGCTGAGCGCGGTTCGGCCGGACCTGGCTCTGGCGGCGAGACTGGCCGGTTTGCGCGGCAAGGAACTGCGCGAAGATTTTTCGAATATCGCCGAGACTCCGGAAACCGCGCGCCGCCTGAAGCGCGCTTCCCTGCTGTCGCGGGTGGGGATGACGGATTGGGCAGACAAGGAACTGCGTTCGTATGACGCGGACCTGGGCCAGCGGCAACTGCTCGCCATGGAACTGGCTTCGGTCTATGCGAAAGACGGAGACCATTTCCGCGCGCTGCGAACGATGAAAAGCATGGCGCCGGGGTATTTTCGTTTGCGGGTGGACCAGGCTCCCGCGGAGTTCTGGCATCTGCTCTTCCCCATGCCCTACCCGGCTCCGCTGGCTAAGTACGCTTCCGCGCGGGAACTGGACCCGCATCTGGTGGCGGGCCTCATCCGGCAGGAATCCGAGTTCCGGGCCGATGCGGTTTCCAGGGCGAAAGCGCGCGGATTGATGCAGGTGCTCCCCAGCACCGGCCGGGATTTGACGCGCAAGCTGAAGCTGGGGACGTATCGCGTCAGCATGCTCGACAAGCCCGAGGTGAACATCAATATGGGCACCTACTACCTCGCCCATATCGCGGAGGCGTTTGGCGGACAGATCGAATATGTGCTGGCGTCCTATAACGCCGGAAAGTCGAGGGCCGACGACTGGAAGACGTGGGGAGACTTCAGGGAGCCCATCGAGTTCATTGAGACGATTCCGTTTACCGAGACGCGCGAGTATGTGCTAAGCGTCTATCGGAACGCGATGGTGTACCGCCAGGTGTACCCGAACCTCGCGAGCCGAGCCGGCGGCGAGAGCGCATCCACGCTGAAGCCGGTGACGGAGACGGTTCGTGAATCCAGCGCCAAACGGGCGGCCCCGTCGAAGCGGCCCGCGAAATCCGCCAAACGGCCCGCCGGAAAGCGGAAGCGATAGGGCTACAATAAGAACATTGCAAAAAAACATTGCTGGTGAAGATGTTTTTTGCTTGAACGTAGAGAAGGAGCGCAGCGGCCATGAGCAGCCAATCGCCCGCGGCAACGAGTGCATTCCTGATGGAAGAACAGATCGTTACCGCGAACGGCGAGGGCCCGCCGGTGGCGGTTAGCGGCGCGCGCGGCCGCATGGCGACGCTCACCCTGGGAATTGTCGAATCGGTCGAACAGCAGAGCATTGAAGTTTCCATCTATCGGTCAACGGACGGGGAGATTTGGGATGAGCCGCCGGTTCTCCTTTTTCCGCAGCGATTCTATGCGGGAACGACGGCAATGTCGCTGGATCTTGGCCGGTGGCCGGGCACGGCCTATCTGAAGGCCCGCTGGAGTGTGAACCGCTGGGGAAGGGGGTCGCTCGCGCCTCGATTTCACGCATATCTGTTCTTGCGACAGTGAGCGCGGTCTGGATTTGTGCGGGAAACTGCCCAGTCAAGTCCAGTTAGAACATTTGCTAATGTTTTTGCTGGGGATTTCTGGTTAGTGTCTGCTAACCGCGGGTGGAGTTGCGTTGCTATAATAAATGAGGATTCCATGCCTAAGGTAAACGAATCGAACTCTTCCCCTACTGTTCAGCGGATGGATGGCGAGGCGGCATCCGCGAAAAAAATACTCTTGCTAAAACCCAGAGGCTTCTGCGCGGGCGTGGTGCGCGCGGTTGACGTGGTGAAACTGGCACTTGAATTTTATCAGCCTCCTATTTATGTGCTGCATGAGATCGTTCACAACAAGCACGTGGTGCAGGAGTTGGGCGCGGCTGGCGCGATCTTCGTGGATGAAATCGCGGAAGTGCCCGAAGGGGCAAGAATCATTTTCAGCGCGCACGGCGTCTCACCTCAGGTGAGGAGCGAGGCGAAAAGCCGCAACCTGAATGTGATCGACGCGACCTGCCCGCTGGTGACGAAGGTGCACATGGAGGCCATTCGCTTCGCGAAGCAGGGGTATTCCATCGCCTTGATCGGCCACAAGCATCACGATGAAACCATCGGCACGATGGGGGAAGCGCCGGACAGCATGTATCTGGTGAGCGATGTCGCGGACGCGGACGCGCTGGCGGTTCCGGATCCGGAGCGCGTCGCCTATCTCACCCAGACAACGCTGAGCCTGGACGAGACGCGCGACATCATCCTGCGCCTGAAGGAGCGGTTTCCCGCAATTCAGGGTCCGCCCTCGCAGGACATCTGTTACGCCACCGAGAACCGCCAGCTTGCCGTGAAGGCCGTTGCGCCGTTGTGCGAACTGCTGCTGGTGGTTGGGTCGCAGAACAGTTCGAACTCGCGGCGGCTGGTGGAAGTTTGCGGCAATTCCGGAGTTCCCGCCTATTTGGTGGACGATGCCAGCGAGATTGCATCGGAGTGGCTGGACGGCGTATCCAATGTAGCGGTGACGGCGGGCGCTTCCGCACCGGAAGTCTTGGTGCAAGGGGTTGTGGATCAGTTGCGATCGCGGTTTCACTTCAGTGATCTCGAAGAGGTGGAATTGAAGGACGAGGATGTCCGGTTCAATCTTCCGCCGGAACTGAAAATTCTCGATCCGCGTTTGCAATCCGTAACGAATTGAGGAAGACATGAGCGCATTAGGCCAAATGGTCGAAACGCAGGTGTCGCGCGTGGATGGGGCCATGAGCCTGGCGGCGCGCCACCTTCTGAAGCTGCAGAAAGCGGAGGGGTTCTGGTGGGGAGACCTCACCGCCGACAGCACGCTTGAATCGGATTTCATCCTGATGGAGCTTTGGCTGTATCCCCCCGCTCCGGGACAGGCGCGGTGGGAGCCCCCGACGCGCTCCCGCGTGGACAAGGCCTGCCGGCGCATCCTCTCCCAGCAATTGCCCGATGGCGGGTTCAATATCTACGCGGGCGGCCCGGCCGATGTAAGCGCGACGACGAAAGCGTACTTCGCGCTGAAGGTGAGCGGCTGCGATGTGGATGAGCCGTGCATGCGAGCGGCCCGCGAGCGCATCCTCGCGCTGGGCGGATTTCAGGCTTGCAACAGCTACGTCAAGCTGAACCTGAGTTTCTTCGGGCTTTATCCGAGGCAGTTCGTGCCGTCGATCCCGCCGGAAATGATGCTGGTGCCGGGCGGGTGGCTCTATGAGATGTCCTCCTGGAGCCGCGCGATTGTGGTGCCGCTGAGCGTGGTTCACGCGAACGATCCGAAGCGTCCCGTTCCCGAGGGGTTCAACCTGGAGGAACTGTTCCGGCCCGACATTCCGCTGAGTTTTCCGAAAGCGGCCAATCTGATCTCCTGGCGGAATTTCTTCTATGGTGTGGATGCGGGTCTGAAATTGTGGGACCGCTTCGGGAGCGCGAAGCTGCGGAAGATGGGCGTGGAGCGGGCGATGGCCTGGGCGCTCGAACGGACGCAGCAATCCGACGGGCTGGGCGCAATCTACCCGGCCATGATGTATATGATCATGGCGCTGGATCTGATGGGCTACTCGCGCGAATCGGAGGAGTTCCGCGAAGCGCTGGGGCAGTTTGAACGGCTGAAGGTGGAGACGGACGACGATCTCTTTTTTCAGCCCTGTTTCTCGCCGGTTTGGGATACCGCCATCGCGGCCTTCAGCCTGGCGGATTCGGGAATGGTGGAGCGCGGCGCGCTGCGCGATGCGGCCGATTGGCTGCTGACCAAGGAGGTCCGTCGCAAGGGCGATTGGAGCGTGAAGCGGCCGAATACCGAACCTTCCGGGTGGTATTTCGAGTTCGCAAACGAGTTTTATCCGGATATCGACGACACCGGCATGGTGCTGATGGCGCTCGCGCGGACCGAGGCCAGCGACCCGGCGGCGCAGCGCGCGTGCATTGACCGGGCGGTGAACTGGCTGCTCGACATGCAATCGAGCGACGGGGGCTGGGCCGCCTTCGACGTCGATAACAACCTGCTTCCCCTGAGCTATATCCCCTTCGCGGACCACAACGCGATGCTGGACCCGACCTGCGCGGACATCACCGGCAGGGTGATGGAAGCGCTCATCATGTGCGGCGTGGATCCCCAGCACAGGGCCATCCGGCGCGGTGTCGAGTATCTGCGCAAG
Organism: Bryobacterales bacterium; assembly: GCA_039812845.1. Lineage (GTDB taxonomy): Bacteria > Acidobacteriota > Terriglobia > Bryobacterales > Bryobacteraceae > JACTMJ01. The sequence continues at coordinate 12,113 of JBDIBK010000008.1, forward strand.
ACGCAGGAGCCGGACGGCAGTTGGTATGGCCGCTGGGGCGTGAATTATCTTTACGGAACCTGTTTCGCGCTGCGCGGGTTGCGCGCGGCCGGGGAGAGCGACCGCGAAGCGCACATGCTGCGGGCGGGCGAATGGCTGCGCTCGATCCAGAATGCCGACGGCGGCTGGGGTGAGGACTGTTTGAGCTATGCCACCGGCGAATTCGCGGCGGCCGAGAGCACCCCGACGCAGACGTCCTGGGCGCTGATGGGCCTGATTTCAAGCGGCGACAATTACAGCTCGAGCGTCCGCAAGGCGGTGGATTTCCTGGTGAACGAACAGCTCCCGAGCGGAGGGTGGGACGAACGGCTTTCCACCGGCACGGGATTCCCGAGGGTGTTCTACCTCACGTATCACTATTACCGACACACGTTCCCGCTGATGGCGCTGGCGTGCTATCGGAACTCGCTGGGCGAGAGTGATTAGGCCTTCCCGCGGGGAGGCTGGCCGCGGCGAGTCGCGCCTGGCGGCGCATGAATTCGGAGTAAATGGGTATGCGATTTCCAATCTCGATGACGATGGGGCTGGCCGGGTATATTTACCGCAACAAGCGGAACCCGCCGCCCAACTGGCAGCGGGACGATTCGAAGAAGAGCGCCGATGCAAACCCATTCCGCCTCCTGCATGAGAAGCACAGCCATGGCGGCAAGCGCACTCCGCACCCGATGATCAACAAGCGGTTTCCGCTGGTGCTGATGCTGGAACCGCTGCACGCATGCAACCTCACTTGCACCGGATGCGGGCGCATTCGCGAGTACGAGACCACCATCAGCAAGCGCCTGACGCTCGAACAATGCCTGAGCGCCTCGGATGAATGCGGCGCGCCGGTGGTGTCGATCTGCGGCGGGGAGCCTTTCCTCTACCCGGAACTGGCCCAACTGACCAAGGAACTGCTAGAGCGGAACCGTCACATTTACCTCTGCACAAACGGGATGTTTCTGCGGAAGAAAGTCCACGAATATACGCCGGATAAGCGCCTTTTCTTTAACGTCCACCTGGACGGGCTTGAGAAGACGCACGACATGGCGGTGGAGCGCGAAGGGGTATTTCAGGAAGCCGTCGCGGGCATCAAGGCCGCCAAGGAGAAGGGCTTCAAGGTCTGCACCAACACGACGGTCTACAAAGAGACCGACATGAAGGAGATCTGGGAATTGTACGAATTCCTGGAGCAATTCGATCTCGACGGGCACATGATTGCGCCAGCGTATGGATATTCGGCGGTGAACGACCGAGAAATCTTCATGACGCGCGACGATATTCGCGAGAAGTTCCAGAATATCGATGCGATGGCCGCGCGATTTAAGCTGAATTCCACCCCCGTTTACCTGGATTTTCTGAAGGGCGAGCGGGATCTGCCCTGCACCGCCTGGGGAAACCCGACCTACAACGTGGAAGGCTGGAAGGGCCCCTGCTACCTGATCACGGACGCCCATCACGACACCTTCGAGGGGTTCATGACGGAAACCGACTGGGAATCCTACGGGCACGGCAACGACCCCCGCTGCGAGCACTGCATGATGCACTGCGGTTACGAGCCGTCGGCGGCGCTGGGGATCAATGCAAAGCCCGGCGACAATTTCACCATGCTGCGCTGGATGCTGCGCTAATCCGCGGGAGGCCAGGAAGTTGGCGGCAAGTTGAAACCGGTTCTAGTTACAGGCGCTTCGGGATTTCTGGGCTGGCATGTCGCGCGGCTGCTGCTCGAGGAAGGGTTTCCCGTGCGCGCGCTCGTCCGGAAAGGGAGCGCGGTGCCCGGCCTTGCGGTGGAGATCCGCGAGGGCGATCTGCGGGACGCGCGCAGCGTTCAGCAGGCAATCCAGGGCTGCGACTACGTCTTCCACGTCGCCGCCGATTACCGGCTCTGGGCACGCCATCCGGAAGAAATCTTCGAAACGAACGTGCAAGGCACGTCGCAACTGCTTGAACTCGCCAGCATTGAAGGCATCGAGCGTTTTGTTTACACGAGCACGGTGGGCTGCATCGGAATTCCCCAGGACGGCATCGGCGCGGAATCGACTCCGGTGGATGTAACGCAGATGGCCGGCGCGTACAAAGAGTCAAAATTCCTGGCCGAAGAGGTGGTGCTCAAGATTGCCGCGCAAGGCTTCCCGGCGGTGATCGTCAACCCGACCGCTCCGGTGGGCGAGCGGGACGCAAAACCGACGCCCACGGGCCAAATGATTCTGGATTTTCTTCGCGGAAAGATGCCGGCTTACATAGACACCGGCCTCAACGTGGTGGATGTGGAGGATGTCGCGCGCGGCCACCTTCTGGCTTTTGAGCACGGCGTGGCGGGGGAGCGCTATATACTCGGCGGAGAGAACCTGACCATGCGGGAGATTTTGCAGCTTCTTTCCGAGGAGAGCGGCAGGAAAGCTCCGCGCTGGAAATTGCCGTACGGCGTCGCGATGGGCTATGCCGCGTTGAGCACCGCGGGCGCGTTCCTGACCGGCAGGGCACCGCGAGCGCCGCTGGACGCCGTGAAAATGGCCCGCAAGAAAATGTTCGTGAGTTCCGCGAAGGCGGAGCGCGAGCTTGGATACCGGCCCGCTCCGGCGCGGCAGGGTTTAGCCAAGGCCGTGAAGTGGTTTCGCGCGAACGGGTACTGCCGATGAAGCGAATTGCACTGATCGCTTCGCAAAAGGGCGAGTTCACGGGAATCCACCGGCACTTCGGCGCGGGAGAGGTGCTTTCGAGTCCGGTGCGCTATGCCCGCCGCGTGAACGCCGGGGATGTGGAATGGCTGCTTCTTGCGGACGGGCAGGGAATTCGGGCGGCGGAGCGCGCATGCTCTGCAATCCCGCAATCGGGATCTCTCTTCGCTATCGGCAGCGTGGGATATTGTGGGGGAACCCTGCCGCATTGGAAGCGCGGAGATGTGCTGCTGGGGAGCGAGGTGGCGGACCGCGGTTCCGGCGAGCGGTTTCCGTGCTGGATGCCCGAGCGGAACGGGGCTCCGCCAAGCGGCCGGATACTGACGGTGGAGCGCGTGATCGGCGCGGCGAGCGAGAAGCGCGGGTTTGGAGAGAGCGGAGTGGACGCGGTGGAGATGGAAGCGTCGGCGGTGGCGCGGTTCGCGCTGCAAAACGGGCTGCGATTCTTCGCGCTCAAGGCGGTGTCCGACGTTGCCGAAGAAGACCTGGAGATCGACTTCAACCGCGCCGCGCGGGAGGACGGTTCCGTCGATGCGGGATCGATTCTGACGCAGGCGCTCCACCGGCCCTGGCGCCGGCTGCCGCGGCTGATGCGGCTCGCCAGCGCGGCGAAGCTCTCCGCGGAGAACCTGGGTGTCGCGCTGGCCACGCTTTTTCCCGGGAGCGGCGAGAATCGGAGGGGGGCGCATGGGAATTCCTAGCGAAATGAAGGCGGCGGTCTACACGGGCGAGGGCCGCGTGGAGATTCAGAGCATCCCGCGCCCGGAACTGGGCCGGGGCGAGGTTCTGATCAAAGTGGAAAGCTGCGGGATCTGCCACACGGACCTCAAGAAGGTGGAATACAACCTGCTGCCGCCGCCCCGCGTGTTTGGCCATGAGACCGCGGGCCAGATCGTCACGGTCGCGGACGGCGTGGAAGGCTGGGAAGTGGGGGACCGCGCCGTCGTGTTCCATCACATTCCCTGCGGCGAGTGCTTTTACTGCCAGCGCCGCCTGTACGCACAGTGCGCGGTGTATAAGAAAGTGGGCGTCACGGCGGGTTTCGAGCCGGCCGGGGGCGGATTCTCCCAGTATGTGCGCGTGATGGATTGGATTGTCCGGCGCGGAATGGAACGAATCCCCGACGACGTTCCGTATGACGTCGCCACCTTCGTTGAGCCTCTCAACACATGCTTGAAAGCGGTAGTTGGCTGCGATCCTCAGCCGGGCGATGTCGTTGTGATTTTGGGGCAGGGGCCGATCGGACTTCTCTTCACCATGCTGGTTGCGCGGCTGGGGGCTTCCGTCGTGACCACGGACATGATGGAAACGCGCCTCGCTCTGTCGCGGCGGGTGGGTGCGCACTTGGCGATCAAGGCGAGCGACGCGGATTTTTCGGCGAAGGTGAAGGAACTCTCCGCCGGGCGAGGCGCGGACATCGTGATTGTCGCCGCTTCCGCGCCGGGCATCGTCGATCAGGCCGTGGCGTGTTCGCGTCCCGGCGCCAAAATTGCTCTTTTTGCGCAGACCTCAAACCGGGAGACGATTGCTGTCACCGGGGCGGATCTGGTGGTGGCCGAGCGCACTTTGATCGGGTATTATTCCGCGGACGTGGATCTGCAGGCCGAATCCGCGCGCCTTGTTTTCAGTGGGGAACTTCCTCTCGCCGAATTGATCTCGCATCGGTTTCCTCTTCCGGAGATCCATCGGGGAATACAGCAAGCGTTGCATCCGGACGATAAATCACTGAAAATCATAGTTCAACCACAGAGGTGGTCCGAGTGAAGACGAACATGCTGGCGGGGGTGCTCTACGGCAAGGAACAATTGCGCGTGGAGTCCATGCCGATTCCGCGGATTAAGAGCGGAGAAATCCTGGTCAGGGTCCGGGCCGCATTGACGTGCGGAACGGACGTGAAGGTATTCCGCCGCGGTTATCACGCCAAGATGATCGTCCCGCCCGCCGTCTTCGGCCATGAACTGGCGGGGGATGTGGTGGAAATAGGCGGCGAGGTTCCAGGCTTCTCCATCGGCGACCGGGTGATCTCCGCCAATTCCGCGCCCTGCGGCGAGTGCTTCTATTGCAAGCGCGACCTCGAAAACCTCTGCGACGATCTGCTCTTCAACAACGGCGCGTACGCCGAATATATCCGCATCCCGGCGCGCATCGTTCAAAAGAATCTGCTGCACCTTCCGGAGCATGTCGCCTACCAGGAAGCGGCGCTGGCCGAGCCGCTGGCCTGTGTGCTGCGCGGCTGGGAAGAGACGCATGCGCGGGCAGGGGATTCCGTGGCCATCATGGGCCTGGGACCCATCGGCATGATGTTCGTCTGCATCGCGAAGGCTTACGGGGCGAAGGTGATCGCCATCGGCCGGCGATGGCAGCAATTGGACCGCGCGCGGGAGATGGGGGCGGACGAACTCGTCTGCACCGAGGAGACCCGCGATCTTCCGGAGCGGATCCGCGAGCTTACCGAAGGCCGGGGCGCGGATGTGGTTTTCGAAGCGGTAGGGAAGCCGGAGACCTGGGAGCTGGCGGTGAAGCTGCTGCGGCGCGGCGGCATCGTGAATTTCTTCGGCGGCTGCCCGAGTGATACCATAATCTCCCTGCCGACGGCGCTTCTGCACTATTCGGAGATCACCTGCAAGGCGAGCTTCCATCACACGCCGGCGCTCATCCGCAAGGCCCTCGATCTGCTCGCGAGCGGAGTGGTTCCCGCGAAGTTTTTTATCAACCGCGTCGAGCCTCTAACCAATTTGCTTGAGGTGATGAGGCATCTTATGAGCCACAACGGCCACCTCAAGACGGCAATCATTCCCTGAGGCCGCCGCTGGTGAATCCGTTCTTCCTGCGCCCCATCGAGTTCGCTGCCAGTGCCAACGCGAACGAGCACCCGTGGACCCTGGCCGAAGCCGAAGCCTACACGCGCTGGCTTGCCACGTCGCACTACGAGAACTTCCACGTGGTGAGCTTCCTGCTGCCGAAGGAACTGCACCAGGATTTTTACAACGTGTATGCCTATTGCCGCTGGAGCGACGATCTTGGCGATGAGACTGGAGACACCGCGGAAAGCCTGCGGCTGCTGGCGATGTGGGGCGGGGAACTGGAGGCGATGTACGCGGGGGCGACGCCCCGGCACCCGGTTTTCCTCGCGCTGCGCTCCACCGCGGCAAGGCGGGATCTGCCCATCGACCCCTTCGCCAATCTCCTGAAAGCCTTCGTGCAGGATCAGCGCGTGACGCGCTATGCCGATTGGGACGCGGTCTTCGCTTATTGCGTGAACTCCGCCGACCCGGTAGGCCGCCTGCTGCTGATGCTCTGCGGATATCGCGACGAGGAGCGCTTCGGGCTCTCGGACAAGATCTGCACCGGCCTGCAACTGGCGAACTTCTGGCAGGACGTTTCCGTGGACCTCGGCAAGGGCCGCATCTACCTTCCACTGGCGCTGCTGCGGAAGCACGGAGTTTCCGAAGCGGAGGTCCTGGCGCGCAACGATTCGCCGGCATTTCGCGCCGCGGTGCGGGAGGCGGTGGACGTCGCGCGGGCGCTGTTCGAGGAAGGAAGGCCGCTGACGAAGACGCTTGGCCGCCGCCTGAGCCTCGACATCGACCTCTTCGCGCGCGGCGGCCTGCAAGTGCTCAGGAAGATTGAAGCGATCGATTACGGGGTGCTGCTCACGCGGCCGAAAATCGGCAAGGCGGAGCGGGCCGGCTTGCTGCTGCGCGCTCTCGCGGCAAGCGTGTTTCGGCGTTCGCAGCCATGAGAGCGGCGGCATCCGGATACGGACGGCGGCATTCTTGCGTTTGGAGCGCCGCCCCATGCTAACTTGAAAGCGAATCTCATGCGCGGCGCGGATTTACAGGCTTCGTACACCTATTGCGAGCGGATTTCGCGCTCAAGAGCGAAGAATTTTTACTACGCGTTCCTGCTGTTGCCGAAGGCCAAACGGGAAGCGATATGCGCGGTCTATGCGTTCATGCGCTACTGCGACGACCTGAGCGACGATCTGAACGACGGCACCGCGAAAGCCGCGGCGGCGATCGGCCATTGGGAAGCGGATCTGCGGCGCGCTCTGGCAGGCGATCTCCCCAGGCAGCAAGTGTGGCCCGCGTTTGCCGATACCGTCGAGCGCTTCGGAATCCCGCACGAGTATTTCTTCGACATGATCCGCGGCGTGCGCAGCGATCTCGAACCCAGGCGCGTTCGGGGGTTCGGCGATCTCTACGAATACTGCTACCGTGTGGCTTCCGTGGTGGGGCTCACCGTCATCCACATCCTGGGATTTCACGGTTCGAGAGCGCTGGAACTCGCGGAAAAATGCGGCATCGCTTTTCAGCTCACCAATATCCTGCGCGACGTCCGGGAGGATGCGGAGAACGGCCGGGTCTATCTGCCGGAAGAAGATCTTGCGCGTTTCGGCGTCACGCGCGAAGACTTGTGCAGCGCGACGCCGAGCGAATCGTTTCGCGCCCTGATGCGGTTCGAAGCGGACCGCGCGTGGGGCTATTACCGGGAGAGTTTTCCCATCATCGCGCTCACGGCGCGCTCCGGCCGTGCCTGCATGCGCGCGCTGATCGGGATTTACTCGAACCTGCTGGGGGCGATCGAGCGCGCGCAGTTCGACGTGCTTTCCCGCCGGATCAGCCTGAGCGCGGGAGCCAAACTGTGGATCTTGTGCAAGAGCGTGGCGGGGGTGCAGCGGTTGCCGGAGATGGCGAAGCTCAAGGGCCAAGCGGGCTGACCCAATCCAAATGCGGGGCGCGGTCTTGTCGCCGCGCCCCTGGGAACGCGTTTGCGAAGCTTTAGTTCGCCTTCGCCGCCGTGAAGTTGCGCGGAGGCCGTTCGGAATCCTTCATCTGGCTGGTGCCCTTCAAGCTATCGCCTTCGACGGTGCCCTGATAGACCATCACCATTTCGCCGCGCGGCGTTTCGAATTTGGTCTCAAAGGAGAACTTGCCGTCGGCGATTTTTCCATTGCTGATGGGCATGGAGCGGGCGCGGTCTCCCTCTCCCATGTGAACCTCCCCCGTCAGCGCGCCGCCGGCTTCCTTGAGATCGAACTGCATGTTGGCGAACCAGCCGCCGCGCTGGCCACCGCCGCCCCCGCCCTGCGCGCCCGCGGGCGCTTCCATGGTTACTTTGTACTTCCCGGACACTTCGGCCGAGAGCAAACCGACGCCCAGCGTAAGGGCGGCCGCAATCACAAGAAACGTGCGTAACATCTTGAGCTATCCTCCCGAGGCTGGTAAGGGCTCCTCTTCGCGGCTCCCGGCCATTCGGCACACGGGCGGCGGACGAAGGGAAGCAATCCATCCAGGTACCGAAACACGGTACAAAGAGAAAGGTTGCGCACGGCGCAGCGAAGTTACCCAAGCAACGCCTTCATGTCCGGAAATCTTCCGTCTTTTTGCGATGTCAGCCTGCCGGTTCCGCTGGACCGCCCGTTCACTTACGCGCTGCCGCTCACACTGCGCCACCGGGTGAAGCTGGGGTGCCGGGTGATTGCCCCGTTCGCGCGACGCAAGCTGATCGGCGTGGTGGTGGGCCTGCATGAAACGGCTCCCGGCGCGGACGCCAAGGAGGTGCTGAGCCTCATTGACGAAGAGCCCGTTTTTGATGAAGCGATGCTGGCCCTGGCCCGCTGGATCTCCGAGTATTACTGCGCCCCGCTGGGGGAGGTGCTGCGCGGGATGGCCCCGCTGGCCGGGGAGTCCCGCCGCAGCGTCGTGTACACCCTCAGCGAGGACGGGCGGGATCTGATCCGCCAGAGCGTGCTCGGCCTGGGCGGGGAGGATGCCACGGAGAAGCTGCTGCGATTGCTCGATGAGCGGCCGCACGCGGAGGCTACGCTCAAGCAGCGGGTGCCGGGGGCGGGGAAGCTGCTTCCGAAACTGCTCAAGAAGGGCTTTATCCAGAGGGAAGAATTCCAGGTGGAGAAGGACCCGCTGCGCATGGCATCGGAGCGGCTGCTGGTGGAGACGCTGGATCCGCCGCCGCCTCTCGAATCCGACGGCAAGAAACTCCCGAAGGCGGAGCGCGAATTGCTCTCCTTTCTGGCATTGCATCCCGGCGAGCATGCGCTGAACGACCTCGAAGCGCTGCTGCGGAATGCATCCTCGGCCGCGCGCTCTCTTGGGCGGAAGCGGTTGCTGCACATCCGGCCACGCCCCCTCGTCCCCACCGGATTCGGCGCGGGCCAGCGCCACGAACTCAACCCCAGCCAGGCGGAGGCGCTGGCGGCTGTTAACGAGGCGCTCGACGCCTCCGCGTTTCAGGCGTTTCTGCTGCAGGGGGTCACGGGCTCCGGCAAGACGGAAGTGTACCTGCAGGCAATTGAATCGGCTCTCGCGCGGGGGAAGAGTTCGCTGCTCCTGGTGCCGGAGATCGCGCTGACCCCAGCCGTGGCCGGCCACTTCTGCCATCGCTTCGGCGAGAATGTGGCGATTCTGCACTCGGCCTTCAACGATGCGGAGCGCGCGAACCAGTGGAGGCGCGTGCAATCCGGCGCGGCCGGGGTTGTGGTGGCCACGCGCTCCGGGGTGTTCGCGCCGATCCGGAACCTCGGCCTGATCATCGTGGACGAAGAACACGACCACAGCTACAAGCAGGACGAAACGCCGCGCTACCATGGCCGGGATGTCGCCGTGTACCGCGCTTCGGTGGAAGGGGCGGTGGTGCTTCTGGGCTCCGCCACACCCAGCCTGGAAACCCGCTTCAATGCGGAATCGGGCCGCTACAAGCGCCTGCTGCTGCCGGACCGCGTGAACAACCGCCCGATGCCGGAGGTCGAGATCATCGACATGCGGGACGAGTTCCTCGCCACGCGCAGCCGGGAGCCGTTCTCCCGGCGCATGGTGGAAGCCGTCACCGGGCGGCTGGAGAAGGGCGAGCAGGTGATGGTGCTGCACAACCGGCGGGGCTTCTCGACGCAGGTGGTCTGCCGCGCCTGCGGGCACGCGGTGGGCTGCCCGCACTGCGCCGTCACGCTCACGTTTCATCGCCGCCACAAGCGGATGCTGTGCCACTATTGCGGCCACGCGGAGGCGGTGCCCGACCATTGCCCGGTGTGCGCCAGCGAGCATGTGCATTTTCTGGGGTCCGGCTCGGAGAAGATCGAGGATTACCTTCACCAGTATTTCCCCGCCGCCCGCATCGCGCGCATGGACCGCGACACGGTCTCCGGCAAGCGCGGCTATGAGACGATCCTGCAAGGCTTTCGCGAAGGGGCTTTCGATATCCTGCTGGGCACGCAGATGATCGCCAAGGGCCACGATATCCCGAACGTCACGCTGGTCTGCGTCGTCACCGCGGATGCCGCCCTCGCTCTGCCAGACTTCCGGGCCGCGGAGCGCACGTTCCAGCTCCTGACGCAGGTGGCGGGCCGGGCCGGGCGCGGCCAGGTCCCCGGCAAGGTGCTGATCCAGACGCTGCACCCGGACCACTATGCCATCACCCTTGCCGCTTCGCAGGATTACGAAGGCTTCTATGCGACGGAGATGGCGTTCCGGAAGAATCTGCGCTATCCGCCCCATGCCTACCTGGCGAACGTTCTGCTGCGCCACGAAAGCCAGGAAGAGGCGATGCGCATGGCCACGGAAGTGAAGTGGCTGCTGGATCCCGCGCCGGAGCAGACCCGGGTGATCGGCCCCGCCGAAGCGCCCGTGCCCAAACTCAAGAAGGAGTTTCGCTATCAACTGCTGGTGAAGGCCGCGAACCGTCCCGCCCTTCGCCGGGCGATCCTGCGGATCCGGGAGCACGGCGTGGAGAAGAAGTGGAAGGCGACTTCGCTGGTGCTGGATGTGGACCCATTAAATCTGATGTAGCCTCCCGCGGAGCCATCCAGCGGGCGGGGCACCGTCAGCCGGTGTTGCTTTCGGGGCGTGCATGGCATATCGTGGACAGTTTCCCGCTCGCGAACTCATTTTCTATTCGCACTCCAATATCCGATTCACGCGCGAGGGCACTTCATGTCGCAACCGGAACTCAGCGCCGAACAGCTTGCCGCCCGCATGGACAAGCTCTACGAGTTTGACCGGGAGCCGGTGGACGAAAGCCGTTTGCAATCGAACGCGAGTTTCGCCGGGCTGCTGGCCGGGGAGCACGTCGCCGCCACGGAATTCGTGATCGGGGCGTTTTTCGTGCTGCATGGGGTGACGGCCGCCGATCTGTTTGGCGGGCTGATCCTGGGCAACATTCTGGCGGTGCTTTCCTGGGCCTTCCTTTGCGCGCCGATCGCGGTCCAAACCCGGCTGACCCTTTACTGGTATCTGCGCCGCATCGCCGGGCCGGGCGTCACCATTATTTACAACATCGGCAATGCGTTTCTGTTCTGCATTCTGGCCGGGGCGATGATTTCGGTTTCCTCGACGGCGCTGGGCCTCGCCTTCGATATCCCCAGCCCGCGGCTCAGCGATATTTATCCGAACAGCGTGGCCTGGGTGCTGCTGACCTTCGCCATCGGCATGGCGTTCACGCTGGTCGCCATCCTTGGCTTTGAGAAAGTGAGCAAGTTCGCCGAACTTTGCTCTCCCTGGATCTTTCTGGTGTTTATCGCCGGGGCATTGGCCCTGCTGCCGCGCCTGGGCGTCGCTCCCGATTTCTCCAACTTCTGGGAGGTGGCCAACCAGAAGATCTGGACGGGCAATCCCAGTCCCGGCCAGGAGCAGTTCCATTTCTGGCATATCGCGTTCTTCGCCTGGTTCGCGAATCTCGCCATGCATGTGGGCCTCTCCGATATGGCTCTGTTCCGTTACGCAAAGAACTGGAAGACCGGCTTCTATTCGGCGTTTGGGATGTTTCCAGGGCACTTTCTGGCATGGATCTGCAGCGGCATCATGGTGGCGGCGGTGGACCGTGAGATGAACCCCGGGCTGATGGCCTTTACCGCCGCCGGCATCTCCGGAGCGGTCGCCGTCTTCGTCGCGGGCTGGACCACCGCGAACCCGACGCTCTACCGGGTGGGGCTCGCGCTGCAGGTGGTGACGCCAAATTGGCCGCGATGGCGCATCACCCTGATCGCGGGCGTGGCAACCACCATCGTCGCCTGCTTCCCAGTGGTGTTTCTGAAGCTGCTCGACTACGTGGCCCTGTACGGCCTGTTGCTGATGCCGATCGGGGCGATTGTGCTGGCCGAGCACTGGATTCTGCCGCGGCTGGGCATTCCCCAGTTTGAAGTGGAACGCAAAGGCAAACAGATAAGCTGGGCCGTGCTGCTGGTGTGGATCGGCACGCTGCTCTTCTGCTTCGCGCTGCCGATGCACCTTTATTTCCGCTGGCTGCCCGGCTATTTCGTGGCGCTGGCGGCGTACATACTTATCCGGAAAATGCAGGTGAGGATGGCATGAGGACGACACTCCGGATTCTGTCTTTCGCCGCGCTGGCGGGATGCTTGGCAGCCCCCATCCTGGCTTTCGCGGGCAGGCTCGACGACGCCGGCTACAAGACGGCGCTGCTGGTTTGCTCGCTGCTTTGGTTCACGATCTCGTCTGTGCGGATATATCTTCCGGCGAAGCGCTAAACGACGCTTCCGGCGCGGCCGCGAACTCCGGCGCTTCCACGGGGAGCGGGTGCGCTTCCACGGCGGCGGCCGCGCTTTCTTCGGCGTCGCCGCGCAGCGCGAGCGGAATGTGGATATGCTTGCGCAGCAGATCCTGGAAGCGCTCGTCCTGCGGATAGGGATGCCCGCGATACTGGCGGAATCCCTCGCCAATCCGGATCCCGGCCAGCGCACCGCGCTCGCGGGTCCACTTCTGCATGATGGAGACGTAGTTTTCGATGCCGTGCCGCACGCGCAGCCATTCCTTCTGGCTCTTGTGCTCCATCAGCATGGCGATCTTGAGATCGAAGCTCTCCTCGATATCGACGACGAAATCGGGAATCACGGGGCGCTGATTGCGGTCAACGCCGCCAATCGGGTCCATGAAATACAGCGCCGGAATTTCGGGCAGCGGCGTCGCGGGAGTCTGGTGGCGGGTTTCGTAATTGGGCAGCGCCGCGGAGAAGCAGGCGTCGCGCACGAGGACGGCGGTGGCCTCATGATCCGCCATATAGTCTTCGGGCGAAGAGGTGATGACGATGCTCGGCCGGAGCGCGCGCAGAAACTCCGTGATGCGGCGGCGGGATGCGTCGTCGCTGAAGATGGCCATGTCCTTGAAGCCCAGGCAATAGTAGCGGGCGCCGACGAGGGCCGCGGAGTTGGCCGCTTCCCGGACGCGGATCTGCGAAATCTCATTGGGATCTTGCGAGACTGTGCCGCAATCGCCCGCGGTCATGGAAGCCATGATCACGCGAATGCCGGCGCGCGACAGCCCGGCCAGCGTCCCGGCGGCGAGAAACTCGATATCATCCGGATGCGCGTGGATGGCGACGATGAGTTGTTCCATGCGGACTCATTCCCCGTACTGGGCGTTCTGGACGGCGATCTTCCCTCATCGTAGCAGGGCGCTTCGGCAAACGGGGAAGAAAACAATGGAACGAGGGAAAGCATACCCCGGCGGGCGGAGGGCTGCGATACACTTCCCTACTATGCTCGTGGAAAACGCTTCGCTCGAGACCGTGGAGGCGGCGGACCCCTATCTGATCACCGCGAGAGCGGTGCAGGAACCGCCACGGACGGTTCTGGCCACGTTCCGCAAGATCGGACCGGGCATGATTCTGGCGGCGTCCATTGTGGGCTCCGGCGAACTCATCGCAACCACCACGCTTGGGGCGCAGGCCGGTTTCGTCGCGCTCTGGATCATCCTCTTCAGTTGCTTCATCAAGCCCATCGTGCAGGCCGAACTGGGGCGGTTCGTGATCTCCACGGGCGAGACCGGCCTCGAAGCGTTTGACCGGGTGCCTGGGCCGCGATTCAAGGTGAACTGGATCGTATGGGTGTGGGCGCTGATGGTGCTGATGACGCAGTTCCAGGTGGGCGCGATGTTCGGGGGCGTGGCCCAGGTGCTGCATTCCCTGATGCCCTTCTTCTCCGTGAATCTTTGGGTGCTTCCGGTGATGGCCATCTCCCTGGCGCTGCTGCTGGGCGGCGGGTATCACCGGATCGAAAGCCTGGCGATGGTGAAGGTTGGTTTCTTCACCATGCTTACGGTGCTCTCCGCCGCGATGGTGATGAAAGCGCCCGAGTTCAACTGGAGCGAGATGCTCGCGGGGCTTTGGCCCACGATCCCCTCGGGAGGCTGGGTGACGGCCGTGGCGGTGTTCGGGATGACGGGAGTGGGCGCGAGCGAAATCTTCATGTATCCCTACTGGTGCGTGGAGAAGGGCTACGCGCGCTTCACCGGCCCGCGGGATGGCAGCGCCGCCTGGACGGAACGGGCGCTGGGGTGGATCCGCGTGATGCACCTGGACGTGGTGTTCTCCATGGTCGTCTATACGGTGGCGACCTGCGCCTTCTATGTGCTTGGAGCGGGCGTGCTGCATCCCAAGGGGCTGGTGCCGGACGCGGGCACGATGATTGCCACCCTGTCCGAGCTGTACACGACGACTCTGGGGGAATGGGCGCTCGTCCTGTTCTATCTGGGGGCGGTGGCCACGCTTTACGGGACGATCTTCGCGGCCACGGCCGCGCATTCGCGCATCTACGCCGACATGGTGAGGATGATGGGCGGCTTCCAGCGCGACGATATCGCCGCCCGCAACCGCTGGCGGGACCGGTTCGTGGTGGCGATCACCATCATTCCGGTGACGCTTTTCTACGTCTTCAAGAACCCCGTCAGCATGGTGGTGGCCGGGGGCCTCGCCCAGGCTCTGTCTCTCCCCGTAATCTGTTTCGGCGTGCTCTATCTGCGGCATAAGGTTCAGCCCAGGGAAACCGCGCCCGGATGGTGGAATACGGCGTGGCTTTGGATCGCGGGAGTGCTGATCACGGCGCTGATGGTGGTGTATATCGCGGGTGAGTGGTAGGCGGATCTATAGCTTCGCGGCCTTCCGTCCGATATCCTGAGAGCAGGTCCGCTTGCCTGAGAGCGGATGCGTTGCGCGGAAATTCATTTCTTTATCATGCGGTTTTCTCCTCTCCCTCCCCGGCGCGCGGCCGCGCGCGCGGAAGACAGAGCGGCCAGTGGCCCAGCGGCGGCCAGCCGGGCGCGTGTGCTGTTTGTCTGCTATGGCAACGCCTGCCGCAGCCAGATGGCGGAGGGTTTTGCGCGGGCTTACCATGCCGATGTCATTGAGGCCGAGAGCGCGGGAGTTTCGCCGCTCGGCTTCGTTCCGGACGAGACTGCCGCTTCGATGCTCGAACGCGATGTCTCCATGAAAGGGCACCGGTCAAAGGGCATGGATGCCTTCGAGCTGCGGTCCTTCGACGTCATCGTCAATATGAGCGGCTTTCCTTTCCCCAGCTCCCTGAGCCGCGCGGTTAAGATTCTCGATTGGAATGTGGAGGACCCTTATCTCGGCAACGAGCGGCGTTACCGCAAGGTCCGCGACGACGTGGAGAGGCGGGTGGCCCGGTTGGCGGCGGAATTCCGCGACGATGCGGCGGGGTGAGGCTGCACGCCGATAGGCTCTTCAAGCGCGGGAAGCCGGCGGGCAAATCCGCACGGAATGGGTTGCGATGCCGCGCAACTCTGTTATGCTCCAAGAACGCATTTCTTGCGGCTTTCGAAGGAAGCTTCTCGATTCGCGCAGTTTAACCGCAGTTTTGAGAAGGCTTCGATGCGCATTCATATCGTCAATCCCAGCGACATGTCCTTCGGCGTGGGCGTAATCACTCCCCGTTGGCTCTACGTTCTTGCCGGATGCACGCCGGCCAAATATGGCGACCCCATCATCGTCGACGAAACTCTGGAGCAGATTGACCCCACGACGATTCAGCCGGGCGACATTGTGGGTATCGGCATTCATACCGGAAATGCATTGCGCGGGCTGGCGCTGGGCCGCATGGCGCGGGAACGCGGCGCGTGGGTGATCTACGGCGGAATTCATGCCACGCTGTTCCCCGATGAGCCGCGCGAACTGGGCGCTGCCCATGCGGTGGTGAAGGGCGACGGCGACCACGTCTGGCCAGAGGTGATCGCGGATTGCGTTGCCGGCCGGCTCAAAGAGGAGTATGACGGCGGCCGTGTGGAAGGCGCGTCGCTCGGCAAGGCCCGCTGGGACCTGATGCCGCCCAAGGGCTACATGTGGGCCTCCGTGCAGACTGTGCGGGGCTGCCCCAAGCATTGCTCCTTCTGCTCCGTCTGGCGGACCGACGGACAGCAGCCCCGGCAACGGCAGAACTTCCCCGTTGTGGAGGAAATCGTTCAATTGCGCCGCCTGGGTTACCGCTTCATCGCGCTTGCCGACGACAACTTCTATCCAGTCACCCTCACGGATCTTGCGCTCGCGGAGAAGCAGGGAAATCAGGAACGGCTGGCCGAGCTTACCCGTCTCCGCCGGGAACGATTCGAGCTGATGGATCAATTGGCGGAGTTGCCGGGCGACATGGTGTTTTTCACGCAAATCACCATGGAGGCGGCCGAGGACGTGGAGTTCCTCAAGCGGATGCGGGCCGCCCGAATCAAGGGCGGACTGGTTGGCGTGGAAGCGGTTACCGAAGCGGGGCTGAAATCGGTTTTCAAGGACTTCAACCTGTCCGGCGAGAATCTGATCAACCGCCTGAAGCAGTTCCGCGAATACGACGTTCACGTGCTGGGTTCGTTCATTTTCGGACTGCCCTCCGACCGCGAGGAGACGTTCAAGGCCACCTCTGAACTGGCGATCAAGGCGAACCTCACCTTTGCCCAGTTCGTGATGATGACACCCTTCCCCGGAACGGTCGATTTCGGCCGTTGGGAGAAATCCTTCAACGGCGATATCCCGATGGTGGAAGGGGTGCCGATCACCCGCTACTGGCGAATCCCGGCCGAAGTCCGCCCGAAGATGTTCACTCCGCACCCAACCATGTCCGCGGATGAGATTCGCGAGCGCACGCAAGGGGTCTGGGACGATTTTTACAGCCTGAAAGAAGTGTGGCGGCGCGCCGATTGCGTGAAGTCACTGAAAGCGCGGCTGGCGTTCGTGCTGATCTCGAAACTTTACCGCCAGATGTACGCGAACACGGGCATCAGCACCGACAGCGCGCGCCGCGAAAAGGCAAACCGGATGGCGCGCTTCATCGCGGGCATCACCCGGCGGCTCTTCCGGACGAAGGAAATGCCGGACCTCCAGATGCCGCCGCTTGCCTCCGCCGGGGCTTCGATGCCCAGAGGGCCGCTGGTCACGATCGGCAATTAGCCGCTCCGCGGCACTGCGTTCACCCGCGCTTCGGGCGATTCCATGGGAGCGCGCCAGCCTCGCGCGCCGGGCACGATGACGGCGTGCGCTTGGCTCCGCCATTCGTGAACTTCACTTGCGATTGAACCTTCCCGCCCCGCAATTTCGCGTATAGCAGTGAGGGGGAATGCGGTTCCACCGGAATTCTCCCCTTTGAAGCGACTCTCGCGCGGGCGGGCTCCCCGTCTGCGCGGATCGAAGATTATCCGGTCGAAAACTATGGTATGCAGGCCGGAGCTTGTTCGCACGAGGTGGTGGAATGAGGCGTCTTGTTTCCGCGGTGACCATGGTCTGCGCCATCCTGTTTTGTGCCTGTTCCGCTCCCCAATCCGGCGCGGACCACACACCCAAAGCGGTGATCGAATCGATTCGCACGCCGCTTAGCCCCGCTTCCTGCGAGAAGAAGGCGGACATGAGCGATCCGGATGAAACGCCCTATCTGTTGTGTCCGGGCGCGGCCGGCTATTCCGTGATCGTGCGAAAAGTGGAATCGGGCCGCAAGTCGGTGGATGTCGTGGACGCCTCCGGCAAGCTGCATCCGCTGAACTTCCAGGAGACGATCACCCGGTCGATGTCGAACCTCACCGGAGACGCCGAGTGGCGGGTGGCTTCGCGCGAGGGCAAACAGTTTCCGCTGGCGCTGATTGTGCAAGTGCAGGCGCGGGAAGACCCCGCGGATCCGGAGACGGTCACCCACACTTACGCGGCCGTGGCCAAACTCACCCCGGATTCCGTTTGCGTCACTGACCGGATTCCGGCGGAGACGAAGACCCCGGAGCAGATTTTCAGCATCGCGGATTCGGCGCCGGAGCGGGCATGCGCCGCACCCCAGCCGCCGCTTGCCGAGGATGGACAGGCGCTTCCCTAGGCGGGGAGCGCGCCGATTGCGAGGAAAATATGCCGACCCCTGTTGAATTCATGAACCGCTACCGCAATATCCGCGTGAACGCGGTGATCGACGATGCCGCCGCCGGTGTGTGCCGCATGGGGACGCACACGGTGCAGCTCCGCAAGTATTTCATGATGGATTGGAGCGACGGCACCGAAGAGCGTTCCGATTACAACGCGGTCACGCGAGGCTCGGCGCGGGATACCTGGTTTCAGGCGAACAAGGAACGAATCAAAACGGCGGCCATGGGCAAGGGCGCGCCGGAAGATTACGCGCTGGCGCTTGAATGGGCCGTGCGCTCGGGAAAAATTCCAAACGTCACCCAGGCAACCATCCAAACTTACTTCGACGATCACCTGGGGATCGATTGCTCGGGCTTTGCCACCAACTATCTGGTGGCTTGCGGTAAGAAGACCTATTCGGCCAATACCGTCCGGAACACCAGCGCGGCATCCTATTTCAAGCCGGCCAAAGCGATCAACGATTGCACGCAGGTGCGCCAGGGCGATTTGCTGGTCTGGATGAACGGCAACGCGGTGAAGTCGAGCCCAGGGCATATCGCGGTGGTCGAATCCTACGTCGCGCAAAGCAGGCCGGGGGGCAACATGCGCGTGGTGGAAGCCACGGGGGCTTCCGGCGCGACTCCGAAGCTGCTCGATTCCATGTACACCGTGGAACAGATCCTGCCCAAGCAGGGTGCCCGGCCCGCGATGATTCTGGTGGTGAAGCGGCATGGCGTTTCCGGCAGCCACGTGGCCGTCATTCGCGAATAGGCCCACGCACCCGTTCAGATCCCCCTCTCCGTTGGTTCGCTTTGTCCGCGCTTGGTCTGGTAGCCTTGGGGTTGATGCCGATCTGCCGGTATCAACAGGAAGGCGAGGCGACGATGAAGCGGAACCTGTTCGTGCGTGGAAGCAACTTCGGCCTGGCCCTGGCGATGCTCCTTTTGAGCGTGGCGGGATGGGCGGGGATTGAATCCAAGGCCTATCCGTTAGAAACCGGAGAGGCGCTGCTTCAGGTGCTGCCCCGCGTGCAGGGCGGCGTGTATCTGATCGTGGGTCCTGCCCCAAGAGTGGCCGGAGCGATCCGGTCTGTCGTTACAGGTGACTTTCAGCCGCAGCCCCAGGGCGGAAACGTCATTCCCGCCGCCCGTTTGAGCCCCTGGTTCGATCAGACGGACGGCGCGGTGTTCGGCAGCCTCGCTCTGCGCGTCGTGCGGCTGGATGCGATGGGCCGGGAAGTTGCACGGTTTCCAGTGGGCGGGCAGGGGTACGTGAATCTGGTTTCCGCCCTCGTCGATTCCGATGGCAGCCTGGTGATTCTGGGCACAACCACAGACCGGGAGTTTCCCGTGAAGGACCCCCTGCTGCCCCTCTCCATTCCAGAGAACGGCAACGCTTTCATCCGATACGGATTCCTGGTGAAGACGGATCCGGCGGGAAGCGGGATCGCAACCTCCACGTTAATTGGAGGTGTGGATCCGGGCGAGGGAATCCTCGGGCAGGGAACGGTCCCGCGGGATTTGACGCGAGATGGCGCGGGCAACCTTTACGTCGCCGGGAACACGAGCCATCGGGATTTCCCCGTGACCGCGAACGCCTACAAGAAGGATGCGCATTTCGACGTCCCGCGCAAGACTTCGGAAGGGTTCCTCATGAAGGTGGATCGCCACCTGCGTTCGTTGCGCTATTCCACGTTCCTGGGTTCGGATACGGAAAAGACGCTGGATTGCCCCGCCGGCTCTCTCTGTACGGAACTGACGATGCGGATTCGCAATGAGGCCGTGGGCGTGCGGGTGGGCGCGGGGCAGCAGCCGTGGGTTCTGCTCGCCACGAGCGGCGCGGCGCTCCCGACGACCCCAGGCGCCTATGTGGCGGAGGAGCGGGACGCGGAGGACGGCCCTTCGAATCCATTCCAATTGGTTCTTCCCAGGGAATCCGTTTCCCTGCTGAGGCTGGATTCTCAAGGCGCTGCCGTCGTCGTCTCCGCCCTGGTGGGCGAGAGATTGCCATCGGCCGTTTCCCTCGGGGATTCCCTGGCGCTGCTCTCCGACGGCAGCCCGGTGGTGCTGCTGAATCGCGGTGCCTTTCCATCGAGAGAAACCGAGGTCACCAAACTGCTGCCCGATGCCAGCGCGGCGAGCGCCCACAGCACCTTGACGACGAAAGTTCCAGGCACCTTTCGCCGAAGCCTGGCGGTGGGCCCGGATAACTCGATCTGGCTTTCGGGAAGCCTCGACAGCCTCGACGGGGGGCCGAACCATTTCGAGGGCGTTGATCCGTCCGTCGATTTGGGCACCGATTTTGTGTTGAGGCTTTCGGGAGAGACGCTGCGGCCCCGGTCCCAATGGATGCTTCCCAAAGCGCTGGCCGGGCCACTGCGGGCGACGCCGTTTGGGGTGGAAATGGTCTCGGCCAAGGGAATCGTGACGAGCGTTCCGTATCCCGGCGACCCCGGCACGGCGATTGTGGGCGTGCGCAACGCCGCCGCGACGGATGTCCAATCCACCGCATCCCCGTATGAATTTCTGACGCTCGAAGGCGTTGGGCTGGGCTTGCCGGATGCGGATCCTCCGCAGTTCGACCGCTTCGGCAACCTGCCCCGCTCGCACGAAGGCGTGCGCGTGACGCTCAATGGCGTGGCGAGCCCGCTGCTCTCGGTCTCCGCGAATGCGGTGACGCTGATCGCGCCCGAAAGCCTCGGAGCACTGGCGGATGGGCAATCCGTGGAACTGGCGCTGGAACGCGACGGCCAAGTGGTGGCGCGCTACCCGCTGTTCGCGAACGGGGCAAATCCGCGATTTTTCACCAACGGGGAAGTGGGAGCGCGCAGATTCGCGGCCGCCGTGAATCAGGATGGCTCCGTGAATTCCAGGGAGACGCCGGCCAAGCCGGGAGAGAGCGTTTCGCTCTATCTCAATGGCGCGGGCGCTCCGCTGTCTCCCGTGCCGGCGGGGACGCTGCTGACGGCAGCGGGCGAATGGTCAGGCCTTACGCCGAAGGTGACAGGCTTTGGATCGGGCCTGCCCGCGACGCCCCACATCTCGATGTGGGACGTGGGATATTTCGGAATCGCACCGGGCCTGGCAGCCGGGACGCTGCAAATGAACGTGCGCATTCCAGCGGATTTCCTCAAAGAGGCTGAGCCTGGAGATCCGCCGTCCGAAGCGATGCTGTTCGTGAATTTCCTCCCCTCGATGGCGACGCCGCCGGGGGGAGTGCCGCAATTCGTGCCGGGCGAAACCGTTTCCATTTGGGTACGGCGCTAGGGATGGGGAACACATACCGGCCGGATGAGCGGAATGCGCCCTCGGGGTTTGGCGAAGCGATCGCGAGGCGGAGTACCCTAGGTATAGGTATGCACTCGCAGAGGAGGCCTCATGGCTCGCGATGACATGTTCCGCACATCGAACCCGACGCTGAACGACCGCGTGTTTCAGTCCGGGCGGGAAGTGGTGTTCGGAGAGACGATGACCGTGAACGGCGTCGTCAACAAGACTGGATTTCTGCTGCTGCTGGTGACGCTGGGGGCGATCTGGCCCTGGACACTGGCGTTCGAGAACCCGCAGAATCCGCTGGTTTCCGTGCTCATGATCGGCGGGATCGTCGGCGGGCTGGTGATGGCGCTGGTCACGACGTTCAAGAAGGAGTGGGCTCCGGTGACCGCGCCCGCGTACGCGCTGCTCGAAGGGCTGGCGCTGGGCGGGATCTCCGCGATCTTCGAACTCCGATATCCCGGCGTGGCCCTGCAGGCGGTGGCGCTCACTTTCGCGGTGCTGGGCGTGATGCTGCTCGCTTACCGCAGCGGCCTCATCAAGGCGACGGAGAAGTTCAAGCTGGGTGTCGTTGCGGCGACCGGTGCCATCTTCCTGGTGTATATGGCGGGCTTCGTGCTGAGCTTCTTCGGCATCCAGATGGGCTTTCTCTACGGCAACAGCCTGCTCAGCATCGGTGTGAGCGGCGTGATCGTGGTGGTGGCCGCGCTGAACCTGGTGCTCGACTTCGATCTGATCGAAACCGGCGTGCGCCAGGGCGCGCCGCGCCGCATGGAGTGGTACGCCGGCTTTGCCCTGATGGTGACGCTCGTGTGGCTTTACCTCGAAATGCTGCGGCTGCTTTCGAAGATCAATAGCCGCCGCTAGACGGCGTTCCGCGTGGTTCGCGCCAGTTGGGCGGCAACTGCGTCCGCGATTCGGGCGTGGCGCGGGGTGCGCCTGGAACGGCCCTTCCCAAGTATTCCCATTCGCGGCCCACAGCTTCTACAGTCTGAAGGAGAGTGCGTGATTTCCTCGAATTCCACCCCTCTGCATATCGTAATTATGGCGGCCGGGCTCGGCACGCGCATGAAGTCCGCCAAAGCGAAAGTGCTGCATCAGGCCGGCGGAATGACAATGGCGGAATTGATTGTGCGGCAATCGCTGCGGCTGGCCCCCCCCGGGCGGATTCGCGTGATCACCGGCTATCAGGCGGAAGAAGTTGAGCGGATATTGACGCCCTATGGAGTGGGCTTCGCGCGGCAGCCGGAACAGTTGGGCACCGGGCACGCCGTGCTGTGCGCGCGCGAGTTTCTTGAAGCGGAGCCCGGCACCTTGATGATCATCAACGGAGATTGCCCGCTGCTGCGAGCGGAGACGCTGGCCGCGCTGCTGGAAACCGCGCGGAAACCCGGTGTGGCCGGCGCGGTGGCGAGCACCGTGCTCGAAGATGCCACCGGCTACGGGCGGATGATCCGCAACCTCGCCGGGGAACTCGAATCGATCGTAGAAGAGAAGGCCGCCACCGCGGATCAGCGCGCTGTGCGGGAGATCAACACCGGGATCTACGCCTTCGATGCCGCCAAATTCTGGCCCGCCCTCAAGCGGGTGAAGCCCGATAACCCCGCGCGCGAATACTACCTCACCGACGTTGTCTCTATCTTGAACGCCGCCGGGGAAACGCTGCTACCCGTGGTGGTGCCGGACCGCCGGGAGGTTCTGGGCGTCAACAACCGGGTGGAACTCGCTGTGGCGGACCAGTTGCTCCGGATGCGCAAGGCCGAATCATTGATGATCGAAGGGGTCACGATCGAGAAGCCGGAAACGGTGACCATCGACGAGGATGTGAGCGTGGGTGCGGATTCCGTGATTGAAGCCTTCGCGCAGTTGCGCGGGAATACACGGATCGGCGGAAACAGCCGCATTGGCGCGGGCGCGGTGCTGCGGAACGTCACGCTGGGTGAGGGCGCGGAGGTGCTCCCTTACTGCGTGATTGAAGGCACCGAGGCTGGCGACAGCGCACAGTTGGGCCCCTTTACGCGCATGCGGGGCAGTAATCACTTGGGAGATCACGTCCACATCGGCAATTTCGTGGAACTGAAGAATGCCCGGATGGGCGACGGAGTGAAGGCCAGCCACCTTTCGTACCTGGGCGATTGCGAGATTGGCGGGAAGACGAACGTCGGCGCTGGCACGATCACGTGCAACTACGATGGGCTGAACAAGAGCCGCACGTCCGTCGGCGAGGGCTGCTTTATCGGCAGCAACGCGACGCTCGTCGCGCCATTGCGGATCGAGGCTGGCAGTTACATTGCGGCGGGCAGCGTCATCACGCACGACGTCCCCGCCGGAAGCTTGGCTTTCGGGCGTGCGCGGCAGGCGATCAAGGAAGCGGGCGCGGAGATCATCCGTCGCAAGGCCGAGGAGCGGAAAACGAAAAGCTAAGGCGAATGCCGTCGCGAATCGCTTGCTGCCGCGGCCGATTCCGGTTAGCTCGGGCGGCCAAGCGCCGGGTCCGCTCCAATGGTTCCGTGCAGCTCGTCGAGGTAGGCCGGGGCGCTCACGCGGGCCAGGCGGGCACGGGCATTGGCGAGACGGTTCTCCATCTCGAGTGTGCCGTTCCCCCTGCCGTGAGAACTGGCGGAATAGGCTTCGAGCGCGGCGACGTGCCGTTGCCAGAGCGCGACATCCCGGCGCTGTTTGGTCTCCAGCCGCTCCCGATACCACGCGCTCTTGAGGAGCGATTCGAGCGTAAACATCGCCCGCAGCTCCGGGCTGTCCACCGTCATCCCCTTGTAGACGCCATGCACCATCAGGTGCAGCAGAGCGCGGATCGGCGGGCATGCCGCGTCCACGCTTCCATCTTCAAAGTATTGCTGGGCCACACGCGCCTGGCTTTCGACAATCGCGTCGACGCCGTTGACGAAAATGGCGAGATCCTGCTTTTCGGGACGCAGCAGTTCTTCCGTAAGCACCGTGTCCGGCGTTTCAAACACGCGCCCCAGAAAGCGCTCCGCGAAGATGCCGGTGATCCGGTATCCCAGGCGGCTGGCAAGCACGGTGCGGCCTTCGTATTCGAAATCCTCCACTTTTTCGAGCATGCCGTTCGCGAGGAGGTACTCCGGCGTGCGCTCCTCGACACTCATGCGGCACCAGATCTCCGGCACCAGCATGCTGATGTCGTGATCCACGCGGTAGAACGGGCCGATGGAGCCGGCGCCCGTCGTGAAGCCGGCATGCCGGTTGAGGATGGCAGCCACCAGTGCGTTATTGAGATCGATCACCGGCGGCAGCGCGTTAAACGGCCCCTTCGTAAGCGCGCCCTCGCTGCCGAACCCGGTCGTGGACGGGCTCTTGCCGGTGAGGCTGCAAATGTAATCCATGAACAGCTCGGGCAGTTCCTGGTAGTGAATCGGCCCGTAGACGGCGAGCGGCGGAACCCCGACAGATGGGTCCGGCGGGTTGCCGCGGCGTCCGGCCAGCACGGCGTCCACCGGGAAGTGCATCTCCCGCTCGGCCGGCACGCGCCGGTAAAGGCGGGCCGCGACTTCGCCCAGGTAGGTATCGCGGGCGTTCACCCGGTCCGGACGGCGCTGCAGATAGCGTGGGTTCTTCGACGGCTTGCCATCGACCAGACGGGGGTGAGCCGAAGAGACCAGCCACTCGGTCTTGGGGTTCGCGGCAAATTCGCTGATGAGGCGCTTCATTGGCTCCGTGAACGCGTCGAACTCGAGCACGCGGTTCGTGAGTGCCCGCGCATCCTTGACGGAAAGCGGCTCAAAATTGGAGAGGAAGGTGCCGGGGGTGGCGATGTCGGCTTCCGCCTGTGCGTCGATGCCGCGATGGATGGCGTCGTCGGGGCGCTGGAACAAGCGGTTCTCGCAATTCTCCACCAGCTTGACGCTGGACGCCGCATAGCGTTCCCCCAGGTTCTCCAGCGTGCGCGTGGGCACGGTGGCGCTGGCCGTGATATCGTCCTCCACCTGCACTTTGGCCGCGGGATTGAAGTCGGGCCGAAGTTTGTAGACCCGCCAGGAGCCGTCCGGGTCGAATCCCACGCGGAGGTAGTTGCCCACCAGCTTCTGGTCGTCGTACTTCAATTCGTGGCCGAGATAGCCGTTCACACGATCGACGCTGAAATGGTCGCGCCAGTTCTCGCCCCACTCCGGGCGATAGTAGCGCTTCACAAGGCACACATACTGGCGGATCGTCTGCGGAAGCGCCCGCAGCCAGGCGTTGTGCGCGTCGGTGTAGTCGGGGGAAGGGGTGAGCAGTTTGATCACCGAACCCAGCGAGCGGTCCGGGCTGAGGATGGGGCGCTTGGCGCGCTCGGCGCGCTCGCCGGTGGGCGGCACTTTGTAGATCGCGCTGGTATCCATCGCCAGAATCTGGGCGACGTGTTCCGTATCGCGCGGAAATTCGTGCACAAAGACGGGACCCTTGACGACGGAACCGGCGAAAGATTTTGAAATCTCACTCTTGCCCCCGCCGGAGACCGTGCATGGTTTGTGGCACAGGGTGCCGTCCGGGCGGGTGCCGATCAGACGCCAGCGATTGCCGCCGCGCTGCTTTTCGAGGCGGATGCGGTAACCCGCCGGAAGCAGATATTCATCCTGCACCCGCAGCGGCAGTTCATGGCGCGCGCCCTCGTGCTCCCAGCTCACATTTCCATTGCGGACGCTGAACTCAGCGCCGTAGGGGAGGTAGTAGATGTCGGGGAAGCGCGTATCGACGGCGTAGCCTTCCGGCTTCACCTCTACCCGGTCGCCCAGCAGCGCCATGGATTCAAGGAAATCGGCGCCCTTGAGGATGACGGTGCGCCCCGCCAGGAACTCGTAGCCGAGCACGTAGGAAGGGTAGGCGATCGCTCCGCCGGCGTGCTCTTCCTCCGCGTTGCCAAACAGATTGGCGGCGAAGCTGATCTGGGTTTTCACCTCTTTCTTGCAGTACCCGTAATAGTTGTCGGCGATGATGGTCACCATCACGCCGCGCTCGTCGCGGCAGGCGAGCTTGAAGGCCGACCCTCCGTTATAGAGTTCCTCGGGGTCTTCCCAGCACATGCCATCGCGCCGCTGGCGCGCGGAGGCGTCGCTCGCGTGAGGCAGGCCGACGTCCTTTTTGCGGATGCCCGGAAGGTGCGGCGCGAGGATCACGCAGCCGGTGTGGCCGGTCCAGTGGAGGGAGTCGAGCGCGGCGTCGTTCTCCGGAAGGAAGGGGTCCCCGCCATTGCCGAAAATCTCTTCCACAAAGTCCAGGTTGCTGACGAGGCTTCCCGGCGCGAAGAAGCGAATCTCCATCGTCTTCTCGACATCCGCGCCGGTGGCCGGGCAGACGAGCGGCCGCATCAGCAGCGAAACGAAGGTCCGGATGGGCTCCTTCTCGCCGCCGGAAAAGGGCAGGGCAAGGGCATCCTCCGGAGCCTGCAAGGCCGCCCGCAAGATGCGCAGAAACGCGATCTTCGGTACCTCAATCTTGTCGGCGGGCACGGGCAGGCCGCCCTCCACGATATGAAAAATGCCTTTGGTGGTGCGGCGGTCCGACTTCGGATTGTGCAGGACGCCCTGGGGCACGCGATAGCTGTGGAGGAAAGGCGAGGCGTAGGTGTCCCCCCGCAGCGGCAGGGAGAGGACACGCGCCATGCCGGGGCGGTCCAGCACAAAGCTCATTGCCGGCAGATGCGGCACGGCTTCCGCCGCGACGTCGCTCAGGTAGGAATCCAGGAACGATTGAATGCGTGCGTCCGCGGCGCAGAGTTGCTCGCCCAGCAGCAAATTCTTCTGATAGTGATTGCGAAGCAGAGGAGCCGCAATCTCCATAAACGTATCGTGAGCCGTGCTATCCGGGACCGGCTGCCCCAGCGCCGCCAGCTTCAAATTGATGTATCGAAGGAGATTCGTGTCCGTTTCGCGGACTTCTCCCCGGTGAACCGGGCTATCGGTTGCTGCATTCATAAGTTCTCTTCCATGGTAGCGAGGGAAGCATGCCGTCGGCACGCATAGAGGACTGTTACGGGCCGGATTCGACGACTTGCGCGCTTTTCGTTCGCAAACGGCGGAAATCCGGAAGAGGATAGGGGAATCGAATATGGTTGGGCTACGATCTCCCGCTGGAAGTTGCGGAGACCCTCTATTGCGGTAACAGTACTGCTTTTCTTGTGTTTATCAGGGTAGCTTCAAGAGATTCTTTAGGTAAATCGCGGATGATCGGGTTCACGATCCAGCCCAACCCAGTGGGCACGTCCCGCGAGAGGGATACCGCGCGGCACTCCACGTATACGCCGCCGTCCCGCTCCTCCCAGCTCCAATAGGAATTGAGATTCCACAGGAAGCCCTGGCCCTCTCCTGGCGGAAGTTCGCGCTCCTCCGCCGTTCCGGGGTTCTCCACTTCGCTCATCTTCGTCGAGCGCGCGATGGAGTAGCCCGCCTGGGGAGAGAGATCGGTGAACCGGGTGGTATATTCGCTCGAAAGAATCACCGTGAGAACCTTCTTCTTGCGAAGCCGCAGCGCGGAGTGAAACTCATCGCCGTTCCTCGAGAGCAGCTTCGAATCGATCACTTCCGGCTGATAGTAGATCTTGTGCTGTCCGAAATTCTGGAGGACTCTTTTCACGCCAGCCGCGGTTCCGCCCGGAATGAAGATCGCGCCCAGCCAATCGTGGATATAGGCGGAGCCAACGTCGTTGGGGTTCGGCTCCGCGCCGGATTGCACCAGCGCTTTCCCCCCATTGCGCTTCACCCTCTCGCGCAGAGAAACGACTCCGCCGGCGGCCATGCGCGCGCGAATCTCCCGTTCCACCTTTCTGTCGTAAGCCTGGAACGCCGCCGCCGATTCCGGCGCTACGCCGGCCGCAAGGAGAGGGAATGCAATCAGCAGAAACGGGAGAAGCCGCAGGACGTTGAGCATCGATACCCTTTCATACGCACGAGACCCGGCCGGGATTTCGTCCGCCTCCATTTCACGCCGCCTTGAGTGCCGCTTTGCCCCGCACCGTTTGCCTAGCGCAGCCAGTTCGCCATGGCGGTGACAATGGCGGCATTGGTGAAATCGATCAGGAATGCGCCGGTAAGGGAGACGATGATCACGGCCCGTGGCGCGGCGCCGTACTTCGAGGTGAGCACTTCCATGGAAGAGAGCGCATTGGCGGTGGTGCCCAGCATGAAGCCGCAGAAGCCGCCGCTCGCGACGGCGCTGTCGAAGTCGCGGCCCATCAGGGAGTAGACCAGGAAGCGGGCCATCGCCCAAACCAGCAGCACCTGGGCGGCGATGATCACCAGAACCGGAAGGGCGAGGTTGAACAATTCCCACAAGCGCAGGGTGAGCAAGGCCATCACGATGAAAAGATTCAGGGCGACGTTCCCCAGTTCGTCGATCCGCTCCTGGGAGATCCGAAGGATGCGGAAGGAATCGTCGATGTTGCGGATGAAGGCGGCGGCGATCATCGCTCCGATGTATTCCGGCAGAATCAGCCGGATGCCCAGTGCGGCGGCCCCCGCGTTCAGCCCCATGCTCACCAGCGTGCCCAGCCCCATGGCTACGGCAATCGCCAGCGCGTTCATCATGATGGATTCGTTCGCACCGGCGGATTCCGACGGTGGCGCGGCGTCGGCGGAATCCATCGGGGCGGCAGCGCCGTTGTCGCCGGTCGAGGAGGGCCGCAGACGTTTTGACTCGATGATGCCGCCGCCCACGTAACCGCCCAGCAGGCCGCCGCTGACGATTCCGGCCATCGCCGCGGCTACCCCAAGCACCGTCGCGCTTTCGACGCCCCATTCCTCAAAGGTGCCGCCGAAGGCCAGCGCGGTGGCCGGACCGCCCGCCATGGAAACCGATCCCGCTACCAGGCCGATGAGCGGATTGAGGCCGAGCAGCTTGGCGAGCCCCACCCCCACAACGTTCTCGAGCAGCGCCCCAATCGAGGAGATCCCGAAGAAGACGGCCATCAGCCTCCCGCCCACTTTCAGAAGCCGCAAGCTGGCGCCCATCCCCACCGTGGTAAAGAAGGCGATCATCAGAACCCGCTGCAGCACGAGGTCCATCTCAAAATTGATCACGCGGTCCCGCAGAGCGAGGATGAGCAGCGAAAACACCAGCCCGCCGGCCACGGAGGTGGGGACGTTTACGCGCTCGATGAAAGGAATCCAGCGCTTCAGATACACACCGACGGCGATTCCGAATCCGGAGATTGCCAAAACCTGGATGGGATCGAGTTTCAGCGTGGTCATGGCGCAGTTGTTGGAGAGAACGGTTGAGGCCGCTTCCCTTCTCCACGTTCAGGAATCGAGCCAGCCTGACGGGGCGCGGAGCGCTGCTATGCCGAGACGCCTCGGATCCAGATTGCGAGGATTCGCACACCCCGCTCTCCGGCCAAAAGCGTGAGTGCGAATTCCCCAGCGTAGCGCGAAGGCAAGACCGCGAACAACTCCGCATCCTTCGCGGCAGCACAAACCGGCGGGTACCCGGCCCGGCAATCTTGCTATTTGAGCGCTTCCACCCGCTTCTCTGCCGGCGCGAGAGGTGGGAGCCCGTTTTCTGGCGAATCGAGGTAGAACAGTGCCACGGCCGACCAATCATCGCGGCGATAAACGTTCACCCAGGCGTCGTCGGGGGCCTCCAGTTTCTCTAGCTGCACCGGCTGGCCGGATTCGTTCAGCTTGGTGATCTTGCCCGCCACGTCCATGGTTACCGGCCGCATGGGCACGCCGCTTTTCTGCATGGTTGTCATCTTGGCCTTGGTGTCGCCGCCGATCTGCTGCATGGTCACGCGCAGGTCCTTGTGAAAGTAGACCGGGTCCGGTATGTGATAGCGGTAAAACCCATACTGGCCAGCCTTGTTGTCGGAAACCGTGCTTCCCTGATACCGGTGGGTGAACACGCCTTGTCCCCACCCGGTGCCGATGTAATCTTCGGTTCCGGTGCCGACGATGGTTGGCAGTTCGAGGTCCCCATCCACGTACATTTTCACTTCGCCCTCGCCCCACCAGCCGATATTGTCCGGGTGAGTGATCACTCCCACATGCACGCCAAGGAATCGGCCCTCGCCGCGCACTTGGGGCAGCAATTCGAAGTCGCGGCCCAGCGTGGTCCAGCGCTCCCGCCGCCAGGAGGCGTGGAAATAGAGCGAATCTGGGTCCGGCCTGTCGAGAGCCAGCGTGTCGATGTCGTAGAAGAAGTGCGTGATATTCCGGTCGGATTCGTTCGTCACGGTCACCCGCGCACCGCTGCGAAATGGCATCGGAATGTAGCAGTTGAACGAGCGGCCCTCCGGGTTGGAAAACAACTCGTTCTGGAAGGCCACGGGCCGCCCGAGAATGGCGACAAAGAAGTCGCCGAAGGGCACGGAGACGGCGGGTGTGGGCTTGCCGTCCCAGTAAATATCCAGGCGCAGGGCACGGAGCATCTGGGGATCGCGGTCCCGGATGGTGGCCCAGATGCGCCGGATCTCTCCGGGGCCGGTGACAGAGAGCAGAGTCTTTGTTTCCCCAGCGGCAATGGAGTCAAAGGCGTGGCCCTTGGCGCCCCGGTTCTCTCTGCCCCCAATGCCTTTGCCGGCCGTCGGGTTCTCAAATGAAGACCAGCGCGTCTGCGCTCCAGGGCGGCGTTTGGCAAGGTCGGAAGCCAGCACCGGCAGAAGGCTGGCGGCAAGAATCCATAGGAGTGCGCGATAGAGCATGATCCGATGCTACCGTAGCCCCGCGGGAGTGCAAAACTCCGCTTGGGCTCGGCATGGAATCCGTTGCGGCCCGCCCCGTTCCTACTTGCTGACGAGGGCCGGGTCCCAATCCAGGTGCGCCGCCGGGCGCGGCTTGGAAGAATGCATGGTCTCCGTGACCGCGGGGACGCCGCTCTCCGACGTTCGGCGGAACCCGACGACGCAATGGACGCCTCCATTGAGAACCAGCGTATTGCGCGCGTAAACGGGAATCACCACGAACGGCGCGGGCAGTTCCCGCTGGAGGGTTTCCATGATGGCGTTCTCCGCGTCGCCCAACGCGAACGCGGGAACGAAGACGTAATTGTCAATGATGGCCGAGTTCACATAGCTGATCCCTGCCCATCGAATCTCACCGGTGGAATCGCCCATGATTTGAGGCACTTCCACGATGTCGAAGCCCCGTTTTCGCAATTCCCGGATCTTGGACTCCGCGAGCCGGTCGCGCGCGCCCCCGTCGCTTTCCAACTGCCCGGCCAGCAGCGCGACGAGCGATGCCGCGAGATGGGGCGCGGACTTGAGAAGCGTTGCTTCCGCCACCCAATCTCTGGCGAGAGCGGGATTGCTTTCGAGCATGAATTCAAAGCCCTCGCCGGAGGTGCAGAGAGATTCATCCTCCTGACAATACTTGTTCCAGTAAGCGCTAAACCGCTCGAATACGTCGACCTTCACCAGCGGGTCCCAGGACGAGCGCGCTTTTCGGGCTTCGGCCAGCAGGGCGAGGGTCTGGGGTTTCCCGGAACCGAAGGCGCTCTCTTCGGCAGCGAACTGCTCCTTCAGCTTCAGGAACAGGGGGTTTGGACCAAATCGCCCGATAAGAACATCGACCGCGGCCTGGCAGAGTTCGAGGTTGCTCCGCATCTCCCGCGAGACCATCAGCGTCTTGCCGTCGGGGAGAATCGATACGAAATAGTCGATATGCGTCGCCAAGCCGGAAAGATCAATGGCGTCATCCGCGCCAAACTCCAGCTTGAGAACGTATTCGTACTCCGCTGGCTTCAGGGATTGCCCCCAATACAGGCGCGCGGAATCTCCGTAGAAAAGGATGATGCGTCCTGGAATACGCGGGTTAGCGCCGAACATGATGTCGCCGCCGTCCCAACTGAGCTTCGAGCGGTGCCAGCCCTCGGATTCAAGCGAGTTCAGAAGGGCGTCAAAGGCTTCGCCGTGTTTGCCCTTTCCTTCGAAGGATTTCCAGGTCACCAGCGTGTGCGGATTTCCGGAAACATCCCCGCTCTTGATGTAATCCTGAGCCCAGACGTTGGGCCGGTCGGTTGGGTTGTCCCGAAGATGGATGCGGTGGGCGCGGCCAGGGAGAAAGCCAGCCCGCGCGGCATCTTGCCACTTGGCGGAGACTTCCGCCTTGCTCTGGATAGAGACGTCGAGCGGCCGTTCCACCGTCTCCAGAATGCTCTTCGCGACATCCAGGCTGTCACCCATCCCCGCATCGCCCTGGGCCAGGAACCGGCGGGAATCCACGGTGAAAACAAGCCCCTGCACCCGGTTCGATTCCGTGTGCGCACGGAAACCGGTTACCGATGGCTCGTAGTAGATATGGCAATAGCGCTTCTGTTTGCGCGTAACCATGGAATCGACGAAGGGCAGGTTCTTCCGCGTAAAGCGCTCGCGCAACTGCTCCAGATCGGCCGAGCACAGATAGCGAAGCGCATCCTTCGCCACCGCATCCTGAAACCCCGGCACGGGAGCGACGGGAAGAAATGTCAGACTGGGTGCGGCGCCAATGGAAGGAAGTGCGATGCCAAAGGACAGCACCAGCAGAATCAGGCAAAGCCGAAACGTTCCAGACACCCAAGAGCACAGCACAGGGTACGATCTCCTCAGCGCTCAACAAACGCAGGATCATGCAACAGCCAGTTGCCTCAACACATACCCTGCCGATTGTTTTGACGACCGGGTTCGCGCGCCGGTTATCCAGGCCGTGGATTCGTAACATTAATTTCCGGTAGGAATCGGCGGAAGAGGCCGCCGCGAATGGGTTGAGGCGGCACCTGAGGCTGGGCGCGCTGTGATGTAATTGCCGTGGCGGGGCGATTGAGGCCAGCGTGCGCCGCTCCGCTTCCAGGCAGGTTGCAATGCTCGCATTTCTATTGCTCGCGCTCACGGTGAACGCGTCGTTTGAATCCGGTTCGCTCAAGAGTTCCGAGTGGAAATCGCCGACTCATCTGGTGGCGACCGTCCGAGGCCAGGCCGACGCAGCGGGACGAAACTATCAGCCAAGCTGGTTCTATTTCTCCATTGACGGCTTCAACGACCCCGCCGTGAATGGGAAGGAGATCACGGTCGATCTCGCGGGCTTCGAGGGCGAATACAACTTCCGGCCGCACGACGGCAGGGCGCACCGGAACGTCCACCCCGCCTATAGCTACGACAATCTGCACTGGCGCACTTTTGAGACGACCGAATGGCTCGACAATCCCGCCCGGATCCGGGTGAAGTTCCAGCCGCGCGGAGAGCGGATCTGGATCGCGCGCATTCCGCCCTACACGCTGACGCAACTCGGGGCGCTTGTGCAATCCATCGAAGGGAGGCGATGGGTGAAGGTGCGGGAGATCGGGCGCAGCGTGCAAGGGAGGCCGCTTGAACTGATCACGGTTACGGACCCGCGCGCGACGGCGGGGAAGAAGACGGTGTGGGTGATGGCGCGGCAGCACGCATGGGAATCCGGCACCTCGTGGGCGTTCGAGGGCGCGGTCCGCTTTCTGGCGGGCGAGGATCCGGCGGCGGCCGAGTTGCGGCGGCGTTACGTCTTCCAGATGATCCCGACGCTCGACCCGGACGGCGTGGCGGCGGGCGGCGTGCGCTTCAACCGCAACGGCTACGACTTGAACCGCAATTGGGACGTGGACGATGCCCGTTTGATGCCCGAGATCGCGGCCACGCGGAAGGCGATGGAGGACTGGATCGCGGAGGGCCATTCGATCGACTTCTTTCTGACGATGCACAACACGGAATCCGCGGATTTTCTTTCCGGACCGGTTGGCGCGGGGAACGCGGCCGCGAATGCCATCGGGGAGCGGCTCAATTCGCTGCTCAAGACTTCGACGCATTTCCGCCCGACGGGCGGCGTGCGGGACAGCGCTGCCGGCGAGAACGCCCCAGGCCGCATGACCGCGGACCGCTGGGTTTACAAGAAGACCGGAGCCCCCGCCTTTCTGATGGAACTGATGACGGACCCGAGCCCGGCGTTCGGTCGCCCGCCCTTGACGGATGACCGGCTGAACTTCGGAGCGGCCCTCCCGCGCCTGATCGACGAAGCGCTCACCAACGCCCCCGCGAGTGTGAGCCACTACAGCACGCCGATGCGTGAGCGGCTGAATGCCTATGAAGGGACGCTGGAGCGATGGCTGCAGGACGACATCGTGAACGGCTACGCGGCGCGGGCGGCGAAGGCGTGGCACCGCGATTACTCGAGCGTGGCCGCCTATCTGAAGAGCGTGGAGCCGAACCGCGCGCGCTATCGGGCGATGTTTGTGTTGCCGGGTCTGCAGCCCGAGAGCGCACTGCGCAGGACGCCCTTCACCCGCATTCCCGGCATCCGGGCGGAGTGGGTGACGCTGCCGCTGGCGGGCGGGGTGGCCGCCGAGGGGCTGCTCGCGCTGCCCGCGAACGCACAGGGCAAGGTGCCGCTCGTGATCGCGCAGCATGGCATCGACAGCTACCCGGAGCGCGTGTTCGGCCTGGAAGACGAGAGCGGCGTCTACAAGGCATACGGGAAGGCGCTGGTGGAGCAGGGGTTCGCCGTGCTCGCGCCGATGAACCTTTCTTCCATCGAGCGGAGGAACCGCGTGGAGCGCCTCGCTCGCCTCGATGGCACCTCGCTCGCGGGCATCGAATTCGAACGCATGAAGCTGCTGCTCGACGCGGTGCTTGAGGACCCGGCGATCGACAAGGAGCGCATCGGCTTCTGGGGCATCAGCCTGGGCGGGATGGCCGGGAAGTATTGGACTCCGCTGGAGCCGCGCATCAAGGCCGCGGTGATCACGGCGTGGTTCAACCACCGGCGCAACAAGATGGCCATCCCGGACGCGCGCTACTCCGTGTTCCTCGATACGGACGAGGAATACGTGTTTCTGCGGGACTGGCTGACCGAGTTCACCGACAGCGACGTGGCGAGCCTGATCTGCCCGCGGCCGCTGATGGTGCAGCACGGCAAGAAGGATGGAATCGCGTACTGGCCTCAGGTGGAGGAGGAGTTCAACGCCGCGCGCTCGCACTACGAGAAACTCGGCCTGGGGGACCGCGCGCAACTGGTGATGCACGAGGGGAAGCATGAGATCGAACTTCCGAGCGGCCTCGCTTTTCTCAAGCGCTGGCTTGGCTCGGGTGATACAAAGTGATTGAGGGAATGGCATGGAACGAACATCAAACCGGCGCGAGATCTTGAAGTCCCTGGCGGGCACGGCCGCCGCGGCGCAGGTGTTGAATCTCAACCCGAAGGCGCTGGGGGCGAACGACCGGATCAACGTGGCCCTGATCGGCGGGCGCAACCAGGGGAGGAGCGTGGCACTGCGCATGATCGAGCAGGGCGCGCGCATCGCGACCTTCTGCGACGCAGACCAGGCGATCCTCGACAAGGTGACGCCCGACTTCGAGAAGGCGCAGGGCGCGCGCCCGAAACAGGAACGCGATTTCCGGCGGGTGCTGGACGACAAGGCGATTGACGCGGTGGTGATCGCGACGCCGGACCACTGGCACACGCACATGACGCTGATGGCGCTCTCCGCGGGCAAGGATTGCTATACGGAGAAGCCTCTCACGCAGACGATCGAGGAAGGGCATCTGGTCCGCGACGCGGCGCGCAAGCTCCAGCGCATTGTGCAGGTGGGCACGCAGCGGCGCAGCTTCCACCACTTCATCAGCGCGGCCGAATACGCGGCGTCGGGCAAGCTGGGCAAGATCTGCCAGATGAAGGCCTGGATCAGCCAGGTGCGCAAGTCGATCGGCAATCCGGCGGATGCGACGCCGCCGGCGAGCGCCGACTACGAGATGTGGCTCGGCCCCGCGCCGGAGCGGCCCTTCAACGAGAACCGCTTCCACTACAACTGGCGCTTCTTCTGGGATTACGGCAACAGCGAACTGGGCAACCAGGGCGTGCATGTGCTGGATGTGGCGCTGATGGCGCTGGGAAAGATCAAAGGTCCGGAGAACTGCCTGCCGAAGCGGGTTTCGGCAACGGGAGGCATCTACTGGCTGGACGACGCCAAAGAGGTGCCCGATACGGAGACCGTGGCTTACGACTACGGCGATCTGCTGCTGACCTTCGACCTGCAGAGCTTCTCGCAATCGCGCGCGCCGGAGGGGCAATGGGCCGGGACCGCCTTCTACGGTTCCGAAGGCACGCTGGTGGCGACGGGCGACGGCTGGAAGGCATACCGCCCGGACCGCTCGCTGGCGATGGAAGTGAAGGACACGGGGGGCTCCCATGAAGGCAACTTCCTCGAATGCCTGCGTACGCGCAAATTGCCGAACGCCGATGTGGAGATCGGGCGCATGAGCACGACCCTCTGCCATCTGGGAAACATCTCGTATCACCTGGGGCGAGACGTGAAGTTCGACCCGGCAACCGAGACCTTTCCCGGCGACGCGGAAGCGAACGCAATGCTGCGCAAGAGCTATCGGGAGAAGTGGCCGATGCCGCGCGTTTGAGCGGTGCGGTTTCCGTTCCCTTCAAGCGAAGCGTATTTGGGCATCCTCAATGGATCGCGCGGGGAACCTTCCCTTAGCGGTCAAGCCCGAACTTCGGGCTCTCCCGGTTACCCGTGATGGCGATGTTGAATTGAGCGCCGGCGCCGTCCTTGGAGAAAAAGGGATCCACCGGCTTGAGCACCCAGCGCTTCCAGCGGGTTTTCATCATCTGGGAGAGTTTGGCGTCGGTCCGCAGCGTGCCGCGGAAATCCAGATCGTCGCTGGCGAGGTTGAAGGTTCCGTTCAAATTGACGGCCGCGCCGGGGATGAAGAACCGGAGCCGCGAGAGGTGGAGCACGCGGTTCCGCAGACGGAAAGTTCCATCGAAATCCGTGGTGACGTTCTCGCTGGGCGGCTCGGTGGGGTGGCCGAGGGCGCGGCCGCTCATCTCATTGAGCTTCGCCTGCGTGTCCTTGTTGGTGAACTGGCCGTCGCGGAGCTTGAACTTGCCGGAAACGAGGAGCCGGTCCGCATACTGCCCGGCACCGGGAGGCACCTTGAGGTCAATATCCAGGTCGATCCTGCCGCGCAGGGGAACCCGATTGTCCTTCATCGCGAGCAGGAGGATGTCGCGCAGATCGCCGTCCTTCGTGGAGACTTTCAAGGCGACGGTCTTGCCGTTCTCGCCGGGGAACCGCTCCACGGAGCCGTCGCAGAGGAGCGTGGTGGAGCCGAGCGTGGCTTCGACTGGCCGCAGCTCCGTGTTGCCGTTCGTGCCGTCGATGATGGCGTGATATCTCGTAACCAGCTTCACGGTGTTCTTGCTATAGCTGAGGCCGAAGGCGGGTGTCTCGGCGATGCCGTCGGCAACGATCCGGTTCAGTTGCCCGGTGAAGGTTCCCTTCGAGCTGAGAATGCCGCGAATGCCCTTGAAGACGGAGAGGTCCGCATTGTCGAATGTGAAATCGCCATCGAGCGGCGTGTCTCCGGGTTCGCCGGGAACGTACGGGCCAAAGTGCCCCGTGCTGTGGACCACGCCGGGCGGCTTCGGGTTCGTGAGATCGGCCTCGTAGCGCATGGGCGTGCCGGGGGCGGCTCCGAAGAGGCGCAGCCGCTGCATTTCGAACTCTAGCGGCGCTTTCGCCGGGTTTGAGGAAAGGATGGTGAGAGCCATTCCATCGGCGGCGATTTCTTCGAGGATCACGCTTGGGGCGCGCTTCGCCGCATCCTCAGGCCGGTTGCCCGATGGGGCATTCGGGGCGGTGGCCGGGTTTGACGCCAGCGCCGGGCGGCGGCCCTTGGGCGGAACGGTGAAGCGGAACCCGGTGAGCGCCACATGCTTCACGTTGACGGTGTCCTCGAATAGGGAGGGGAAATCCACCACCACTTTGAGAGTCTTCCATTGGAGCAGCGGGGGCAGGTCCTCAAGGCCGGGCTGGGAGACTTTCACGTCCTTCACAAAGAGGTTCAGGCGCGTGCCGCGCCCTTTGGAGGTGATGAATTTGTAGGGGTCGTCAATGGGCAGGGAGGCATCGAGCTCTCCGATTTCGACGCTGGCGTCGAAGCGGTCCTCCAGATACGCGATGAGCCGTTCCCTGGCAAAGGGTTCGATGCGGGAGGCGGCGATGCGGGCGGCAATCCAGGACCCGGCCAGAAGGACCGCAAAGAGCGCCAGCAGCACCTGCCACCAGCGGCGACGCCAGAATCCCCGTTTCGCTTCCGTCATGCGCGGCCAACCTCCCTTGGGCAGATACGGATTCCCTCGCCGACGGGTGCCCGGCCCCGAGCCCGGCGGCGAAGCCCCATTATGTCGCGAACGGATACGCGGGAATCCATCGCTTCGATCTTTGAGAGCGATTGGCGAGCGGCGATGTTTGCAGGATTGTCCACAGTGTCCACGATGTCCACAGCGTCCAGATTGTCCACAGAGTCCACACTGTCCATGGTGTCCAGTCTGCCGATCGATCCATCGTGTCCACGTTGTCCAAAGTGTTCATGGTGGCTATGTTGTCCACAGTGTCCACAGTGTCCATGATGTCTACGAAGCCCATGTTGTCCACAGTGTCCACACTGTCCACGGTGTCCATGGTGTCGACACGGTCTTTGACCGCGAGGATGCGGCTGGAGCCAGCGATCTTGTGGGATTGCCGTTCCATTTCGGGGCGCATCGGACGTTCTCATCCCGATTCGTTCCAGGCGGGAAGCCCTTGCCTTCGCCTAGAGCCGGGATTGGCCGGTTTGTCCGGGTTGTGCAAAAAATGCGATGCATCTCGATTTGCGGCCTGTCGAGCGAAGTGACTTTGAATCAGTGAGTTGTGCCCTTTTCGCGCTGCTGCGCATTGTCCGGATTGTCCGGATAAATCCGGACAATCGAGCGGACGGGGAGGAGGCGAAATTTCCGACGGAGGCCTGCCTCTTTCGTGCGTTTTGGCCTTGAGGGCGGCACACACGGGAGGGGTCGTTCGAGCCAGATCTTCCGGGACGCGCGGGGCGGAGATCCGCTCGCGCTGTGCCCGAGGCCGTGCCCGGCGAATCGGGCAGGACCGCGCGCACCCGCCGCTCTTCCGAGCGGCGGGCCGCATCGCGGATTGCCTTCTCGAAGTTCCCCGACATGCCCGAGTATACGGATGGCGCGGCGGGAATCGAGTGCCGAGACGGGGCGTGGCGGGGCGGCGGGGAGCGGGCGACGATTGTAACCGGTTGCCGGCGTTCGGGTTACGGCGACGGCGAAAAATCCGCGATTTTTTTCGAAGTGCGGTGATCGGGCCGTTTTCGTCTCCGGGATTCGCAGGGTTTCCGGGTTCGGCGCGGGGCGTGGAGCGTGGCAGCCGGGCAAAGCCGGGCGGCGGCAGGTGGGTGTGAAGTGTACGGTGGCGTCACGCCGGCCAAACGGGGCCGTCGCGACATGGACTCGCTGCGCGAGGCTGTTCGTTCTCTGAGTAGGAGCGTGGGGGAAACTCGAATGTTACGGTCGACAGATTGACGGATTGCATTAGCTCGTGTGCGCCAGATGCCAGGGATCGAGAGAACACCGAAAGCTGCGGTAATAAAGGAAACCCGGATAGGATTTGGAGAGACCGACACCGAACTTCCTGCCGCCAGCAACGGGACTGGGATGCAAACGTGGACCTGTGCCGTATACACTGTGTCGTAGCAAAAGCCGCACCACATACGCTCTCGACCCTTGTGGATACCGTGTTCGCACGAGATCTGCGACTTTTTGGGGCGCATTCCGCCAGATGAGTGCGCAAGAACACTGAGACGGCAGTTTCATAGGGAAAATGGCCACGGAGTTGCTGTGAAGCAAGCAAGTGCGAGTATCAGTAGGGACTTTCAGACGGG